>CAZDGH010000513.1:0-2687 GCA_964504805.1 uncultured Myxococcales bacterium | reverse complement strand
GCGCGAAGCGCCGAGCAGCCTGCTGGCTGAAGCCTGGAGCCTGGAGCCTGGAGCCCCGCCGCGAAGCGGCGGAGCCTGGAGCCCCCGCCGCGAAGCGGCGGAGCCTGGAGCCCCGCCGCGAAGCGGCGGAGCCTGGAGCCCCGCCGCGAAGCGGCGGTCCGCGCTTGCCGCGACCGCGGCGGCCGACGATCCTGCCGCCCCTGGCGAAGGCGCGGGACGGCGAGGCGCGGTTCCTGGCGACGTACGACGCGTCCGCGTTCCCGCGGCCGTCGGTCACCGTGGACGTGGTGGTGTTCACGGTGCGCAAGGACCCGGGGGCGCCGGAGGGCGATCCGGCGAGGCTCGAGGTCCTCTTGGTCGAGCGCGCCGAGCACCCGTTCCGCGGGAGGTGGGCGCTGCCCGGCGGCTTCGTGCGGATGGACGAGTCGCTCGACGCCGCCGCGGCGCGGGTGCTCGAGGCGGAGACCGGCGCCCGCGGCGTCTTCCTCGAGCAGCTCTACACCTTCGGCGCGCCCGACCGCGATCCGCGGACGCGCGTCATCTCGGTGGCGTACTGGGCGCTGGCGCCGGCGGAGCGGCTCGTCGTGCGGCCCGGGGCCCGCGAGGGCCAGGCGGCGTTCCACCCGCTCCCGCCCGGCGGGCTCCCGTCGCGGCTCGCGTTCGACCACGGCGAGATCCTGCGGCGCGCGACCGAGCGCCTCCGGGCCAAGCTCGAGTACATGACCGTCGGCTTCGAGCTGCTCCCCGAGCGCTTCACCATCCACGAGCTGCAGCAGGTCTACGAGGCGATCCTCGGCCGCACGCTCGATCGGGCGAACTTCCGCAAGAAGCTCCTCGCCTCGGCGCTCGTCGAGCCCGCCGAGGGCGTGAAGGTCGGCAGGCACCGGCCGGCCCGCTACTTCACCTTCCGCGACCGGCAGGCGACGATCTTCCCGCCGTTCCGGTGGGAAGAGGAGCCGTAGCGGCTCACTCCCCCTGGCCGAGCGCCTCCGCCCGCTCCACGGCGCCGAGCGAGTCCACCTCGGGATCGAGCTCCTCCGGCGTCGCGTCCGGCTCGAGCTCGCCGTTCGCGACCTTGGCGACGAAGTACTTCACCGGCCGTCGCGGGCGGTCGAGCTTCCAGCCCTTGTAGCGGCGCACCAGGTGGCGGAAGCGGTTCGCCGCGAGGTCGATCGCCTCGTACGGCGTGGTGCCCAGCTGGGTGACGGTGATCCCCCGGGTGAACGGCATCTCGAAGGTGATGCGGCAGCGCTTGTCGAGGCCGCCCTTCGGCCCGTTGTCGTCCGAGAGCTCGATCTCGAGCCGTGAGCCCTCGCGGTCGTAGACCCGCTGCAAGGGCTCGATCACGTGGTCGTGGACGTACGTCTTCAGCCGGTCGTCGAGCTCGACGGCGAGCCCTTTGAGCTGGATGTACATGTCGTCCTCCGCTCCTGAAGGTAGGGACGGGGCGACCCAGGAACGGCTGCGCCCCGGCGGCGAGCCGGGGCGCAGGGGTGCTGCACGGCGGGCGGGCGGCTACTCGGCCTCCAGCTCCTCCGCCGTCGGCGCGGCGTCGAGCTCGTCGCGCTTGCCGGATCCGCGGCGGCGGGCGCTCGCCTTCTTGTCGTTGCCGCGCTTCAGCGCCTCGATCAGGCGGTCGGCCGCCAGGTCGATCGCCTCGGCCATGGTCGGCCGGAGCTCCGAGACGTGGATCGGCGCGAGGCCGGGGACCCGGAGGTCGATGCGGCAGGACTTGTCGCCCTTGCCGTGCTTCTGGCCGAACTGGTCGCCGAGCTCGACCTCGAGCCGCGCGGCGGGGTTGTCGACGAGCTTCTCGGCACGCTCGAGGATGTGCGCCTCGCAGCGGGCCTTCAGCGAGTCGGTGAGCTCCAGGTGATGTCCGTGCACGACGAACTGCATGGCGACGACCTCCTTGGCCTACTTGTGCTCCTCCAGCTTCTTCTCTAGCTCCGCGAGCTTGTCTCGCAAGGCTTGCACCTCGCGGTGGAGGGTGGGCAGCCCCGAGACGGTCTCGAACGCGCCGCGGACCCGATCGTCGAGGCGCTTCTGCCACTCCTCGATGCTGTCCTTGGAGCTGCGCACGAACTCGCGCGCCTGCTCCTTCGCCGTCGGCTTCGTCTCGGCCGCCGCTTCGGGGGCGGCGGAGACCTGGGCCGCCTCCTCCGAGGACTCCCCGCGCTTGAGCACCTTGGCGATGCCCTGGACGGTGCCCTCGCGGATGGCGGAGACGCGCGGCTCGACCTCGTCGGCGATGAAGGTGGTGAGGCGCTCGCCGCCGGTGCGGATGATGTCGCGGAGCATCCCCAGCGGCATCTTCGACTTCTTCTTCTCCTCCTCGAAGATGATCTGGGCGAGGGTGACCGAGGTGAGGTCGTCCTTGCTCCGGTTGTCGACGATCTGGACCTCGGTCCCCGCCTTCACCATCTCCGCGATCTCGTCGAGCGTCACGTACCGGCTCTCGACCGTGTCGTAGAGCTTCCGGTTCGTGTAGCGCTTGATGACCTTCGGGAGACGGGACGCGTCGGGGGAGCCGGGGGAGGGGGACTCGTGCTCGGCCAAGGCGATCCTCACGCGTGCGGCGGGAGGGCCGCGGGGAGCGGCCGACGCGACGCGTTGGGAGGATGATCGACGCCGGCCCAGGCCAAGTCAATCGTCGGCGCGCCTGCCTTCCCGCACCTGCCACGGCC
>CAZDGH010000512.1:0-2700 GCA_964504805.1 uncultured Myxococcales bacterium | reverse complement strand
GAGCGCGAGCCCGAGGTGTACGGGAAGCTCACGCTCCTCGAGCTCGACGAGCAGCTCCGCGCCCGGGCGCGGGAGCTCGGCCACGAGCTGAAGATCTTCCAGTCGAACCACGAGGGCGAGCTCATCGACCGCATCCACCTCGAGCGCCGCTGGCTCGACGGGATCGTGCTCAACCCCGCCGCGCTCACCCACACGAGCTACGCGCTCCGCGACGCCATCTCCGCGGTGAAGGCGCGCGCCTTCGAGGTGCACCTCACCAAGATCCACGAGCGCGAGCCGTTCCGGCGCAAGAGCGTCATCGCCGACGTCTGCGAGGCGCAGATCGCCGGCAAGGGCGTCGGCTCGTACCTCGAGGCGCTCGAGCGGCTCGCCGGCACGGCGGGCGGTCGCAAGGAGCGGCGGCTCGCGGGGCCCGCGCCGGAGAAGAGCCTGGGCCGCAAGCGCGCGCGGGCGCCGGAGCCCACGCGGCCCGCCTCGGCGACGCCCGCGCCGAAGGCGAAGCCGAAGACCCTCGGCCGCGCGCCGGCGCGCACCCGCGGCGCGCCGCCCGGCCGTCCCGGCGTGCTCACCCGGGCCGAGGTCGCGGCGCGGATCCAGGACCGCCTCGCCTCGAAGCTCTCGGCGGCGGCGCTCGCCGACTGGGCCAAGGGCCGGTTCCTCGCGCTCCAGCGCGGCGAACTCCCCTGCGCGCCGGAGGACAGGGAGCTCCTCGTCGACGCGCTGGTGACGCTGTCGGTCGCGGGCCACGCGGGCTCGGTGGACGACGCGAAGCTGCTCGAGCTGTTCGCGAAGCTCGCCTAGAGACGCGGGTTGTCAGGAGCCGGCGGGGCGGCTAGATCTCCGCGCCCCGGACGGCTCTGACGAGGTCGAACCTTGGACTACGGCTCCGGAAGCCCCCTGCTCTTCGCGGGCTTCCTCGGATTGGTCATCGTGCTCCTCGCCCTCGACCTGGGCGTCTTCCACCGGAAGGCGCACGAGGTCTCGAGCAAGGAGGCGCTGGGCTGGAGCGTGGTCTGGGTGTCGCTCGCCCTGGGCTTCGCCGGCTTCGTCTGGTGGTACCGCGGGCAGGAGAAGGCCCTCGAGTTCCTCACCGGCTACGTGATCGAGGAGAGCCTCTCGGTCGACAACCTCTTCGTCATCGCCCTCGTCTTCTCGAGCTTCGGCGTGCCGAAGCTGTACCAGCACCGCGTCCTCTTCTGGGGCATCCTCGGCGCGTTCGTGATGCGCGGCGTGATGATCGTGCTGGGCGCGCAGCTCGTCGCGCGCTTCCAGTGGATCCTCTACTTCTTCGGCGCCTTCCTGGTCTTCACCGGCGGGAAGATGCTCTTCGCCGCGGGCGACGAGGACCCGGATCCGCGCGACAACAAGATCCTGAAGCTCTTCCGCCGGCTCGTGCCCTCCACCGAGCACTACGACGGCCAGAAGTTCCTCACCAGGGAGAACGGCCGGAGGCTGGCGACGCCGCTCCTCGCCGCGCTCGTCGTGGTCGAGGCGATGGACCTCGTCTTCGCGGTCGACTCGATCCCGGCGATCTTCGCGGTGACCACCGACCCGTTCATCGTCTTCACCTCGAACATCTTCGCGATCCTCGGGCTGCGCTCGCTGTTCTTCCTGCTCGCCAACGTGCTCGACAAGTTCGTGCACCTGAAGATCGGCCTGGCGATCATCCTCTCGTTCGTCGGCGTGAAGATGCTGATCGTGCGCTGGTACCACGTGCCGATCGTCGTCTCGCTCTCGGTGATCCTCGGCGTCCTGCTCACCTCGATCCTGACGAGCATCCTCGCCACCCGCTCGGCGGTGCGGGCCGCGGCGCGGGCGAAGGCCGCGGTCGATCCGGAGTCCGCGGCGAGCGACGCCGATCCGGGACCGCCGGAGAGCCGCTAGGCGATCGCGAGGAAGTTCCGGAGCAGCGCCTTCCCGTCCGGGGTCAGGATCGACTCCGGGTGGAACTGCACGCCGTGGGTCGGGTGGGCCTCGTGGGCGACGGCCATGATCTCGCCGTCCTCGCTCTCGGCGGTGATCCGGAGCTCCGGCGGGAGCGTGGCCCGGTCGAGGGCGAGGGAGTGGTACCGCCCGACCACCGGGGCCGCGGGGAGGCCGGCGAAGAGGCCCGTGCCCTCGTGCCGCAGGGTGCTCGTCTTGCCGTGCATCACCCGCCGCGCGCGGACGACCCGACCTCCGAAGGCCTGGCCGATCGCCTGGTGCCCGAGGCAGACGCCGAGGAGCGGCAGCGTGCCCGAGAGCGCGGAGACCGCGGCGAGGCTGACGCCGGCGCGGTCCGGATCGCACGGGCCCGGCGAGATCACCAGGTGCGAGGGCCGCCGGGCGCGCAGGCCGGCGACGTCGAGCTCGTCGTTCCGCACCACCTCGACCTCGGCGCCGAGCTCGAGGAAGTACTGCACCAGGTTGAAGGTGAACGAGTCGTAGTTGTCGACGAGCAGGATCACGGGCGGCGGATCGCCAGGGCGGCGGCGAGGGCGTCGAGGGAAGCGCCCGCGGCGTCGAAGGCGCCGGGGCCCGCGGGCGCGCCGGCCTGGAGCCTGAGCTCGCGGCCCGCCTGGACGTAGGCGCGGTCGACGGCGCCGAAGGTGGCGGTGCCGTCCCAGCCGACGAGGCCGGCGACGCCGCCCCACGGGCCGCGCGCCACAGGCTCGAGCGGCTCGGCGGCGGCGCCACCCGCGAGCGCGGCGGCGAGCGCGT
>CAZDGH010000511.1:0-2720 GCA_964504805.1 uncultured Myxococcales bacterium | reverse complement strand
CCGAGGCCGCCGCTGCCGCCGGAGCGGCAGGCGAGGCGCCGCCCCGGCCGCGGAAGCAGCCCGCCGCGGCGGCCGACACCGCCGAGCCCGAGGCCGAGGTCGCGCCAGCGCCGGCACCGGCGCCCGACGCGCCCCCGGCCCCGAAGGCGCCGGCCGAGAAGCCGTCCCCAGCCCCCGCCGAGGCGGGAGGAGCCACGCCGTGACCGCCCGCCCGAAGAGCGCCGCCCTTTTCCTGAAGGCCAAGGAGCTGATGCCCGGCGGGGTGAACTCGCCCGTCCGCGCGTTCCGCGGCGTCGGCGGCGACCCGGTGTTCTTCCAGCGCGGCGAGGGCGCCTGGCTCGTCGACGTCGACGGCAACCGCTACGTCGACTACGTGGGCTCGTGGGGCCCGCTCCTCTTCGGCCACGCCTACCCGCCGGTGATCGAGGCGATCCGCGCCGCGGCCGCCGGCGGCACGAGCTTCGGCGCGCCGCACGAGGGCGAGGTGAAGCTCGCCGCCGCCATCCGCGCGCTGGTGCCGTCGATCGAGAAGGTGCGCCTGGTCTCGTCCGGCACCGAGGCCACCGCCGCCGCGATCCGGCTCGCCCGCGGCGCCACCGGCCGCGACCGGATCGTCAAGTTCGACGGCTGCTACCACGGCGCCAGCGATTCACTGCTGGTGAAGGCCGGCTCCGGCGTCGCCACCCTCGGGCTCCCCGACTCGCCGGGCGTGCCCGCGGACCTGGCGAAGCACACGCTCACCCTGCCGTTCAACGACGTCGCCGCGCTCGAGCAGCTCTTCGCCGCCGAGGGCGGCAGCATCGCCGGCGTCATCCTCGAGCCGGTGATCGGGAACATGGGCGTCATCCCGCCGGCGAAGGGGTTCCTCGAGGCGCTCCGGGCGGTGACCCAGCAGCACGGCGCGGTGCTGATCTTCGACGAGGTGATGACCGGCTTCCGCCTCGCCCGCGGCGGCGCGCAGGAGCGGTTCAAGATCCGCCCCGACCTGTCCACCTTCGGCAAGGTGATCGGCGGCGGCCTCCCGGTGGGCGCCTACGGCGGCCGCGCCGAGCTGATGGAGCGCATCGCCCCGGCCGGCCCCGTCTACCAGGCGGGCACGCTCTCGGGGAACCCGCTCGCGGTCGCCGCCGGCGCCGCCATGCTCGCCGCCCTCGACGACGGCTCGGTCTACGAGCACCTCGAGCGCACCACCGCGAGGCTCTGCGACGGCATCGCCGGGATCCTGAAGCAGGCCGGCGTCCCGCACCGCGTGCAGCGCGTCGGCTCGATGTTCACCGTCTTCTTCACCGACACGGACGTCGTCGACGCCGCCACCGCCCGCAAGGCCGACGCCAAGCGCTTCGGGAAGTTCTTCCACGCCCTCCTCGACAGGGGCGTCTACCTCCCGCCCTCGCAGTTCGAGGCCGCCTTCGTCTCCGCCGCCCACGGCGAGGACGAGCTCGCGCACACGCTCGAGGCGGTCCGCGAGGCCGCGAAGGCGATCGCCTAGGCCCCGACCGGGTCTGGGGGCGCCTCGCGGCGCCGGGGAGTGTCCGGGGTGCCGTAGCGTCGGCAGCTTCGACGCAGGCACGTCGGTCCGACACGCACAACCCGGGGAGGAGGCGTCATGGGTGCTCTCCACCGCCGTCACGCCGCGGCCGCCTGCGTCGTCGCCCTCTCGTTCGCGCTCGTGGGGTTCGCGCCGCTGCCGCGGGCGCCGCTGCGGCCGCTCGCCAGGGTCCAGCACCCGCAGCTCGTGCCGAGCCGGGGCACCTTCACCGAGCTCCCCGGCGGCACGTTCCACGTGGACGAGCCGGTGTTCCGCGCGGTGGGCCCGCGCTCGACCCGGGTCGCCGAGCTCCGGTTCCGCTACCTGGGCCCGAGCGCCGAGACCGTGCCGTTCAACTCCGGCCGGATCCGGCGGCAGGCGGGCATCAAGCTCCTGGCGCAGGACAGCTGCAACGTCGTCTACGTCATGTGGCGGCTCGAGCCGGCGGAGGGCATCGCCGTCGAGGTGAAGGTGAACCCCGACTCGAACATCCACCGCGAGTGCGGGACGGGCGGCTACGCGCTCGTGCTGCCCACGAGCACCGCGCCCCTCGATCCCGCCCTGGCCCTCGCCGGCACCGTGCTCCACGCCGAGCGGCACGGTCGCGAGCTCCGCGTCTTCGTCGACGACCGGCTCGTCTGGGAGGGCACGCTGCCGCCGGAGGTGCTCGAGCTGCGCGGCGCGACCGGCGTGCGCACCGACAACGCGGTGATCGACTTCGAGCTGTGGCTCGGCTGACGCGCGGGGCGCTACCGCCGCGGCCGGCGCAGCACCTCGGCCGCCCGCGGGCGCCGCTCGCCCTGCTTCGGCTTCTCCTTCGGGTGGAAGCTCGAGGGCAGGATCGAGAACGGCAGCACCTTGAGCAGCGCGGCGAAGATCAGCATCCCGCCGGGCGCGGCGATGATCGCCAGCGAGGGCACGACCTTGGCGAGGTCGATGAGCTGCTCGCGGGCCTTGGCGCGCTCCTCGGCGGTGAGGCGCTGGCCGCGGGCGGCCTTGGCGAGGAGCACGCCGAGCTCGCCGGTCTCGCGGACCTCGTTGCCGACGCGGTCGAGGTTCTCGACCAGCTCGCGGGCGATGCGATCGACGACCGCCTCGGAGACGGCCTGGCCGGAGGCGAGGACCTCGAAGGCGTCGAGGACGTCGTCGGGATCGGCGCGGGATCGTTGCCCTGGGGCAGCGAAACGCCGGT
>CAZDGH010000510.1:0-2829 GCA_964504805.1 uncultured Myxococcales bacterium | reverse complement strand
GCGGCCGCGCACGCAGACGCCCGCGCTGCAGGCGCCGGCGCCGCAGCCGTGGGCGCACGGCGAGCCGTCGCGCGAGCCGGGCGCGTCGCAGGCGCCGAGGCCGGCGACGTCGGGCGGGATCCGCTCCGGCCCGTCCGGTCGCTCCGCGGGGGCGGGCGGCGCGAACGGCGCCGGCGTCGGGAGCGGCGGGAGCCCGGGCGCGTCCGGCGCGTCCGGATCGAGCACCGAGATCGGGCTCGTCCCGCAGGCCGACCAGAGCGCCGCCGCCAGCGGCACGAGCCGATGCACCCACCCCACCTCGCCACCTCCCACGCCCGACGGCCCGAGAGGCGAGGTGTGCGCTCCTCGTCGCGGAGGGAAGGCTCCGCGCGGTGGGGAGCGCCCGGGCGGGACCGCGGTACGATGCACCACATGAGAGCGGTCACCGGCCTCGCGTCCTCGCTGTTGCTCCTGGCTTCGTGCGTCGTCGAGGTGCCGCAGGAGGCGGCCGGCGGCGGCGGCGGTGCCGGCGGCCCCGGCGCGGAGCACGCCTGCGCCGACGGCGCGGACGACGACGGCGACGGCGCGGTGGACTGCGCCGATCCGGACTGCGCCGACGCCGATCCCTGCCAGCCGCCGCGCGAGCGCTGCGACGGCGAGGACGACCTCGACGGCGACGGCGACGCCGGCTGCGCCGACGCCGACTGCGACCTCGTCCCGTGCGACGCCGCGGGGCGGATCTGCGAGGCGGGCGCGTGCGCGTGCCCCTCGGGCCTCGAGCACGAGCTCGACTGCGGCGACCGCCTCGACGGCGACTGCGACGGCCTCGACGACTGCGAGGATCCGGACTGCGCCGAGGGCTGCGGCCAGGGACGGCCGTAGCGGTCAGGGCCGCGAGGCCTCCACGGCGAGGAGGAGCGGCGCCATGCCGGGCGCGGCGGCGAAGCGGAACAGGCCGTCCTCGCCGCGGACCATCCCGGGGAAGACGTCGAACGGCGAGCCGTCGAGCTCGTCGAGCCGATCGAGGCGGAGGCCCGCGCCGACGAGCGCGTTCACGACGTCGGCGATCGGGTGGTTGAAGCCGTGCTCGCGGAGCCGGAGCTTCACGCTGCGATCCGCGTAGGTGCTCTCGGCGTCCTCCGAGATCACCCCGCGGTTGAAGTACGGGTAGCGGATCGAGAGGTCGGGGCCGACCTGCGACATCCACACCCACGGGTGGAACTCGACGAGCACGAAGCGGCCGCCGGGCGCGAGGCTCTCGGCGACGACCTTCGCCCACGGTCGCAGATCCGGCAGCCAGCCGAGGACGCCGTAGCTCGTGAAGACGAGGTCGAACGTCTCGGCAAGGTGCGCGCGGGTTTCGTAGACGTTGCACTTCACGAAGCGGGCGCCGAGCTTCGCCTCGACGGCGAGCCGCCGCGCCGCCTCGATCGCGGCGCCGGAGAGGTCGACGCCGGTGACCCGGGCGCCGAGCCGCGCCAGCGAGAGGGTGTCGAGGCCGAAGTGGCACTGCAGGTGGAGGAGCGACCGGCCGCGCACGTCGCCGAGGCGCTCCCGCTCGACGGCGTTCAGCGTGCTCGCGCCCGCGAGGAAGCCGGGCACGTCGTAGAAGCGGCTCGCCACGTGGACGGGCGTCTTCGCGTCCCACGCGGCCTCGTTGTCCCGGAAGATCGTCGACCAGTCCACGGCCGCGCACTCTAGGGAACGTCGGACCTTCCGGCTAGGCTGCCCGCCTCCATGGCGCTCACCTACTGCGTCCTCGCGTCGGGCTCGACCGGCAACGCGCTCTGGGTCTCCGGCGGCGGGACGCAGCTGCTCCTCGACTGCGGCCTGCCGTTCCGCACCCTGGCGGCGCGGCTCGCGGAGCTCGGCGCCTCCGCCACCGACCTCGCGGCGATCGTCTGCACCCACGGCCACGGCGACCACGTCGGCGGGGTGGCGGTGACGGCGCGCCGCAGCGGGGCGGCGATCCACGGCAGCCGGAGCACGCTCTCCGAGGTGCCGTTCGAGCCGCCGGAGACGCTGCTCCGCCCGCTCGGCACCCGCGCCGAGGTGCGCATCGGCGGCCTCACGGTGCGCACCGCGCCTACGCCGCACGACGCGCCGGGCTCGATGTGCCTCACCGTCACCGACGGCACCAGCACCCTCGGCCTCGCCACCGACCTCGGCCGCTCGACGCCCGCCGTCGCCGCGCACCTCGCCGGCGTCGACGGCCTGGTGCTCGAGTTCAACCACGACCTCGACATGCTCCGGAACGGCCCGTACCCGCCGCGGCTCAAGGCCCGGATCGAGAGCGACCTCGGCCACCTCTCGAACGACCAGGGCGCGGCGCTGCTGGCGCGGCTCTGCCACGAAGGCCTGCAGCACGTGACCCTCGCCCACCTCTCCGAGAAGAACAACCGCCCCGCCCTCGCGCGCGCCGCCGCCGAAGCCGCCCTCTCTCGCGCGGGCCTCGCCCCGGACCTCGCCGTCGCCGAGCAGCACGCCGTCGGCCGCCCCGTGACCCTCCGCCCCGGCCGCCCCCGAGGCCAGCTCTCTCTCTTCTGAGGACGCGCCACCGCCGCCCAGCCGTGCCACCCGCCGGAGCCCGGAGCCCGACTCGCCGCGCCTTGCCGCCCCTCGCGCCGCCGCCTTACAGTGCGCCGCTTCACCGCGGGGCGCGCCGCTCCGCCCGGAGGCACACGCCATGCGCCGCTCGCTCGCCCTGGTCTCGCTGCTCGCGCTCCTCGCCGCAACCGCCTGCGACGACGGCTCGTCCGGAGACGACGGCGGCGCCGGGGACGGAGGCGCGGGATCGGGCGGTGAGGGCGGCGGCGCCGGCGGCACCGGAGGCGAGGGCGGCGGCGCCGG
>CAZDGH010000509.1:0-2837 GCA_964504805.1 uncultured Myxococcales bacterium | reverse complement strand
CCAAGAACTGCGCCGCCCCGACCGAGTGCGGCGCCGGGAACTTCTGCTACGCGGTGCAGGCCGGCGGCAACACCGGCCTCTGCCTCGACGGCTGCGCGAGCAACGCCGACTGCGGCACCGGCTACGCCTGCCAGGGCGATCCCGGCGGGACCGTCTGCTTCCCCGGCGGCGGAGGCGGCGGCGGGGGCGGCGGCGGGTGCCTCGCCGCCGACCAGCTCGTCGGCGCCTGGACCCCGGGCTGCGGCGGCAGCGGCTGCGAGCAGCTCGTCTTCAACGCCGACGGCACGCTCCGCTACGACTACTGGAACGCCGCCTCCGGCAACACCGAGACGTTCGGCTCGTGGCAGTTCAGCTGCCCGAACCTGACGGTGAGCCTGACCTCCGGCTACTGGGCGCCCGACACCTGGAGCTTCACCGTCACCGCCTCGCAGATCGTCAAGAACGGCACCGAGGCGTGGGCGAAGTGCGACGGCAACTGCATGTGAACGGAGCCTCGATGCGCACCCTCGTCCTCTGTCTCGCCCTCGCCACCGCGGCCCCCGCCGCCGCGGCGCCGGCGAAGAAGTCGGCCCCCGCGGGGCCGATCGGCTCGTCGAAGGTGGTCGAGACGCCGGTCGCCCTCACGACCGCGGACGAGCCGCGCAAGGTCGCCGAGGCCTACCTGAAGGCGCTCACCGGCGAGGGCCCCGAGGCCGGGCGCGAGGCGCTCCTCGGCGGCGCCACGCTGACCGCGCAGATCTTCACCCTGGCGAGCTGGAAGATCGCCGCCCGCGATCCGACCAAGACGGAGACCGGCGAGCTCGCCGACGTGCGGGCGAACGTGGACGCCCTCGACAAGGAGGGCCGCAACGCCCTCTCGAAGCTCCTCGGCGGCGGCCCCGCGGCCGACCTCGCCGAGGGCGACATGAAGCTCGACGAGCTCACCGCCGCCGACGCGCGGCAGCTCCTCGACCCGACCCGCGCCCGCGCCCAGGCGTTCCTCCAGAGCCACCCGGTGTTCGCCTACGTCTTCCGGGTCGACAAGGAGGTGTACTGGCACCCGCAGAACCCGGTGCGGAAGGCGCTCGCCGACGCCGGCGGCAAGGGCAAGTACACCCTCGAGTTCCACCGCTTCTGGATCGAGACCGAGGAGGGCCTCGGCACCAAGACGATCCGGAAGTGGCCGCTCCGCGTGGTGCGGCTCCGCTCGCCGAAGGGCGACACCGGCTTCAAGATCCTGCCGGCCTCGGACTGGAACGCCGAGTAGCGGCTACTCGAGGTCGACGATCACCGGGGCGTGGTCGGAGGGCTGCTTGCCCTTCCGCTCGTCGCGGTCGATCGACGCCGCCACCACCCGCTTCGCCAGCGGCTCGGTGACCCAGACGTGGTCGATGCGCAGGCCCTTCCCCTTCGGGAAGGAGAGCATCCGGTAGTCCCACCACGAGTAGAGGCCGGGCTCGGGGCGCTTCAGCCGGAAGGCGTCGACGAGGCCGAACGCCTGCACGTGCCGGAGCTTCTCGCGCACCTCGGGGTGGTAGAGCACGGTGCTCTCCCACTCCTCCGGCGCGTGCACGTCGATCGGCTCCGGCGCCACGTTGAAGTCGCCGCAGAGCGCGAGCGGCTGGTCCGGCCTCGCCACCCGGTCGAGGTGGGCGCGGAGCCGCTCCATCCACCGCAGCTTGAAGGCCCACTTGTCGGAGCCCACCGTCTGGCCGTTCGGGAAGTACGCGGAGTAGACACGGACGCCGGAGACGGTGGCGGCGATCAGCCGCGCCTGCCCCTCCTCGCTCTCGCCGTCGCCGAGCCCGACCGACACCTGTTCGAGCGGCAGCTTCGAGAGGATCGCCACGCCGTTGTAGGTCTTCTGGCAGGTGGCGGCGAGCTGGTAGCCGGTGGCGGCGAGCTCGAGGGCGTCGAGCTCCTTCTGCTCGCACTTCAGCTCCTGGAGGCAGACGACGTCGGGCTGCTGCCGCTCGAGGAACGCGACGAGGCGCTCCCGCCGGGCGCGGATCGAGTTGACGTTCCAGGTGACGACGCGCATCAGGGCCGCGGGTCGACGTTCGTCCAGGCGTCGTCGCCGGAGACGAGCTGGACGATCCAGTCGGCGAGGACGACCCCGGCCGAGTCCTCGCCCTGGACGTCGCCGAGCATGGTGTGGCGGGCGGAGTCGACGACGTAGGCCTTCACGTTGCCGAGCGGCGCGACGGTGTCGTCGTAGAGCGCGTAGGTCGCCTCCTCCATCTGCTGCCCGTTGAGGCCGAAGAAGGAGCCGATGACGCCGTCGCGGGTGTGGGCGAGCAGCCCGAAGCGCGCGTCGGGGTAGCGGCCGGCGAAGTACGGGAAGACGGCGTGGAAGTCCTCGGCGCACTCGGCGCAGCCCTCTCCGAACTGCAGGTTCCAGGCGGCGCGCCACATCTGCTCGCGGTCCTCGGCGAAGTACGGCGGGGGCAGCGGCGGGCCGCAGTCGTCGAGCAGGTCGACCCGGGCGCCGGCGAACGCGGCGCGGGTCTGGTCGTAGTTCACCAGGGCGCCGAAGCCGCCGGCGGAGGAGCCGGAGAGGAGCACCTGGGTGGCTTCGGGGAAGGTCGGGGCGAGGCGCTTCAGGAACGCCTCCATGTTCCGGTAGCCCTTGTGGTGGAGCTCGCGCCCGCCGTACTCCGCCACCCGATCGCCGCCGTGGACGTCGCCGGTGCAGTACGGCACGAACACCCAGCTCCAGTCGCGGAACGGGTTGGCCGGGTCGTCGCGGTCGAGGAGCGAGTCGAAGCCGCCGCCGGCGACCTCGGCCTGGAAGGTGGCCTCGTCGTAGCCGTCCTGCACGTGGGTCGCGGTGCCGGCGAGGAAGCAGGTGAGGTTGT
>CAZDGH010000508.1:0-2977 GCA_964504805.1 uncultured Myxococcales bacterium | reverse complement strand
GTCACCGCGCCGAAGCCCGGCGGCGCGCCCGGCCGCGCCCGCGTCGCCGAGGTCCACGGCCGGCTCGCCTGGCTCTACTTCGAGGACGGGCCGGTGGCCTGGGTCGACGTCGGGACGCTGGTGCCGCCCGCGGGGCCGGGTCCGCTGCCGGAGCGCCCGGCGCCGTTCGCCGAAGGGGCGCGGGTCGTGGCGTCGCCCGACCCCGGCGCGCCGGCGCGGGCCGGCAGCGTGCGGCGCGTGCACGGCGCGCTGGTCGAGGTGGAGCTCGACGGCGGGCCGACCCGCTGGCTCCGCGCCTGGGAGCTCGTCGCGCCGGGGACCGCCTCGCCGTAGCGCGGGTCAGCCCCGCGGCGGCGTCTTCCCGGCGAGGTACTGCACCGGCCACGGCTGCGCGGCGAAGCCCTGGGCGAGCGAGGCGTGGAGGGTGAAGTACGGATCGTGGAGGTGCCCGCGGGCGAGCAGGCAGAGGTCGGCGCGGCCCGAGGCCAGGATGGTGTTCACCTGGTCGGCGGAGCCGATGGCGCCGACCGCCATGGTCCGGATGCCGACCTCCTGGCGGATGCGGTCGGCGAACGGCGTCTGGAACATCCGCCCGTACACCGGCTTCTCGTGCTTCACCACCTGGCCCGACGAGACGTCGATGGCGTCGCAGCCGCGGGCGGCGAGGGCGCGGGCGATCTCCACCGCGTCGTCGCCGTCGAGGCCACCCTCGGCCCAGTCGGTCGCCGAGATCCGCACCGACATCGGCCTCTCCGCCGGCCACGCCGCCCGCACCGCCTCGAACACCTCGAGCGGGAAGCGCATCCGCGCCGCGAGGCTCCCGCCGTAGGCGTCCTTCCGCACGTTGGTGAGCGGCGAGAGGAAGCTCGAGAGCAGGTAGCCGTGGGCCATGTGCAGCTCGAGCCAGTCGAAGCCGGCCTCGATCGCCATCCCCGTGGCGCGGACGTAGTCGGCGACGATGCGGTCCAGGTCGGCGCGGGTCAGCTCCCGCGGCACCTGCGAGCGCGGCAGGTACGGCAGCGGCGAAGGCGCCACGATCTCCCAGGCGCCCTCGGGCAGCGGCTCGTCGTAGCCGCCGGCCCACGGCAGGCAGGTCGCCGCCTTCCGGCCGGCGTGGCCGAGCTGCACGCCGAGCTTCGAGGCGGAGTGCCGGTGCACGAAGTCGACGATCCGCTTCCAGGCCGGCACGTGCTCGGGCGCGTAGAGCCCCGCGCAGCCCGGGGTGATCCGCCCCTCGGCGGAGACGTTCGTCATCTCCGCCATCACCAGGCCGGCGCCGCCCTGCGCGCGCTGCCCGAGGTGCACCAGGTGGAAGTCGTCCGGCGTGCCGCCCTCGGCCGAGTACATGCACATCGGCGAGACGACGACGCGGTTGCCGAGGGTGCAGCCGCGGAACGAGATCGGCGTGAACATCGGCGGCGGCGGCGGCTCCGTCGAGACGCCCGCCTTCCGCGCGAACCAGCGCTGCGCCCGCTCCACGAACGGCGGGTCGCGGAGCGCGAGGTTGTCCCAGGTGATCCGCTTCGAGCGGGTGAGCAGCGAGAGCGCGAGCTGCAGCGGCTCGAGGGCGAGGTAGCGGCTCGACTCCTCGAACCAGGTGAGGCTGTCCTGCGCCGCCTTCTGGGTGCGCTCGACGATCGGCCGGCGGTCGGCCTCGTAGGCGGCGAGCGCCGCGGGGACGTCGTCGGTCGCGGCGAGCGCCTTCGCGAGGGCGATCGAGTCCTCCATCGCCAGCTTGGTGCCCGAGCCGATGGAGAAGTGCGCGGTGTGGACCGCGTCGCCGAGCAGCACCACGTTCTCGTGGTGCCACCGCTCGTTCTTCACGGTGGTGAAGTTGATCCAGCTCGAGTTGTTGAGCTGCAGCCGGTGGCCGTCGAGGTGCTTCGCGAACACCTGCTCGAGCCACGCGGCGCCGTCGGCCGGCGTCATCCGGTCGAGGCCGGCCCTGCGCCACGTCTCCTCGGCGCACTCGACGATGAAGGTCGAGGTGCTGTCGTCGAAGCGGTAGGCGTGCACCTGGAAGAGGCCGTGCTCGGTCTCCTCGAACAGGAACGTGAACGCGTCGAAGAGCCTCGAGGTGCCGAGCCAGATGTACTTCGCCTTGCGCACGTCGAGCGAGGGCCGGAACACGTCCTCGTAGGTGGCGCGGACGCGGCTCCGCAGGCCGTCGCAGCCGACGAGGAGGTCGGCGCTCCTGTAGGGCGCGACGTCCGTCACCTCGGTGCCGAAGCGCAGCTCGACCCCGAGGCCCTCGGCGCGCGCGGCGAGGATGCGGAGCAGCTCCCGCCGCGCGATCCCCGAGAAGCCGTGGCCCGACGAGCGGATCACCTCGCCGCGGACGTGGACGTCGATCGAGTCCCAGTGGGCGAAGCCGGCGGTGATCGCCTGGTGCGTCGGGCCGTCGTTCTCCGAGAGGTAGCCGAGCGTCTCGTCGGAGAAGACGACGCCGAAGCCGAAGGTGACGCCCGGCGGGTTGCGCTCGACGACGGTGACGCGGGCGTCGGGGCGGGCCTTCTTGAGGAGGATCGAGAGGTAGAGGCCGGCGGGGCCCCCACCGAGGCAGACGACGTTCAGCGGACGGGCCATGGCGGCGGTTTCCTACCAGACATGCCCCCCGGGAGAAACCGCGGCCGGCGGCGCGCGCCCGGGCCTCGCTGTCCCCACGTGCGCTTCTGTGGCACAACCGCTGCACACGCCGCCCGTCCGCTCCCATCGCAGCCGCCGCGTCCGCGCAACCCCGCGGAGCGGCGTCGTCCGCGGGAGCCTGCTGCCAGCCGGCTGGCGATCGATGCTCGGAGTGCTCGATGGGTGGAAGGTACGTGCAGGTGGGATGGCTCGCCGCGCTCCTCGCGCTGGCCCTCGCGGGGTGCGAGGCGGACGCGGGCGCGGGCGGCGGCGGCGACGACGCCGGCGCGGCCGGCGACGGTGGCGCGGCCGGCGACGGTGGCGCGGCCGGCGAGCGCCTCGGTGGCCGCGG
>CAZDGH010000507.1:0-2979 GCA_964504805.1 uncultured Myxococcales bacterium | reverse complement strand
CGGCCAGCGCCAGCGCCAGGGCGAGGAGCAGCGACCTCACGGCTCCTCCTCGAGCACGTCGCGGTACTCCTCGTCGAGCTCCTTCAGGTCGCGATCCTTCTCCTGCGACAGCTTCTGGATCTGCGACGACTTGTCGCGCTTGCGCGTCCAGGCGACGTCGATGAGGCCGACGTCGGCCTTGAGCACCAGGGTGTAGAAGCTCTTCCGCACCCGCTTGAACGACTCGAAGGCGATCCGGCCGACGAGGTCGCGGGCGTCGGTGGTGACGCCGGCGGTCTCGCCCTCGTACTGGTCGAGCAGGCCGGCCTCGGCGAGCACCGCCTTGCGGATCTCGGCGGCGCGCCGGTCGGCGAGCGCGCGGATCTTCACCTTCGACGCCTGCACCCGCGCCTTGACCTCGTGGAGCTGGCCGCGCACGCGGTCGACGCGCCCGAGCAGCGGCGCCGCGGCGCCGGCGCGGGCCTCGCGGGTGATCGCCTGCTCGCGGCCGAGCAGCTCCTCGTAGCGCCGGCGCAGCTCGGCCTCGGCCGCGCCGCCGCCGCCGCCGCCGATGGCGGCCTTCTCGTCGAGCAGCTGCTTGCGGAGCTCGCCGTACTCCTTGCGCAGCTCCGCGGCCGCGAGCTCCTCACGCTTCAGGGCCTCGGCGAACGTCGCCTCGCCCTCGGCGTCGGAGTTCCGGGTGTCCTTGGTGTCGGCGAGCCACTTCTGGATCGCGCGCGTCTGGGCGGCGAGCGACTCCACCTGGTAGCCGAGCCGGTAGAGCGTCCGGTCGATCTCGTCGACGCGCTCGAGCATCCGCGCCTTCCGGGCGTCGACTGCCTCAGGCGTCTTCGGCAGCGCCGCGAACTTCGCCTCGAGCTGCTGCCGCTCCGCGCGCACCCGGTCGAGCTCGGCCTTCGTCGCCGCGCCGAGCCGGTCGCCGATGAGCGCGGCCTCGGCCTGGAGCAGGAAGCGCTCCGCCGCGAGCGCCTCGGCCTCCGCCGCCTCGGCCTTGGCCATGCCCTCGGCGAGGGTCGGCGAGGCCTCGAGGCCCCGGCCCTGTCCGAGGTTCTCGAGGAGCCGGGTGGCGATCGCCCGCGACTCGTCGATGCCCTTGCGGCTCTCGTCGAGGTCCTTCACCACCCGGAGCGCGTTTCCGACCTCCCGCTCCGTCGTCGCCCACTTCACCGCCACCGGTGGGAGGAGCTGGGTGACGTCGAGGGTGTCGGCGTTCTGCTTGAGCAGCTCGTTGAAGTACGCGATCGGGTCGGCGTGGGTGGTGAGCAGCGCGTCGATCTCGTCGCGGATCGGCGCGTAGACGTTGATGACGCCCTCGTAGGTCTCGCGCGCCTCGCCGTACTTGCCGACCCGGAGCAGCAGGTGCCCCTGGAGGATCTTGGCCTCCGGCGCGAGCGTCGTCTCCTCGGCGGTGAGGAGGAGCAGGTCGGTCGCGCGGAGCGCCTCCTTGTAGGCGCCCTTCTTCACGTACGTCCAGGCGATCTCGTACAGCGCCTCGTTGAACGACGGCGAGTCCTGGGCGATGCGCGTGTAGCGGTCGATCGCCTCGTCGAACTTCCCCTGCTCGTAGTAGACGCGGCCGAGCGAGAGCTGGCCGAGCTCGGCGAGCGCGGGGTCGCCGCGGGCTCCGGAGGCGAGCTTGGTGACCGCCTCGAACTTCTCCGCGGCCGTCTTCAGGTCGCCCTTCTCCACGGCGATGACGCCGAGGAAGTACGTGGCCTGCACGGCGTAGCCGCCGCCGGCCACCAGCGCCTGGAACTGCTCCTCGCTGCGGCGCAGCCGCTCCTCCCGCGGCAGGTCGGTGCGGCGGAAGCTCCACTTCGCGAAGACGTACGACAGCTCCGGACGCTCGCCGGTCGCCGAGGCCTCCTTGGCGAGCCGGAAGTAGTCGTCCATGCCGGAGAAGTCGTTCAGCTTCGCGGACACCTCGAGGTAGCGCTTCAGCGCCTGCCGCACGTAGCGGCCCTCCCGGCGCTCGAGGATCTCCTTGAAGTAGCGGCGCGAGCCGAGGAAGTTGCGCTGCTGGAACAGCGCCTCGGCCAGGTAGAAGTAGGCGTCGCCGAGCTTGCCGCTCTCGCGGAAGCGCCGCTCCTCGACCAGGTCGTAGAGCAGCACCGCGGCGTTGTTGTACTCGCCGAGCAGGTACTGGATCTCCGCGTCCGAGAACCGCTGCATCAGCCCCTCGAGCTCCGACTGCTCGTTCTCGCGGGCGTACAGCTTCTCGACGACGAGCAGCCGCCCCTCGAGGTCGGAGACGGTCTTCTCGGCCCTGGCGAGGAGCTGCTCGGTCGTCTGCGCGGACGCCGGCGCGGCGGCGCCGAGCGCCGCGAGCAGCGCGAGCGCTGTGGGGGTACGGCTCACCGGCCTTCGTCGTCCTTCTTGGCGGAGGCGGACGGCCCGTCCTTCGAGGCCGCGACGTCGAAGCGGATCCCCGGGCGCTCCTTGAGGTCGGTGGTGAGGCCGCCCTTCTCGTAGCCGATCACCTTGATGGTGGTGACCTTGCCGCCGTCGGCGGTGAACTCGTAGCTCTGGGCGACCTTGAACTTGTAGCCCTCGAGGTACTTGAAGAGGCCGAAGCCGTTGCCCTTGTAGACCATGCGCACCGAGACGGTGTGCCGGCCCGGGACGATCCGGCCGTTGAAGATCTCGAACTCCTCGCGCTTGTCGAGGTCGCCGTCGACGTCGACCTTGGTGTAGATGGGCGCGCCGTCGAGCTGGTAGCTCACCGACTCGAGGACGAACGAGCCGCCCATCTCGTTGCGGTGGAAGATCACCGCCTTCGCGCCGGAGAGGAGGTCGCCGCCCATCACCTTCTCGTTGAGGAGGAGCAGGCGCGCCTTGGTGCGGAAGATCTTCTCCTTGAGGTCGTTGACGTGCTCCTCGAGGCCCTTCACCCGCATGTCGAACTGCTCGTCCGCGGTGGACGGCGCGCCGGCCTCGCCCGCCGCCGGCGTCGACGTCGCCGCAGCGGGCGGGACGACC
>CAZDGH010000506.1:0-2982 GCA_964504805.1 uncultured Myxococcales bacterium | reverse complement strand
AGGCCGCCGCGTTCGCCGCCCGGCGCCACGTGCACGCGCCGCCCCTCTCGGCGCGCCTCGACGCCTGCTTCGCCCGCGCCATCCTCCTCGAGGGCCGCCGCTTCGAGGCGGCGCCGCTCCTCGACGACGCCGCGACCTCCCTCGCCGCCGCCGGCCTTGGCCTCGAGGCCGCGCTCGCCCGCGTCGACGCCGCCCGCGCCCGCGGCCGCACCGAGCCCGACGCGACGCTCTCGGTCACCTCGGCGGCGCAGTCGCTCCCGCAGGAGCTCGGGCAGGCGCTGCGGGAGAGGCTGGGACTGCGGACGCCTCGGTGAGGCAGGCTCCAGGCTCCAGGCTCCGGCCAGACACGGCGCCGGCCGGCTGGAGCCCGGAGCCTGGCTGCTGGAGCCTCGCCGCGAAGCGGCGGCTACGCGCGCGCCTCCTCGTACGCCTCCACCGGCGGGCACGAGCACACCAGGTTCCGGTCGCCGAGGACGTTGTTGATGCGCCCGACCGACGGCCAGAACTTGTGGGCGCGGACCCACGGCGCGGGGAACGCGGCGCGCTGCCGCGGGTACGGGTGGGTCCAGGCATCGGCCATGATCGCGTCGGCGGTGTGCGGGGCGTTGACGAGGACGTTGTCGTCCTTCGGCTGCGCGCCGGACTCGACCTCGGCGATCTCCTGGCGGATCGAGGTCATGGCCTCGACGAAGCGGTCGAGCTCGGCCTTCGGCTCGCTCTCGGTCGGCTCGATCATCACCGTGCCGGCGACCGGGAACGACACCGTCGGCGCGTGGAAGCCGTAGTCCATGAGCCGCTTGGCGACGTCCTCGACCTCGATCCCGGCGCTGCGCTTCAGCGGCCGCAGATCGAGGATGCACTCGTGGGCGACGCGGCCCTGCTTGCCCGCGTAGAGCACCGGGTAGCTCGGCGCGAGGCGCTTGGCGACGTAGTTGGCGTTCAGGATCGCGACCTTGGTCGCCTCGGTGAGGCCGGCCCCGCCCATCATCCGGATGTACATCCAGGAGATGAGGAGGATCGACGGCGAGCCCCAGGGCGCCGCCGACACCGGCCCGATGCCTTGCGCGCCGCCGGTCTTCACCACCGGGTGCGTCGGGAGGAACGGCGCCAGGTGCTTCGCGACGCAGATCGGGCCCATCCCCGGGCCGCCGCCGCCGTGGGGGATGCAGAACGTCTTGTGCAGGTTCAGGTGGCAGACGTCGGCGCCGAAGTCGCCGGGCCGGCAGAGACCGACCTGGGCGTTCATGTTGGCGCCGTCCATGTACACCTGGCCGCCGGCGTCGTGGACGACGGCGCAGATCTCCTGGATCGCCTCCTCGAACACGCCGTGGGTCGACGGGTAGGTGACCATCAGGCCGAGGAGGCGGTCCGCGTGCTGCGCCGCCTTCGCCTTCAGGTCGGCGACGTCGATGTTGCCCTGGTCGTCGGTGCGCACGACGACGACGCGCGCGCCCGCGAGCACCGCCGACGCCGGGTTGGTGCCGTGCGCCGACTGCGGGATGAGGCAGACGTCGCGGTGCCCCTGGCCGCGCGCCTGGTGGTAGCGGCGGATCACCAGGAGGCCGGCGTACTCGCCCTGCGAGCCCGCGTTCGGCTGCAGCGAGGTCGCGGCGAAGCCGGTGATCTCCGAGAGCGCGGTCTCGAGCTGCCCGAACAGCGCCGCGTAGCCCGCGGCCTGCTCCGCCGGCGCGAACGGGTGCAGCCGGTTGAACGCCGGCCACGAGATCGGGATCATCTCGGCGGTCGCGTTGAGCTTCATCGTGCAGCTGCCGAGCGGGATCATCGAGTGCGTGAGCGAGAGGTCCTTCGCCTCGAGCCCGCGCACGTAGCGCAGCATCTCCGTCTCGGAGTGGTGGGTGCGGAAGATCGGGTGGGTGAGGATCTCGCCCTGCCGCTCGAGCGCCGGCGGGAGCGCGCTGCCCGCGGCGGCCACCTCGACCTTCGCGCCGTCGCCGCCGAAGATCCGGAGCAGCTCCTGGACGTCGGCGGCGGTGGTCGCCTCGTCGAGCGAGACGCCGATCGAGCCCTCGGCGAGGGGCCGCAGGTTCACCCTCGCGGCGAGCGCGCGGGCGTGGATCTCCCGGGCGCGGGCGGCGCCGCAGTCGATCCGGAGCGTGTCGAAGTAGGCGCCGTGCGCCGGCTTCAGCCCGAGCTTCTCCAGCCCGGCGGCGAGCGCCACGGTGAGCCCGTGCACGTACGAGGCGATCCCGCGGAGCCGCTTCGGGCCGTGGTAGACGGCGTACATCGAGGCGATCACCGCCAGCAGCACCTGCGCGGTGCAGATGTTCGACGTCGCCTTCTCGCGGCGGATGTGCTGCTCGCGGGTCTGCAGCGCCATCCGGAGCGCGCGCTTGCCGCTCGCGTCCACCGACACGCCGATGAGCCGGCCGGGGATGCTCCGGGCGTAGGTCGCCCGGGTGGCGAAGAACGCCGCGTGGGGGCCGCCGTAGCCGAGCGGCACGCCGAAGCGCTGGCTCGAGCCGACGGCCACGTCCGCGCCCCAGGCGCCCGGCGGCGCGAGCACGCAGAGCGCGAGCAGGTCGCAGGCCGCGACGACGAGCGTGCCCGCGGCGTGGGCCTTCTCCACGAAGCCGCGGTAGTCGATCACCTGGCCGTCGGTGGCCGGGTACTGCACCAGGGCGCCGAAGTACTCGTCGGGCGCGGGCGCGAGCGTCTCGTGATCGCCGACCACCACCCGGATGCCGAGCGGCTCGGCGCGCGTCTGCACCACCGCGATCGTCTGCGGGTGGCAGCGCTCGGAGACGAAGAACGCGCCGGCGTCGCTCTTGCCGTGCACGCTCCGGAGCATCGCCATCGCCTCGGCGGCGGCGGTGCCCTCGTCGAGGAGCGAGGCGTTGGCGAGCGGCAGACCGGTGAGGTCCGCGATCATCGTCTGGTAGTTGAGCAGCGCCTCGAGGCGGCCCTGGGAGATCTCCGCCTGGTACGGCGTGTACTGCGTGTACCAGCCGGGGTTCTCGAGCA
>CAZDGH010000505.1:0-3012 GCA_964504805.1 uncultured Myxococcales bacterium | reverse complement strand
CGGGATGGCGCCTCGGCCTGGGCCGCCCGCTCCCACTCGGCCTCGGTGGGGAGCGCCTTCTCGACGGAGCGGCAGTACTGCCCGGCCTGGCGCAGCGTCACGTGGGTCATCGGCAGCGCGCGGTGCGCGGCGGCGAAGAACGTCTCGCGGGTCGGCTCGGCGTCCGGGTACGACGGCGGATCGCAGAGGCCGATGTCGAGGCACTCGAGGTACGCCTCGCGGGTCACCTCGAGGCGATCGGCGTAGAAGCAGGTGACGTCGGCGAGGTGCGCCGGCGACTCCTCCGGCCGATCCGGCGGCGGCGGGGAAGCGCCCATGACGAACGTGCCGTCGGGGACGAGGCGCTCGGGCGCGGGCGGCGCGAGCTGCTCCATGAAGAGGAGGCAGGTTGCGGAGCACTTGATCCTCACCGCCGGACGGCCGTCGTCCCCCAGCGGCGCCCAGCGATCGGGGAGCGCGCTGCACGCGGTGGCGTTCGGCAGGTTCGCGATCCGCAGCTTCACCTCGCCGAAGCCCACGAGGTCGCCGTCGAGCTGGCCGTCGAGGGCCTCGATGTGGCAGCCGTCCTGCCGGATCACCAGCAGGTCGGAGAAGATCCCAGTGACGCCGGCGCAGGAGAGGCGGCCGCCCTCGTCGACCTCGTGGAACGCGACCCGCCCCGCGTAGCACGGGCACGCCTGCGGATCGTGGTTCTCGCAGACGGCCAGCTCGGACAGCGGCCGCTCGGGGCAAGTGGGGGAGGTGGCCGGATCGCGGCAGACGCCGTCGCCGCCGCACGCCTCGCCCTCGAGGCAGTCGGCGTCCGAGGTGCACGGCTCCGGGGGTGGCTCGACCGGCGGATCCTCGACGCACGTACCCGCCTCGCAGCGGTGGCGCTCCGGGCAGTCGTCGGCAGTCTCGCACGCCGGCGTCGTCGCGGACTCGGGGTACGGGGCGCACGCGGCGAGCGCGAGCGCCGCGGCCAGGCTCCACCGCTCCATGATGTCTCCTCCCGGTGCAGGTTCGTCAGGGGGCGAGCTTGCCGAGCCGCTCGCGCGCCTCGTCGGACCACGCCGGCTCGTCGCGGGCCACGGCGAGGTACGTGCGCCAGGCCTCGGCCGCCGCCTTCCGCTTGCCGAGCGCCTCGAGGGCGACGGCGCGGTTGAAGGCGGCGGCGGCGAGCTTCGGGTCGAGGGCGAGGGCCTCGTCGAAGAGGCGCAGCGCGGCCTCGGCCTCGCCGAACTGCAGCGCGACCATGCCGCGGTCGTTGCGGGTGGCGGCGCCGTCGGGGGCGCGGGCGAGCTCCGCCTCGGCCCGGGCCTGATCTCCCTCCTCGCGGCGGAGCGCGTAGAGGGCGGCGAGCGGTCGCGCGGCGGCGGCGGGATCGTCGTGCTTGCTGCGGAGGAGCGCGGCGAGCGCGGCGTCGTCGGGCCCGCGGCCGTCGCCGGAGCGCACGGTCGCGTACGGCGCGTAGGGCAGGTCGAGGGCGAAGCGGCCGAGCACGGGCCGCGTCTCGGAGTAGAGCGGCGCGAGCGCGTGCTCCGGCGGCGCGGACGGCAGGAAGACCAGGGCGACCGCCGCGGCGGCGGCGAGCGCGACGCCGGCGCCGGCGATCGCCCGGTCGATCCGGCGGCGGGCGACGGGCGGGGCGGGGCGGCCGGAGAGGTCGGGCGCGTTCCCCTTGGCGAGGACGGCGCGGACGAGCGCCTCCTCCTCGTCGTCGCCGGGGTGGGTGCCGAGGGCGAGCGCCATCGCGCCTGTGCGGCACGGCTCGCACGTCGCCAGGTGGGCGACGAGCGCGTCCGAGGTCTTGCCGGAGGCGAAGGCCTTCAGCTCGTCGTCGGTGGGGTGCTCGGGGCGGGCGCTCATGGCGATCGACCGTAGGAACGCGCGAGGACCGGAAGTCCCTTCACCCGACGTCTCCGGTCGGGTTCGCGCGCTTGCGCACCTTCTGCGTCAGCCGGTGGATGACCGACTCGATGCCCTTCAGGGAGATGCCGAGCTCCAGGGCCGCGATCTCGCGGGGGGTCGCCCCGTCCTCGTAGTAGGCGGTCCAGATGAGCAGGTCCCGCTGGGGATCGGTGGAGCCGGCCAGGTCCTCGGCGGTCGGCCGGCTCCTCGCGAGCCGCTCCGCCCGGGTGACCAGGCTCTCCGGCCCTGGGCTCTCCCGGGCGAAGAGCGGGACCAGGGTGTCGACCGGAATCGCCTTGCGGACCGCGATCTTGCGGCAATGATCCCGGACGAGGTTCAGGGCGATGGTGGTCGCGAGCCTCTCCACCGCCGCCACGGACATCGCCGCCGCCTGCCGCAGCTGGGCCCGGTCCTGGGCGAGCAGCCGCAGCCACGTCTCCTGCTCGAGGTCCTCGATCGCGGCCCGGTCGACCCGGGCGAGCGCCCGGGCGAGGACGCGGACGACGCACGGCCGGAGGTGGTCCGCGAGCGCCTGCCACGCGACGGGATCGTCGCGAAGGCAGCGCTCGAGCAGACCTGGGTCCAAGCCGGGGTGCCTCCACGCGACGGTGTGCGAGGAGTGTAGCCCGGCGGACAGGGGGGTCGGAAGATCAGGGTTTGTGAGGCTGCGGGTCCGCCTCGTTGCTGTAGAGCTCGAGCGTGTCGGCGCCGTTGATGGCCGTCGAGTCCACAGGAAGAGGTCCCGAGAGGAACGACACACCTCCCGCGCACTTGACCAGGAGGAAGTCCTCGTCGACGGAGACATCGATCGTGCCGTGGAAGGTGAGCTCGGTGTAAACCGAGCCGTAGCTGAATGTCTCCTTCGGCAGCGAGCAGACGGTGACCTTGCAGCCGCTCGAGTCCACCGTCATCCGCACAGCACCGGTGCCGAACGCACCCTTGTCCACGCCGTCGAGCTTCACTCCCATGCAGCTTCCTGCCCGCGTACGAACGACGACCGTGGTCTCGGAGCTCCCTCGGAGCTCCGCGTTCTGGATGCGGAACTTGCTGGCCATGTATGCCTCCCTTGCTACTCGGTTCCCCGCGGTACCGCCCCGCTGTTCGGAAGCGTACAGGTGAGGA
>CAZDGH010000504.1:0-3022 GCA_964504805.1 uncultured Myxococcales bacterium | reverse complement strand
CCTCCATGAAGATCCGGTCGAAGTGCGGCCCCGCCTGCTGGCGCATCCGATCCGGCTGCTGGCCCTGGCCCGGCTGCTGGCCCTGGCCGCCACCGTACGGCCCCGCCAGGCTGCCGCTCCACGGCTGGACCTGGTTGTCGTCGAAGCCGTCGAAGCCCGACGTCGGCATCGGCTCCGGCGCCATGTCGCCCTCGCTCGTCGAGCCGCCCGCCGCGTCCTCGCCGCGGACGACGCCGACGTAGCCGCCCTGCGCGTGGAAGAGCCGCTGCCCGTGCTGCGAGCCCTTGCGGAGCAGTGCCGCCAGCTTGCCGTCCGACTTGCCGCTCACGTCGACGCCGCGCTCCTCCGCGATCCGGTAGAGCCGATCGAGCACGGCCGTGTGCTCCTCGATCATGAACCGCGCGAAGTCCTGCACCTCGGGCGACTCGCTCCGGAGCTCGCCGTAGCTGGAGAGCCGCAGGATGTTCTCGTTCACGACCACGATCACCTGCAGCAGCTCCGGCTCCGACAGCCCCTGGAAGTCCTGCGGCATCGGCGGCTCGAACCAGCCCGCCGCCTCGCAGCGGTCGGCGAGGGTGCCGCCGGGCACCGTCGGGCTCGCGCCGCCCATCCCGGGGCCGATGCCGACCTGGCCGCCGACCTCGCCGCCGCCCGCGCCGATGCCGACCTGGCCGCCGACGTTCCCGGCCGATGGCGCGTCCGCGCCCGACCCGGCGCCCGCCGGCGCGCCGGTGCCGCCGCCGTACAGGTACTGCGGGCCGTCGTCCCTGCGGTCGTCGTCGTAGTCGTCCCCACAGCCGGCCGCCGCGAGCGCCAACGCCGCCAGCACGCCGACTCCCTTCACTCCCTGCCACTCCGTCCGTCCCATACCGGGACCCCCTTTCGCGTTGCGGATGCAAGCTGGGATCGACCCGCCCGGGGCACCTCGTCCCGGAGAACGGCGCAACGCGGCACCGGTTGTGGCGGCGCGTTCCCTCCCGTGTCGGTGGCGCGGGCCTCCGCACGCACCGGCGCCGCGGAAGCGACCGGCGCGCCGCACGCTCGCCCGTCCGCAGCCCCGGCACGCAACCTGAAGAGCGTCCGGGCAGGCGAGCGCCGGCCATGGAACGGGCGCACGGGGGAGACACGGAGATGAAGCGGCTCGGGATGGGACTGGCGGGGGCGTGGGCGGCGGCGGCGCTGGCGGTCGGATGCGGCGGCGAGGCGCAGGACGGCGGCGTCGGCTCGCGCGCGCAGGCGGCGGCCGGCGGGACGTACGACGGCGGCGGGACGGACGGCGGCGCCAAGGACGGCGGCGGCGGCTACGCGCAGGACGGCGGCGGCGGTGACTACGACGGCGGCGCGATGGACGGCGGCTACGGCGATCCGTGCAAGGACGACGAGTGCGTCTGCCCGCCCGGTCCTCCCGGCCCTCCCGGCCCTCCCGGCCCTCCCGGCCCTGCGGGCGCCTCGGCCGGCCTCGACTCGACCACGCAGGGCAACACCAAGTTCGTCGCCGCGGCGCCCGGCGACGGCGGCGCGTTCCTCCTCGAGGAGGGCGAGACCGCGTGGCAGGACCTCTCCGACGTCGACGGCTTCCCCGGTGACGTCATCGACATCTCGGTGACCGTCGGCGCGACGGGCAACACGATCCACGTCGTCCTGCTCACCTCGGGCGGCTCCGTCTACCAGGCGGAGTGCACCGTCAACCCGGGACCGGTCGACGTCGGCGACGACTGCGATCCGTTCGTGCTCCAGCCGGCGTTCCCGGCGCTGCCGTAGCGAGCCGGCGTCCGCACGCCCCCGAGGCCCGGGGGCGTGCGCGGCGTGCGCGGGGCACGAAGGTTGACCCCGCCCCGACCGCGCCCCGACAATCCCCCGGTTCCACGCCCGATTTTCCCGGGGGGCCGAAGAGTTCGATGGCGGACGTCGTGCCAGGCGCGGACGGGCACGTCCCGACCGACACCGAGACCGATCCGCTCATCGGGCGGACGATCGAGGGTCGCTTCACCGTCGTGGGCCCGCTCGGCCACGGCGGCATGGGCAAGGTCTACAAGGCGGTGCAGAGCCCGCTCGACCGCGTGGTCGCGCTCAAGGTGCTCTCACCCGGCGTGAACGAGGCGGCCGACCCGTCGTTCGTGAAGCGGTTCTTCCTCGAGGCCTCCGTCACCTCGAAGCTCACCCACCCGAACACGGTCACCATCTTCGACTACGGCCGCACCGCCGACGGCATCTTCTTCATCGCCATGGAGCACATCGAGGGCCAGACGCTCTCGCGGGTGCTCCACGCCAGCGGCGCCCTCGAGCCGCACCGGGTGCTGCGCATCGCCATGCAGATCGCCCGCTCGCTCCGCGAGGCGCACAAGGCCGGCATCATCCACCGGGACCTGAAGCCCGCGAACGTGATGCTGCAGAGCCGCGGCGACGAGGAGGACCTGGTCAAGGTCCTCGACTTCGGCCTGGTGAAGTTCTTCGGCGAGCAGGACGTGGAGCTCACCAACGCCGGCACCTTCATGGGCTCGCCGCACTACATCGCGCCCGAGCAGGCGCGGAACGACAACCCCGATCCGCGCGCCGACGTCTACTCGCTCGGCGTGCTGATGTACCAGATGGCCTGCGGGAAGGTGCCGTTCAGCGGCGACTCCTCGATCGCGGTGGTGCTGAAGCACATCAACGAGACCGCGCGGCCGCTCCGGCAGGTGAACCCGAGGGTCCCCGAGGCGCTCGAGGCGGTCATCGCCCGCGCCATGGAGAAGGACCGCGAGAAGCGCTTCGCCTCGATGGACGAGCTGATCGAGGCGCTCCACCGCGTCGGCGGGCAGCTCGGCTTCGCCACCAGCACCTCGGGCCACGTGCTGCCGATGGCGGTGGAGGAGGTGCAGATCGTCGAGGACCCGCCGAAGAAGCCGATCGGGCTCTTCGTCGCCGGCGGCCTCGGCCTCGCCGTCGCCGTGGCGCTCGCGCTCACCCGGCCCTGGGAGTCGCCGCCGCCCCCGCCGCCGCAGGCCGCCGACGCGCCCGCGCCGGCCCCCGCGCCCGCGCC
>CAZDGH010000503.1:0-3049 GCA_964504805.1 uncultured Myxococcales bacterium | reverse complement strand
CGTCGAGGGCGCGGAGCGCGGGCCTCGCCGGCGCGGGCTTCGGGGCCGACGGCCCCGCGGACCTCGGCGCGGCCTTCGGCGGCGCGGCCTTCGTCGCCGGAGCCTTCGTCGCCGCCGCCTTCGCGACGAGCGGCAGCTCGAGCTGCGGCGGCGCGGCCCTCCGCGGCTTGCCGCCCTTCCCGGCCTTCCGCCGCGTCTCGCGCTTCTTCGCCACGAGCCCGCGATCTACGCACCGGCGCCGCGGCGGGTAAACCCCTGCCCCGGCCCGCGCCGGTCTGCTAGGCGTTCTCCCCGGAGGCCGCCATGTCCAACGCCGGGTTCGGGCTGTTCACCGAGGAGCACGAGACGTTCCGCCGCACCGTGCGCCGCTGGGTCGAGGAGCGGCTCGTACCCCACGCCGCCGCGTGGGAGGAGGCCGAGGAGTTCCCGCGCGAGCTCTTCCGCGAGGCTGCCGAGCTCGGGCTCTACGGCCTCCGCTGGCCCGCCGCCTACGGCGGCACCGACGCCGGCCCGCTCTACGAGGCGGTCGCCACCGAGGAGCTGGCGCGCTGCCGCTCCGGCGGCGTCGCCGCCGGCCTCGGCGGCCACGGCGCCATCGCCATGCCGCCCATCGGCGTCTTCGGCACCGAGGAGCAGAAGCGGCGCTTCCTGGTGCCCGCGATCCGCGGCGAGCTCGTCGGCGCCCTCGCCATCACCGAGCCCGACGCCGGCTCCGACGTCGCCGGCATCCGCACCCGCTGCCGCAAGGACGGCGACGAGCTCGTCCTCGACGGCGCCAAGACCTACATCACCAACGGCGTCCGCGCCGACTTCTACGTGGTGGCGGTGAAGACCGATCCCGACGCCGGGCACGACGGCCTCTCGCTCGTCGTCGTCGAGAAGGGCCGGCCCGGCTTCGCCGTGAGCAAGAAGCTGAAGAAGCTCGGCTGGCGCGCGAGCGACACCGCCGAGCTCTCATTCGACGGCTGCCGCGTCCCCGCCTCGAACCTGCTCGGCGACTGGAACGGCGGCTTCTACCTGATCATGGGCAACTTCCAGTGGGAGCGGCTCGCCATGGCGCTCGGGGCCACCGCCGGCGCGGCGCAGATCCTCGAGGACGCCATCGCCTACGTGCAGGAGCGCAAGGCGTTCGGCAAGCCGGTGGCGAAGTTCCAGGTGACGCGGCACAAGCTCGCCGACATGGCCCTGCGCCTCGAGGCCGCGCGGCAGCTCACCTACCACGCGCTCCGCCTCCACGCCGCGGGCGAGGAGGCCATCCGCGAGACCTCGATGGCGAAGCGCCTCGCCACCGAGGCGTGCTGCTCGATCGCCGACGACGCGCTCCAGCTCCACGGCGGCGCCGGCTACATGATGGAGTACGACGTGCAGCGCCACTGGCGCGACGCGCGCCTCGGCCCCATCGGCGGCGGCACGAGCGAGATCATGAACGAGATCGTGGCCAAGCGGATGGGGCTGTAGCGGCGGCTCGCGCGCCGTCCTGAAACTCTCCGATAGCGCAGCGATTCTGGTACCTTCGGCCCGAGCCGTGGCCGGAGGGCCAGATGAACCAGGAAGCACTCGTCAACCTGCTGTCGCTCGGCGTGCGGCGGGGGGCGTCGGACATCCACTTCGAGGTCGGCTATCCGCCCGCCTACCGCTTCAAGGGCGAGCTGGTCGCCGCGCGCCTCGAGGTGCTCACCGCCCAGGACACCGAGGCGATCGCGCTCCTGATCGCGGGGCCCGACGACCCGTTCACACGCGGCGACACCAAGGACGTCGACCGCTCCTACGCGGTGCCCGGCCTGTCGCGCTTCCGCGTGAACCTGTTCCGGCAGCGCGGGTCGGTCGGCCTCGTCATGCGCGTCATCCCCTTCGAGATCCCGAAGCTCGAGGGGCTGAACCTGCCGCCCATCATCGGGTCCCTCTCGAACGTGCGGCACGGGCTCCTGCTCGTCACCGGCGCCACCGGCAACGGCAAGTCGACGACCATCGCGAGCATCCTCGAGGTCATCAACCAGAACCAGCGCGCGCACATCGTCACCATCGAGGACCCGATCGAGTTCCTCCACGGCTCCGCCAAGGCGGTGGTGGTGCAGCGCGAGGTCGGCAGCGACACCGAGTCGTTCGCCACCGCGCTCAAGGCGGTGCTGCGGCAGGACCCCGACGTGATCATGGTCGGCGAGATGCGCGACCGCGAGACCGCCGAGATCTGCCTGAAGGCCGCGGAGACCGGCCACCTGGTGATCTCGTCGCTGCACACGCAGGACGTGCCTCGCACCATCTCGCGCCTGGTCGGCATGTTCCCGCCCGAGGAGCAGCACTCGGTCCGCGGCCGCCTCGCCGAGACGCTCAAGGCGATCGTCGCGCTCCGGCTCCTCGTCCGCGCCGACGGCTCCGGCCTCGTGCCCGCCGCGGAGATCATGCTGATGACCCGCTCGCTGCAGGAGCACGTGCGCGAGGGCGTCGGGCCCGACCAGATCCTCGGCCTGATCGAGAAGGGCGGCGATCTCGGGATGCAGACCTTCGACCAGCACCTCATCGAGCTGGTGAAGCAGAACGTCATCGCGCCCGAGGCCGCCCGCACCCACGCCACGAACCCCGCCGACGTCGCCCGGGCGCTCATGCTCGACGAGACCGGCCCCGGCATCGACGGCATCTCCTTCTAGCGAGGACCTTCGAGCCCCTTGGCAGCCGCCCCCCAGAACCGGCGGGTCCTCGTCGTCGACGACGACCGCGCCGCCCGCGAGGCCCTGAGGCAGAGCCTCGGGACGGCGGGGTACGACGCCGAGGGGATCTCGATCGACGCCGGCCTCACCCCCGAGCTCGTCGAGGTGCTGCGGCCCGGCCTCGTCCTCGTCGACGAGGCGGTCGGCGGCGAGCGCCGCCAGGAAGCGATGCGCGTGGTCGTCGAGGCCCGTCGACGCGTCGGCGCGCGCCTCCTGCTCATGGGCGCCGGCGACATGCACGCGCTCGCCGCCCGGGCCCGCGAGCTCGGCGCCGACGGCCACGTCGCCAAGGCCCGGCTCCTCGCCGACCCCGGCGGCGCGCTCCGCCTCGAGTCGTCGCTGGT
>CAZDGH010000502.1:0-3073 GCA_964504805.1 uncultured Myxococcales bacterium | reverse complement strand
GGTCGCGGCGGCGGCGGCGACGCGGCGGAGACCGTGGCCGGTCCGCCGGGCGCCGGCAGGCGCACCACGACCTGCTCCGAGCAGCGGGGGCACTGGGCGCGGACGCCCTTGGGCGGGATCTTCCGCTCGTCGATGGCGAACGCGGCACCGCACTTCGGGCAGTCGATGCGCAAGGTCTGGTCGCTCCGGAAGACCAGGATGATAGGCCCGTTTCCGGTGGCCCGTCGACAGGAAGACGTTGCCGGCCCGCCGGCCGAGCGGCCGCGCGCCCGCCCCGGCTAGTGCCGGAAGTGCCGCATCCCGGTGAGCACCATCGCCATGCCCCGCTCGTCGGCGGCCGCGACGACCTCCGCGTCGCGGACCGAGCCGCCGGGGTGGATGGCGATCGTGGCGCCCGCCTCCGCGGCCTCGTCGAGGCCGTCGCGGAACGGGAAGAAGGCGTCGGAGGCCACGGCGCTGCCGGCGAGCGGGAAGCGGCTCTTGCCGCGGGCGAGCTTCACCGCGTCGACCCGCGACGTCTGGCCGGCGCCCAGCGTGAGGATCCGATCCGGCGCCCCGAACACGATCGCGTTCGACTTGACGTGCTTGCAGACCTTCCAGGCGAAGAGCGCCGAGGCGAGCTCCTCCTCCGTCGGCTGCCGCTTCGAGACCACCTTCAGGTCGGCGGCGGCGATCATCCCCAGGTCGCGGTCCTGCACCAGCAGGCCGCCGACCAGGGAGCGGACCTCGCGGCCGGCGCGGCGCCACGAGGCGCGCGGCTGCCCGAGGAGCGGATCGGCGAGCAGGCGCAGGTTCTTCTTGTCGGCGAGCGCCTCGAGCGCCTCGGGCGCGTAGCCGGGCGCGATCACGCACTCGAGGAAGAGCTCCCGGAGCGCCTCGGCGGCGGCGCGGTCCACCGGCCGGTTCAGCGCGACGATGCCGCCGAAGGCGGAGACGGGGTCGATCTCCCGGGCGCGCCGGAACGCCTCGGCCGGATCGGCGCCGGTCGCCACGCCGCACGGGTTGTTGTGCTTCACCACCACCGCGACCGGCTCGTCGAACTCCTTCGCGCAGGCGAGCGCCGCCTCGAGGTCGAGGAGGTTGTTGAACGAGAGCTCCTTGCCGCCGAGCACCTCCGCCCACGCGATCGACGGCTCGCCCGGCCTCGGCTCGGTCCGGTAGAAGCCGCCGGCCTGGTGCGGGTTCTCGCCGTAGCGGAGCGACTTGCCGGCGGTGCCGATCACGAACGCGGCCGGCGGCAGCGGCTGCGCCTTCTCGCCCTCGATCCCGAGGCCCATCAGGTACTCGGCGATGGCGGCGTCGTAGGCGGCGGTGTGGGCGAACGCCTTCCGCTGCAGGTGCCGCCGGGTCGGGTCGGAGAGCCGGCCGGAGGTCACCTCGACGAGCACCGCGGGGTAGTCGGCGGGGTCGACCACGACGCCGACGAACGCCGCGTTCTTCGCCGCGGCGCGGATCATCGCCGGGCCGCCGATGTCGATCTCCTCGACGCAGGTGGCGTACGCCGCGCCCCGGGCGACCGCCTCGCGGAACGGGTAGAGGTTCACGACCACCAGCTCGAGCGGCTCGATCCCCTGCGAGGCGAGGTCGGCCTGGTCGGCCTGGAGGTCGAGGCGGGCGAGGATGCCGCCGTGGATCTTCGGGTGGAGCGTCTTCACCCGGCCGCCGAGGATCTCCGGCGCGCCGGTGACGTCGGCGACCTTGGTCACCGGGAGGCCGGCGGCGGCGAGCGCCTTGGCCGTGCCGCCGGTGGAGACGAGCTCGACCCCGGCCGCGACGAGGCCGCGGGCGAAGCCCTCGAGCTCGCGCTTGTCGGAGACGGAGATCAGCGCACGCCGCTTCGCCACCACGATCCTCCCGGCCTGGAGCCGGGCGCGTGGTAGCAGGATCGACGGGCCCCCGCAACGAGCGCCGCGGGGCTACTCGTCGACGAGCTCGTCGGGATCCACCGAGCCGCCGTCGGCGGCGATCCGCAGCTTGTAGAGGCCGCGGGTCTCGACCTGGCGGATGCGCTCGCGGGTCAGGTTCATGATCGCGCCGACCTCCTCGAGGGTGATGCCGCCGCGGTCGGCGACGTCGAGGGCGCAGGTCTCGGCGAGCTCCCAGATCTCCTTGTCCGGGAAGTTCAGCTTGATCGACCCGGTCCTGGGGTTCACGTCCAGGTAGAGGTGGTGCTTGCACGAGACGAACATGCACGGCCGCGCGGCGCCGGCGCACTCGGCGCGGGTCCGCGGGCGGGCGGCCTCGATCTCGCGGAGCAGCTCCGCCTCCTCGGCGTCGACGAGCCCGAGGGCACGGCGGCGGCGGAGATCGCGGGCCATCTCCTTCCGGGACATCGTCTTCGAGCGGCGGCGGCCGCGGCCGCCCTCCTCGTCGCCGGAGACCTCGTCGGTCGCGACCTCGGGGGCGTCGGTGTCGAGGGCCGCGTCGGTCGCGGCCATGTCGTCGAGCTTGCTCATGGGGACTCCGGGAAGGCGTTGGGTTCGGGGGTTTCCGTCGATCCGGCGGTGGCGAGCCGGCTGCCGAGGCGCTCGAGGCGGCGGGTGAGGCGCTCGGCCTCCTCCCGGACGCGGACGAGCTCGGCGGAGAGGCGCTCCCTCTCGCGCGCCGGCACGGGGCGCGCGCCGAGGGCGCGGGTGAGGTGCTCGACGACGCGGGACAGGCTCTGCTCGAGGCCGTCCAGCTCGCCGCGGACCGCGAGGAAGCCGCTCCGGATCTGCTCGAGCGTCATCCCCGCGCCCATCATCGACTTGATGGCGTTGATCCGGCGGAACACCGACGTCGGGTAGAGGCCTGCCGAGCCCTGGTGCTTGCCCTTGCGGCCGACGCGCCGGCTCCTCGGCAAGAGGCCGACCTGCACGTATTTGCGGAAGGTCGCCTCGGACAGCCGCACGCCTCGCTCCTGGAACACGCGGACGACCTCCTGCGCCGAGACCCCTCGGTCGTGCTCGCGCTCGATCCGGTCGAGCTCGTCCGGGGTGAGGATCGTCCGCATTCGTCTGCTGCGATGAGCGCGACGGTATTCCACTGAATGGAAGACGGTCAAGCGAGCCCTTTGACGCTCGTCGATCGGCAC
>CAZDGH010000501.1:0-3088 GCA_964504805.1 uncultured Myxococcales bacterium | reverse complement strand
GCCGGCGCCGGCGTGGCCCGGGTCGCGCCCGGCCCGAGCGTCGCCGAGCGGATCGCCCGGGCGCTGCCGCCGGAGCTCCGCGACGAGCTGCTCCGCCACGCCGCGGAGCTCGGGACGAGCTGCGACGGCGCGACCGGCCCGTTCGCCGGCCGCATCGCCGAGCTCGCGCCGGCGTGGCGCGACCGGCTCGAGGCGCTCGCCTACCACGAGGCCGCCGACCTCCTCCGGCAGCTCGGCGCCGTGGGCGGCGGCCGTCGCGCCCTCGCGTTCCTCGCGGGCGGGGCGGGCTACTGACGTGGGCGTGCGGATCGTCGCCGGCGACGCGCGGGGCCGACGCCTCGAGGCGCCCGAGGGCGAGGGCACCCGGCCCACGGCCGATCGGGTGAAGCAGGCGGTGTTCGACATCCTCGGGCAGTCGTTCGACGGCGGCGAGGTGCTCGACCTCTACGCCGGCTCCGGCGCGCTCGCGCTCGAGGCGCTCTCCCGCGGGATGGCGAAGGCGGTCTGCGTGGAGAAGGACCCGGCCGCCGCCGCGATCGCGCGCAAGAACGCCGCCGCGCTCCGGTACGAGGCGCGGGTCGAGGTGCTCGAGCTGCCGGTGGAGCGCGCGCTCCCGCGGCTCGCCTCGCGGCGGTTCGACCTGGTCTTCGTCGACCCGCCGTACGCCTCGGGCCCCGGCGCCGCGCTGGCGCTCCTCGGCGAGGCGGGCTGCCTCGCGCCCACGGCCACCGTCGTCGCCGAGCACGACAAGCGCACCGAGACCCGCGATCGGTACGGCGCGCTGGTGCGCACCGACGTGCGGACCTTCGGAGACACCGCGGTATCCTTCTTCGACCTCGTGCCCGGAGCGCCGCGCGGATGAAGCGCCTCGCCATCTACCCCGGGTCGTTCGATCCGCTCACGAACGGCCACCTCTCGATCATCCAGCGCGGGCTCAAGACGTTCGACGGCCTCATCGTCGCCATCGCCAACAACCCGCGGAAGGCGCCGCTGTTCTCGATGGAGGAGCGCGAGCACTTCATCGCCGACGCCACCCGGCACGACCCGCGGATCGAGATCGACTCGTTCGACGGCCTGCTGGTGGACTACGCCCGGAAGCGCGGCGTGAAGATCATCCTCCGCGGCCTCCGGGCGGTCTCGGACTTCGAGTACGAGTTCCAGCTCGCGAACATGAACCGGAAGCTGGACCCGGACTTCGACACCGTCTTCATGATGACCGGGGAGGAGGAGTTCTACATCGCCTCCTCCCTCGTCCGGGAGGTCGCCTCCTTCGGCGGCGACGTGAAGGGCCTGGTGCCGAAGCGGGTGAACGAGGCGCTCCGGGCGAAGTTCGCGCCCGCGAAGGGCAAGGGGAAGAAGCCGTGAAGATCTCGAAGCGCGCGTCCGCCGTGAAGCCCTCTCCGACCCTGGCGATCACCGCCCGGGCGAAGGCGCTCAAGGAGCAGGGCGTGGACGTGGTGTCGCTCGGCGCCGGCGAGCCGGACCTCGACACGCCGCCGCACGTGAAGCAGGCCGCCGTCGCCGCGATCGAGGCCGGCTTCACCAAGTACACGGCGACCGCCGGCATCCCCGAGCTGCGCAAGGCGATCTGCGCGAAGCTGAAGCGCGAGAACGGCCTCGACTACGAGGAGGCCGACGTCCTCGTCTCGGTGGGCGCGAAGCACTCGCTCTACAACGCGTTCCAGGCGCTGGTGGACGAGGGCGACGAGGTGGTGATCCCGTCGCCCTACTGGGTGAGCTACCCGGACATGGCGCTGCTCGCCGGCGGCAAGCCGGTCTTCGTGGAGACGAAGGCCGAGGACGGCTTCCAGCTCCGGCCCGAGGCGCTCGAGAAGGCGCTGTCGCCGCGCACCGTGGCGGTGGTGCTGAACAGCCCGTCGAACCCGACCGGCGCGGTGTGGAGCGAGGAGACGCTCCGCGGGATCGCGAAGGTGCTCGCGAAGCACACCTGCGCGATCTTCTCCGACGACATCTACGAGCACCTCATCTACACGGGCGCGCCGTTCCGCAACGTGCTCGACGTCGCGCCGGAGCTGAAGGACCGCACCCTGGTGGTGAACGGCCTCTCCAAGTCGTTCTCGATGACCGGCTGGCGCATCGGCTACGCCGCGGGCCCGCGGGCGTTCATCGCCGCGATGCAGCGGATCCAGGACCAGTCGACGTCGAACCCGACCTCGATCGCCCAGAAGGCGGCGGTGGCGGCGCTCACCGGCGGCAACGCGTTCGTGGACGGGATGCGCGAGAAGTTCCTCGCCCGGAAGAAGCTGGTCGAGGAGCGGCTCTCGGCGATCCCGGGCGTGACCTGCCCGACGATCGCCGGGGCGTTCTACGCGTTCCCCGACTGCCGGGCGCTCTGCGCCAGGAGCTACAAGGGCCAGCCGCTCGGCGGCTCGAGCCAGAAGCTCGCGCAGATCCTCCTCGACGACTTCCAGCTCGCGGTGGTGCCCGGCGCGCCGTTCGGCGCCGAGGGGTTCCTCCGGCTCTCGTTCGCGACCAGCGAGAAGGAGCTGGCCCGCGGCCTCGACCGGCTCGCGGCCTGCGCCGCGCAGCTGACCTAGCGCGGCCCTAGTCGGTCAGCGCGACCGCCTTCCAGCCGCGGCCTTCCTTGCGGAAGACCGCGACGAAGGGCGCGCCGCCGAAGTTCGCGATCGCCACCCAGGCGCCGTCGAGCGCGACCTCCCCGAGGCGCGCCGGCGGGGCGCCGTGCTTCGCCGTCATCTGCGCGGCCGGTAGCACCTCGACGCCGTAGAGCGGCAGGGCCGCGAGCGGCCGCGGCTCGAGCAGCTTGCCCAGCCGCCGCTTCACCTCGGCGGCCTCGGGGAGCGTCTCGGACTCGAGGCGGAACGGCGCCTGGCAGAGGTCGGCCACGGTCGCGGCGTCGCCGCGCTTCAGCCCGAAGATGACGCGGCCGGCGGCCCGGAGCAGGCCGGGATCGGCGCCCTCGGGCCCGATCGCGTCGGGCGAGGTGACGAGGCCGAAGCCCTCGCGGACCTTGTGGGCGGTGTCGGCGTCCGGCGCGGCGGCGTCGATGAGCCGCTCGAGGTGCGCCTTCTGCTCGGGCGTCGGCTCCTCGAGGAGCTTCGGCGTT
>CAZDGH010000500.1:0-3109 GCA_964504805.1 uncultured Myxococcales bacterium | reverse complement strand
GCTGGCGCTGGCGCTGGCCGGGGCGGGCGTCCTGGCGATCCGGGCCAGCCCGCTCGACGCCATCCCGGACCTCACCGATCCGCAGGTGATCGTCTTCACCGAGTGGATGGGCCGCTCGCCGCAGCTGCTCGAGGATCAGGTCACCTACCCCCTGGTGACGAGCTTCGTCTCGGCGCCCGCGGTGAAGACGGTGCGCGGCTTCTCGATGTTCGGGATGAGCTTCGTCTACGTCATCTTCGAGGACGGCACCGATCCGTACTGGGCCCGGAGCCGCGTGCTCGAGCAGCTCTCGAAGGTGGCGGGGCAGCTCCCCGAGGGCGTGACGCCGACGCTCGGGCCGGACGCCACGGCCTCCGGCTGGGTCTTCAGCTACGTGCTGGTCGACCGGAGCGGCCGCCACGACCTGCAGCAGCTCCGGTCGCTGCAGGACTTCCACCTCCGGTACGCGCTCGTGCAGGTCGAGGGCGTCTCCGAGGTCGCGTCGGTGGGCGGCTTCGAGAAGCAGTACCAGCTCGTCGTCGACCCCGTGCGGCTCGCCTCGTACGGCGTCTCGCTCCCGGAGCTCGCCGCGGCGGTGCGGGCGAGCAACGCCGACGTGGGGGGCAGCGTGGTCGAGTGGGGCGGCCGCGAGTACGTCTTCCGCGGCCTCGGCTACGTGAAGAGCGCGAAGGACCTGGAGCAGGTGGTGGTGAAGGTGCGCGAGGACGGCGTGCCCGTCCGCGTCTCCGAGCTCGGGCGGGTGGACGTGGGCGCCGCGATCCGGCGCGGGCTCCTCGAGTGGAACGGACAGGGCGAGGCGGTCGGCGGCATCGTCGTCATGCGCGCGGGGGAGAACGCGCTCGAGGTCATCGACGCGGTGAAGGCGCGCCTCGAGGAGCTCCGCGCGACGCTCCCGGAGGGCGTCGAGCTCGAGACGAGCTACGACCGCTCGGAGCTCATCGACGCGTCGATCGACACGCTGCGGACGGCGCTCACGGAGGAGCTGCTCGTCGTCCTCCTCTTCATCGGGGTGTTCCTCCTGCACCTGCGCAGCTCGCTCGTCGCGGTGATCACGCTGCCGACCGCGGTGCTCGGCTCGTTCGTGGCGACGTGGGCCACCGGCGTCACGGTCAACATCATGTCGCTCGGCGGCATCATCATCGCCGTCGGCGACATGGTCGACGCCACCGTGGTGCTGCTCGAGAACGCGCACCGCAGGCTCGCCGAGGACGGCGGGCGGCGCCCGCGGGCGGAGGTGGTGATCGAGGCCGCGCAGGAGCTCGCCCGGCCGATCTTCTCCTCGCTGCTGGTGATCGCCGTGGCGTTCCTCCCGGTGTTCGCGCTGGAGGCGCAGGAGGGGCGGCTCTTCCGGCCGCTGGCGTACACCAAGACCTTCGCGATGGCGTCGGCGGCGATCCTGTCGGTGACGCTCGCGCCGGCGCTGATGGTCTGGTTCGTCCGCGGCAGGATCCGTCCGGAGACCGCGAACCCGCTCACGCGGCTCGCCATCGCCGCGTACCGCCCCGTGCTCTCGGCCTTCCTCCGCCGCCGCGCCCTCGTCCTCGCGGGCGCCGCGGTCCTGCTCGCCTCGATGGCGTGGCCGTTCGCGCGCCTCGGCTCCGAGTTCATGCCGCCGCTGTACGAGGGCACGTACCTGTTCATGCCGGTGACGCTCCCGAACGTCTCCATCGAGCAGGCCAAGGAGCTGGTGCAGCTGCAGGACCGGATCCTGATGGGGATCCCCGAGGTCGCCACGGTGATGGGCAAGGCGGGCCGCGCCGAGACGGCCACCGACCCCGCCCCGCTCTCGATGATCGAGACCACCATCGTGCTCCGGCCCGAGGCGGAGTGGCGGCCGGGGCTCACGCGGCAGGCGCTCGAGGCGGAGATCACCCGGGCGCTGGACCTGCCGGGCCTGCAGAACGCGCTCACCATGCCGATCAAGGCGCGGGTCGACATGCTGACGACCGGGATCCGCACGCCGGTCGGCGTGAAGGTCTTCGGCACCGACCTCGCGGAGATCGAGCGCGTGGGCCGGGAGATGGAGGCGCGGCTGCGCGAGGTGCCGGGTACGCGGAGCGTCTTCGCCGACCGGGAGACGCTCGGCGTCTACGTCGACTTCGTGCCGGACCGCGCCGCGATCGCGCGCCACGGCCTCCGCGTCGAGGACGTGCTGGGACAGGTCGAGACCGCGATCGGAGGGATGGTCGTGGACCAGACCATCGAGGGCCGGGAGCGCTACACCGTCAACGTGCGCTACCCGCGCGAGCTGCGCGGCGACCTCGACGCGCTCGAGCGCGTGCTGGTGCCGGTGCCGGCCGGGCGCCCGCCGGCCGGCGGCGCGATGGGCGGCATGGAGATGGGCGAGGGCGCGCCGTCGGGGGGCGCGGTGCACGTGCCGCTCGCGCAGCTCGGCACGCTGCGGATCGCGCCCGGTCCCCCGATGATCAAGGACGAGGACGGCTCGCTCGTCGGCTACGTGTTCGTCGACACCACCGACGAGGACCTCGGCGGCTACGTGGAGCGGGCGAAGGCGGCGGTCGCCGACCTGGCCCTCCCCTCGGGCTACCGGCTGCAGTGGACCGGCCAGTACGAGTTCCTCGAGCGGATCCGGGAGCGGCTCGCGCTCCTCGTCCCGGTGACCCTGCTGCTCGTCCTCGCGCTGCTCTACTTCCACTTCCGGAGCCTCGCGCTCTCGCTCCTGGTGATGGCGTCGGTCCCGTTCGCGCTCGTCGGCTCGGCGTGGCTCCTCTACGGGCTCGGCTACAACACCAGCATCGCCGTCTGGGTCGGGATGATCGCCCTCGTCGGGATCGCCGCGGAGACGGCCTCGGTCATGGTCGTGTACCTGGAGCAGGCGTACGACCGCTGGCGCGCCGAGGGCCGCCTCGTCACCCGCGACGACCTCGTGCCCTGCGCGCTCGACGGCGCCGTGCTCCGGGTGCGGCCGCTGCTCATGACGGTGGGCATGAACCTCGTCGGCCTCGCGCCGGTGATGCTCGCGCACGGCGCGGGCGCCGACGTGATGAAGCGCATCGCCTCGCCGATGGTGGGCGGGCTGCTCTCGCTGCTCCTGCTCACGCTGGTGGTGGTGCCGGTCGCGTGGGTCACGTACCGGCGGCGCGGGCTC
>CAZDGH010000499.1:0-3141 GCA_964504805.1 uncultured Myxococcales bacterium | reverse complement strand
GGCGAGGCCGAGCGCCTCGGCGGCGGCGAGGGCGCGCCACGCCTTGCCGATCTCGAGGTCGAGGGCGGCGTGGAGCGCCTTCCGGTCGATCTTCAGCTCGGGCCGCCTCCGGAGCACGCGCACCAGCGACTTGTAGACGCGGCGGCGCAGCTCCTCGTCGCCGTCGAGGACGTGCGCCTGGAGGATCTGCACCGCGCCGGCGTCGCCGATCTGGCCGAGGACGCGAGGGACGTTGCGCCGCACCGCCGGCTCCTCGCGGGGGTTGCCGAGCACCTTGGCGAGGGTGGCCTCGACGGTGGGGCCGAGCTCGGCGAGGGCGGAGGCGGCGTCGAGCGCGGTCTCGTCGCGGCCGAGCTTGTAGACGAGCGAGGGCACCAGCTCGGGGCTCTTCAGCTTGCCCGCCGCGGCGATCGCCTCGCGGCGCACCGAGAGATCGGGATCGGCCATCAGCTCGAGCAGCGGCTGGTAGAAGTTGCGGACGCCGATCTCGCCGAGGACGCGGGCCGCGGTGGCGCGCCGCGACGGCTCGGGCGCGGCGAGGAGCTGCTTGAGCACGTCGCCGGCGGCGAGCACGCCGTCGAGGCCGCCGAAGCGGATCATCCCCGCCACGGCGGCGGCCTGCACGCCCGGGTCGCCGGCGGCGAGGAAGCCGCGCACGTTGCGGATCGCCTTCTCGCGGCCGATGGAGCAGAAGGCCCGGATCGCCGCCGCCTTCACCTCCGGCGAGTCGTCCTCGAACCGCTTCAGGATCGCGCCGCCGAAGCGCAGGTTGCCGCGCAGGGCGAGGTGGTCGAGCGCCAGGCGCCGCACCCGCGCCGAGCCGTGCTCGAGGAGCGGCGCCACGTCGGGATCGAAGTCGGCGCCGCGCACGTGCGGGAGCAGCTCGAGCGCGTTCTCGATCTCCGACGGGTCGCCGGAGCCGAGGGCCCGCTTGAGCACCAGCGCGGTCGAGTCGTCGCTGATCGCGTGCCGGGCGTTCTCGAGGTCGAGCTTCCGCCGCCGCAGCGTGTCGCGGAGCGAGTCGACGTAGTGGCTGCGCAGGCCGAAGAGCAGGAAGCCCCAGCCGAGGAGCAACGCCAGCGAGATCCAGGCGAGCGGCCCGGCGTCCCGGGTGAGCTGCTGGTAGCCGACGAGGAGGAGGCCGGCGGCGGCGATCGAGCCCGGCTTGAGGATGCCGTCGATGAACGCCTTCGCCCGCCCGCGCTGCGCCGAGGGCACGGGCAGATAGAGCAGCTGCATGGTGGCGTCGTTGACGGTGTACCGGAAGACGTTGTCGGCGCCCTTGGCGGCGGCCGCCGCCCAGATCACCGGCGCCACCACCAGGCAGGCCGAGCCGGCGAAGAGGCCGAGCGGCAGCACCGCCAGCGCGGCGACGATGCCGAAGCGCTCGAGCAGCCGGTTGGTGACGAAGAACTGGATGAAGAGCGAGGCCGCGCCGGTGGCGGCGTAGAACTGGCCGAAGAAGCCGGCGAGCGCCGCCTCGTCGAAGGTGGCGCGGGCGACGACCTTGAACTGGAAGTCGACCAGGGTGGTGACGAGGAAGGTGAGGGCGACGAGCCCGGCGACGGTGCGGAGGTGCCCCGACGAGAACACCCGGGTCGACTGCTCGACGACGCGGATGCCCTGCTTCCCGGACCGCGGCGCGGCGACCTTCACCCGGGCGAAGCGGCCGCGCACCCGGCCGGCCACGGCCCAGCCGAAGCCGACCGACGCCGCGAGCAGCCCGGCGCAGACGTAGAACAGGTTCGCGGCGCCGAGGCGCTTCGAGAGCACCGAGACCAGGAGGCCGATGAGGATGTTCGCGATCGTGCCGCCGGCGCCGATCACGCCGAACAGCCGCTTCGCCTCGCGGCTGTTGAAGATCTCGTTCGCGAACGACCAGAACGTCAGGATCGCCAGGGCGCCGAACACCTCGACCCAGACGTAGACGAAGGTGTAGGCGGCGGTGGCGAGCGACGCCTCGGCGCCCTCGGCCCAGGCGACGAGGAACCTGAGGCCGACGATGGAGAGCGAGAGGAAGCCGGTGGTGCCCGCGGTGAGGACGTCGCGGCGGGTCCGGTCGATGAGCCGGCTGTAGCCGTAGGACGCGAGCGCCACCGCGAGCGCCGAGAGCACGTAGACGTACGGCAGCGAGGCCTTGTCGACCCGGGACAGGAACAGCGCGTCGCGCACCGACCGGCCGACGATGAACGCGCCGACCGCGCAGAGGCACTGCACGAACATGAGGATGGTCGTGCCGGCCTCGCCGGGACGGATCCGGAAGGCGGCCTCGAGGAACCGGTCGACCCGCTCGTTCGTCACAGGCCCTGGAGCCTAGCGCATCCGGGCGCCCGTCCGGGCCGACCCTTTCCTTTTGCGATGGGAGCCGAACGCGTGCTATTCGCCGCCGGATTCGCTCGTCCCTGGGAGGGAAAACCATGAAGCGTCTCGCGCTCGTATCGGTCCTCGCCGCCGTCGCCTTCGCCCTGGTCGGCTGCCCCAAGGAGGAGGAGCCGAAGAAGGAGCCGCCCGCCGCCAAGACCGAGCCGCTGAAGCCGGCGGAGCCCACGCCCCCGGCGAAGGTCGAGCCGGCCGTCCCGGCGCCCGTGGCCTCGATCCAGTCGAACCTCGACGCGGCCGGGATGAAGGTCGCCGAGACGAAGGTTCTCGTCGGTCACACCATGCCGGGCTGCAAGGAGGAGTACCGCTACCGCCTCTACCTCGGCGATCCGGCGGCGAAGGAGCTCGAGTTCGTGAACGTCAGCCGGTTCGCGAGCGCGGCGGACGCGGCCGCCTGCTTCGAGGAGTACAAGGCCGCGGTCATGAAGGGCGGCGAGGCGGCCTGGACCCGGCTCGGCCCGCTCGTCTCCGCCAACGAGCAGTGGCTCTACATGTTCTCCGAGGCGATGACCGACGCGGCGCGCCGTGAGAAGATCCTGGCCGAGGTGAAGAAGGTCCAGTAGGTCCCCGTCGGGAAGGAGCCCACCCCTCCGGCGGGAACGCCGTCGTCGAAGCCCGCCGGGGCCGCCCGGCAAGGAGCCCCCATGCGCCGTCGCGCCTCCGCGTTCGTCACCTCTGCCGCCGTGCTGGCCCTCGCCGCGCTCGCGGCGTGCCAGACGGCGCCCGCGGTGCCGGACGCCGCGGCGCCGGCGCTCGACGCGG
>CAZDGH010000498.1:0-3172 GCA_964504805.1 uncultured Myxococcales bacterium | reverse complement strand
GGGCGCTGTCCGGCTCCCGCGGGCGGCGTCGTGGTCGTACAAGCCGCCCCCGAACGGGCCGGCCGCGGCAGCTCACCGCCCGCAGATGCGCTCCCCCCGGGACATCGCACCTGCAGGCGGCGAGCTCCCGCGGCCGGCCAAAGGCGGATCGGTTATGCCCGCGCGGCCGGGGTTCCTGAAGACCCCGAACGTATGACCCGCCCCGCGGTACGGCGGCCCGGCCGGGGCGGATGTCGGCGCGGGGCGCTACGATCGGGTCGTGAGCATCGACCACGTGCCGCCGATCGAGCTGGACCAGGCCGAGGCGCTCGCCGAGGCGAAGCGCCGCTGGGGCGAGTCCGCGTACGCCGAGGCGCCGTCCGAGACGCTCACCGACACCTTCCAGGTCGGCGTGCAGACCGGGCTCGGCCGCGCGAGCCGCCTCGTCCTCGGCTCCTCCGCGAAGGGCTTCGCCGAGGCCTTCCGCGCCGCCGAGCGCCGGGCCGCGCGCGCCCGGGCGATCGACCGCCGCCGCGGGGTGCGCCTCCCGCGCACCGGCACCTAGCCTAGCCGTCGAGCCGGAACACCCGCGCCGCGTTGCCGCCGAGGAAGAGCCGGCGCGCCTCGTCGTCGAGCCCCAGCGCGTCGAGGTCCGCGAGGCAGTCGCGCGGCGTGACCATCGGGAAGTTGCTCCCGAAGAGCACCTTCTTCCGGCCGTGCCCGCGGAGGAACGTGCGCAGCGCCTCCGGGTAGCGCTTCACCTTGTACGCCGAGGTGTCGATGTGGACGTTCGGGTACTTCGTGGCGAGCGCGATCATCTCGTCGGTCCACGGGTAGCCGACGTGGCCGCCGACGATGACGAGCTCGGGGAAGTCGAGCGCCACCTCGTCGAGGTACGGGATCGGCCGCCCCGGCTCCGACGGCGCGAGCGGCCCGGTGTGGCCCACCTGCAGGCAGAACGGGATCCCGAGCTCGACGCACGCGGCGTAGAGCGGGTAGTAGCGCCGGTCGTTCGGCGGCAGGTTCCAGAGCCACGGCAGGATCCGCAGCGCCCTAAGCCCGAGCTCCTGCACCGCCCGCCGCAGCTCCCGCACCGCCTCCACCGGCCGCCGCAGGTCCACCGACGCCACGCCGACGAGCACGTCCGGCGCCCGGCGCACGAACGCCGCCACCTCGTCGTTCGAGATCAGCGCGCCCTCGGGCCCGTACCACGCCGTCACCAGCGCCCGCCCCACCCCGGCCTCTTCCAGCGCCGACAGCGTGAACTCGAGCGGGATCTCCTCCGGCAGCTCGGTGACCCCCATCCACCGCCGCAGCGGCTCGAACATCGGGTGCCGGATGAAGGCCGGTGTCGGGTGCTGCACCCACGCGTCGACGATCGTCATGGCGCGACAGGCTACCAGCCGCACGCTCCGGCGAGAGCTTGCGGCGTTCAGCGGATCGGCAGGTAGCGGAGCTCGTCTTCGCCGGTCGGCTCGAGCAGGTTCCAGCCGAAGGAGCTCCCGACGATCACGTCCAGCCGGACGACCACGCCGCCGACCTCGCGTCCGAGGACGATCTGGTCGCTCTTCGTCGAGGTCGAGGAGGTACGCGTCGACGCGCCCGTCCGGCAAGACGTCGGGACGTGAGTATGGGCTTGATGCTATATTGCGTCTGCGCTATATCTTCTTCACGTGAGCGCCGACGTGCAGACAACCGAGGTCTTCGCTGCCTGGTTCCGCGGCCTCTCGGCCCCGATGCAGGCGCGCGTGACCTTCGTCGTGACGCTGCTCGCGACGGAGGGCGTCCGGCTCGGGTTCCCCTACTCGTCCGCGATCGAGGGCAGTGCGGTCGCCCTTCGCGAGCTGCGCGTACAGGCGGGCGGAAGGCCGGTGCGCATCTTCTATGCGTTCGACCCGGCCCGCCGCGCGGTGCTGCTCTGTGGCGGCGACAAGACCGGGAAGAAGAGGTTCTACGAGGAGCAGGTGCGGGAGGCGGAACGGCTGTTCGCGGAGTGGGTGGCGCGCGCGAGGTAGGGCGGGGGGCGGCCCTCGCACGAGGCAGGACCGACGGGGCTGACCCGCCGGCATGGCAGAGAGGGAGCCGTCGCTCCCGGGAGCTCGAACAGATGGCGACGTTCAAGGATCTCGCCCGCGAGCAGCTCGGCGCGGAGCAGGTGGAGAAGATCGAGGCGCGTGCGCGGCGGGAGGCGGCGAAGCTGCCGACGCCGACGCTCTCGCTTCGCGAGCTGCGCGAGACGCTGAACATCACCCAGGCCCAGCTCTCGGAACGGGCCGGCATGGCGCAGGGCGACATCTCGAAGGTCGAGCGTCGCGGCGACGTGAAGCTCTCGACGCTTCGGCGCCTCGTCCAGGGGCTCGGCGGTCGGCTGGTGCTCGGCGTGAAGATCGATGGCGGGCTGGCGTGGATCGACCACGGCAGCGGGGAGGCGCACGTGCTGGCCGACCTTGGCGCCGACCCGGGTCCAGACACCGACGTCGCGCCGCGGGAGCCGGGCCTGACCGGCGTGGCGCACGAGAGCAGGAACAAGAAGCGCGGGGGGAAGGCTGCCCGGAGCGGCGTTCTCCCTCAGGGGAAGAAGCCGACGGTGGACAAGCTCGCGGCCGGGGAGCGCGGTGCTCCACGCTACGTCGCGAAGGTCGCGACGAAGCGCACCCACGCCGGCGTGACGAAGCGGGCGGCCGCGAAGCGCAAGGCCAACAGGACCGGAAAGCGGCGGTAGCCAGGTCTCCTCGCCTCCCCGTCGGCGCCCAGCGCATCCGCGACCGTCCACCAAGGACCAGCGCCGATCGGTTCGCGCCCATCGCGGTGATCGCCAGCCGCCGAGTGAACGAAAGCGGGCCATGGGGGACGGCCGGGGAACGAGCCCGGAAAATGCGAAGGGCCGCCTCGCGGCGACCCCTCACTTCGCTTCGTGTGCTGTGGTGCCCGGGGGCGGAATCGAACCACCGACACGGGGATTTTCAGTCCCCTGCTCTACCGACTGAGCTACCCGGGCGAAAGGCAGCGGCGGGCTTTGTGCCCGATCCCGACCGGCGCCGTCAAGCGATCCGAACGTCGCGCCGGCGCCCGCGATTCCTAGCGGCGCGGCCGCGAGGCGAGGGCGACGAGCTGCGCCTCGGCGTAGTCGAGCTCGGCGGCGAGGTGCGCGCGCTCCTGCCGCGCGGCGAGGCCCTGGGCGCGCGCCTCGCGG
>CAZDGH010000497.1:0-3187 GCA_964504805.1 uncultured Myxococcales bacterium | reverse complement strand
ACGCTCGCCCACCCCCTCCGCGGGTGGGACACGCGCGCGCGACGTGGGTGCAGGAGAGCGCGAACCCTACTCGATCGCCCGGTGTGCGAGCACCCGGGCTCGGGCGCGCAGGTGCGGCGAGGTGCGAGCCATGTCGCCGTCATCGCACCTGCCGCAGCCGGGCGGACGTGCTACGCAAGAGGCATGAGGTTCGTGGCGTGGGACGAAGATCGCCCGCTCGAAGGCGCCCTGAGCGTGGACGGGGTCGTGCCCGGCAGCGGGCTCAACCTCTCGCACTGGCCGGGGAACCGCACGCCGCGGCACCTCAAGGCCGACACCTCGACCGAGATCGTCCTCAAGGCGCTCGAGGACGCCGAGACCCGGGCGGCCATGGCCGCGGCCGGCGTCGTCACCAACAACCACTACGACACCGACGGCGTCCTCTCGATCGCCCTCGCCCTCGACAGGAGCCGCTGGACCGGCCTCGAGCAGCTCTTCGTCGACGCCGCGCGGGCGGGCGACCTCGACCTCCACGGCGGCGAGCAGGCGGTGATCCTCGACCTCATCCTCACCGGGCTCGGGGAGTCGGAGGAGTCGCCGCTCCGCGCCGCGCTCGAGGGGCTCTCGCGGCCGCACCGGCTGCAGCGGCTCGTCGACGAGGCGATCCTGCGGCTCCCGGAGATCGTGGCCAACCCGCGGGCCTACCTCGGCCTGTGGGAGGAGGAGCTCGACGACATCCGCCAGTCGATGGACGCGTTCCACACCGGCCGCGCGCGCTGCGCGTCGCACGTGCCCCACGCCGACGCGACGTTGGTGCTCTCCGACCGCTTCCTCCACCCGCTGTCGGTGTGGTCGCACGCGCAGGCCTCCCGGGTGCTGATCGCCACCGAGGTCGAGGACGGGCACACCTTCGAGTTCCGCTACGGCGTGAGCTCCTGGTTCGATCTGCCGGAGCCGCGGCCCGCGCGCCGCGACCTGCGGCCGCTGCTCGAGGCGCTCGCGCGGCTCGAGCCGTCGGAGGCGGGCTCGTGGACCCAGGTGGGCGAGCTCGACGACCTCTCGCCCGGCGCGGCGTTCCTCGACGACGACGACGACCTGGTGCCGAGCGGCCTCGACCCGCTCGCGGTGTTCCAGGCCGCCGCCTGGCACCTCCGGGCGACCGACGTGGCGCGGGCGCGGTAAGCTCGCGCCTCGCTCACGGAGGAACCCCATGCTCCGCCTGCTCCCGGGCGCGATCGTCGCGCTCTCGCTCGTCCTCGCGGCCGGCCGCGCCCACGCGGCGCCGGCGCGCGACCTCGGCGACCTGTCGCCGCACGACCTCGACCAGCGCGCGCTCGCGGACGCGCAGCTCTTCCGCCAGTACGCCGCCGGCGTGAAGCGGCTCCTCGCCGACCTCCAGGCGCAGCGCGCGCTCTGGAGCCGGCCGGAGACGCAGCCGCTCACCGCCGACGAGCGCCGCGTCGCCCTCGACCTGTTCCAGCAGGTCGTGGCCTACGAGATCGCGCTCGACGGCCTCTCCCGCTTCCACCTCGACTTCTGGAAGATCGACGTGCTCCGCGATCCGGCGCGGCACGCCCGGCACTTCGCCCTCGGCTACGCGGCCTACTGCCAGCAGCTCGCGCTCGGGCTCCACTTCGTCGACCGCACCCAGGGCAAGCCGCAGTTCGAGAAGCTGCTCGACGAGGGCTCGCCGGAGGACGGGCTGCCGAAGGGCGCGTACGCGAAGCTGAAGTGGAACGTGGTCCACGTCGAGGACGTGGGGCGCGTCTTCGCGGCGCACCAGTACCACAAGTTCCTCGGCGCGACGGCGTACCGGAAGCTCGCCGGCGACAAGCTGATGGACTTCGTCCGCGCCGAGCTCGACCAGGGCTACGAGGCGGTGAAGTCGAAGCTCGCGAAGAAGGCGCCGAGCCTCTTCGCCGGCAACGGCCTCGACATCCTCAAGGACGGCGGCCACAAGGCCTGGTTCCCGGTGCAGACCGAGGTCGCCGAGCTGATGGGCGATACCCGCACCGTCGCGCAGGATCGCGCGCTGATCTCGTTCGCGCAGATCGCCGAGGTGGTGAAGAAGACGCAGCCCGGCGACGTGATCGTCGAGCGGCGCAACTGGTACCTCTCGAACGTGGGCCTGCCGGGCTTCTGGCCGCACGCGGCGCTCTGGGTCGGCAGCTCGCAGGAGCTCGCCGCGTTCCTCGACGCCGATCCCGAGGTGGTGAAGCACTACGGCGGGCCGTTTACCGCGGCGCTCCGGTCCCGGCACCCGGCGGCGTTCGCGGCCTACGAGCAGCCCGACGAGCAGAAGCACACCAAGAGGATCATCGAGGCGGTCTCCGAGGGCGTCGTCTTCGCGTCGGCGGAGCACTCGCTGCACGCCGACTACGCCGCGGCGCTCCGGCCGAAGCTCTCGAAGCTCGAGATCGCCAGGGCGATCGAGCGCGCCTTCTCGTACGCCGGCAGGCCCTACGACTTCGACTTCGACTTCTACACCGACCGCGCGCTGGTCTGCTCCGAGCTCGTCTACAAGGCGTACGAGCCGCGCGAGGCGTGCAAGGGCGTGACGCTCGACCTGGTGAAGATGGTGGGGCGGATGACGCTGCCGCCGAACACGATGATCGCGCAGTTCGACCGCGAGTTCGGCACGCCGAAGCAGCAGCTCGACTTCGTCTGGTTCCTCGACGGCCGCGAGAAGACCAAGTCGGCGGTGTGGGCCGACGCCGCCGCGCTGCGGGCCTCGCACCGCCGGCCGAAGTGGGACATCGCCCAGAAGTAGCCGCTCGCCTCTTCGCTCCGATCCGCTCGCCGACCCGCCCGCGCGCGCCGCGCAGCGGCCGGGCCGAGGTGCGCCCGCCACCCGCACGGGGTGCGAGGCGCGCGTGCCGGGACGTCGGCTCTCGTCCTTTCTCGGGTTTATGAGAAATCGAAGATTCAGGTTGTTTCCGCGATCGCGGCTCTGCTAGAAAGGCCCCGCATCGTCCGCGGGTTCTTTCCGGAGGGGGGCGACTCGTGCGCTATCCGGTGGATGCCGGTGCCGGGACGGATCCGTACGCTCCGCTGCGCGAGCTGCTCGCGCCCGAGTGTGCGGGTCTGCCCGGGCACCAGCTCGAGCGGCTGGTGGAGGCGAGGCTGGGCGAGATCTCCGCCGCCGAGCTGGCCGAGCTCGGCGGCTGGCTCGGCCGGATCGGCCGCGCCGTGGCGCCGGTGGCGCAGC
>CAZDGH010000496.1:0-3202 GCA_964504805.1 uncultured Myxococcales bacterium | reverse complement strand
CGCCGCCGCTCTGCGGATCCTCTCCGCCACACGCCGCCGCGAGCACCAGCGCCGCGATGGCGCAACACCGTCCGAGCTTCACCATGATGGGTCCTCCCCGCTCCTCCCGGAGCGTTCGAGGACGAGGCTACGTGGGGACCCCGGGTGGGCCGCAAGGAAACCACTGGAATTGCAGGGGTTTTCGTATCCCAGTGGAATACGGCGCCGCGGCCTCGCCGCTACGCCGCGCCGCTCACGCCGACGAGCCGGAGCACGGCGATGGACCGACCCTCGAGCCGGTAACGCTTCCCGGCCTCGACCTGCGGGCCCGTCTCCCAGACCTCCGCGGTCCGGGTGTCGACGAGCACCTCCCACCGCTCGCCCCACTCCTTCAGCGGCAGGACGAAGTCGAGCGGGGCGTGGTGCGCGTTCATCATCACCAGCAGCGTGTCGCCCTCGATCGGCGCGCCGCGCTCGTCGAGCGTCGGGATCGCCTTGCCGTTGAGCAGCATCGCCAGCGCGCGGACGAACGGCTGCTGCCAGTCGGACTCGGTCATCTCGCCGCCGTCGGGCCGGAACCAGCCGAGGTCCTCGAGCTCGGAGGCCCGGACGCGCCCGCCGGAGAAGAACTTCCTCCGGCGGAGCACCGGCTGCGCGCGGCGCAGGGCGATCATCCTCCTGGTGAACTCGAGCAGCGCCCGCCGCCGCGGCCCGAGCTCCCACTCGGTCCACGAGAGCTCGTTGTCCTGGCAGTAGGCGTTGTTGTTGCCGCGCTGCGTGCGCGAGAGCTCGTCGCCGCCGCAGAGCATCGGCACGCCCTGGGACACCAGCAGCGTCACCACGAAGTTGCGCTTCTGCCGCTCGCGGAGCTCGACGACGGCGGGGTCGTCGGTCTCGCCCTCGACGCCGTGGTTCCAGGAGTCGTTGTCGTTAGCGCCGTCGCGGTTGTCCTCGCCGTTCGCCTGGTTGTGCTTCTTGCCGTACGAGACGAGGTCGTGGAGGGTGAAGCCGTCGTGGGCGGTGACGAAGTTGATCGACGCGCTCGGGCGCCGGCCGTTGTGCTCGTAGAGGTCCGAGGAGCCGGTGAGCCGGAAGCCGAGATCGGCGGCGAGCGCGTCGTCGCCCTTCCAGTAGCGGCGCACCGCGTCCCGGTACTTGCCGTTCCACTCCGTCCACAGCACCGGGAAGTTGCCGACCTGGTAGCCGCCCTCGCCGACGTCCCACGGCTCGGCGATCAGCTTCACCCGGGAGAGGATCGGGTCCTGGTGGATGATGTCGAAGAAGGCCGAGAGGCGGTCGACGTCGTGGAGCTCGCGGGCGAGCGTCGAGGCGAGGTCGAAGCGGAACCCGTCGACGCGCATCTCGGTCGCCCAGTACCGGAGCGAGTCCATGATCAGCTTCAGCGTCTGCGGGTGGCGCATGTTCAGCGAGTTCCCGCAGCCGGTGTAGTCCATGTAGTAGCGCGGGTTGCCCTGCACCGTGCGGTAGTAGGTGAGGTTGTCGAGGCCCTTGAGCGAGAGCATCGGGCCGAGGTGGTTGCCCTCCGCGGTGTGGTTGTAGACGACGTCGAGGATCACCTCGATCCCCGCGGCGTGGAGCGCCTTCACCATCCGCTTGAACTCGAGCACCTGCTCGCCGTGGCGGCGGCCGCACGCGGCGTAGCGGCCCTCGGGCGCGAAGTAGCCGAGGGTGTTGTAGCCCCAGTAGTTGCGCAGGCCGCGGTCGACGAGCGCCTTGTCGTCGACGATCTCGTGGATCGGGAGCAGCTCCACCGCGGTGACGCCGAGCGAGCGCAGGTGGGCGATGGCCGGCTCGGAGGCGAGGCCGGCGTAGGTGCCGCGGAGCTCCGGCGGGACGTCCGGGTGGCGCATGGTGAAGCCGCGCACGTGGAGCTCGTAGATGACGGTGTCGTTCCAGGCGTGGTGCGGCGCGCGCTCGTCGCCCCAGTCGAACCGCCCGTCGACGATCACGGCCTTCGGCGCGCCGCGGGCGCCGTCGCGGTCGTCCTTCGACAGGTCCTCCCCGGGATCGCCGAGCCGGTACGGGAACATCGGCGCGCGCCAGTCGACCGGGTTGGCGAGGGCGAGGGCGTAGGGGTCGACGAGCAGCTTCGCCGCGTTGAAGCGCAGGCCCTTGGCCGGCTCCCACGGGCCGTGCACGCGCAGGCCGTACAGCTGCCCGGCGCCGACGCCGGCGATCGAGCCGTGGAAGACGTGGTTCGTCCGCTCCGGCAGGACCACCCGCTCCTTCTCGGGCCCGTCCGGCTCGTCGAAGAGGCAGACCTCCACCCGGGTGGCGTGCTCCGAGTAGACGGCGAAGTTCACCCCGTCTCCCTCGAGGGTCGCGCCGAGTGGGTAGGGGCGTCCGGGCCGGATCCGCGCGGGCATGCGGGGCGGAACGTGCCCACACGGGGCCGGCCGGGCCACGCCCCCTACAGGCCGCGCTGCCGCCGGATCTGGTCCCAGGCCCCCTCGATCTCCCGGAACTTCGCCTCGGCGAGCGCCACCGCCTCGGGCCCGAGCGTCGCGACCTTGTCCGGGTGCGCGGCCGCCGCGAGCTGCCGGAACCGCCGCTTCACCTCGGCGTCGGGCGCGTCGGGCGAGAGGCCGAGCAGCTCGTAGGCGCGGTCGGCCTCCTCGAAGAACAGCGCGCGGATCGCCCGCTGGTCGTCCTCCGGGATGTCGAGGATCGTCCCGACCTCGGCGATGGCCTCGCGCTCCTCGCGGGACAGCGGGCCGTCGGCGAGCGAGATCTCGAAGAGCGCCTGGAAGAGGAGCTGCTTCACCGCCCCGTCGAGGGCGCCGTCCGCGCGGGCGGCCGCGTCCTCGAGCGACGGCGGCTCGGCGACGAGCGCCTTCAGCTCCTCCCGCACCATCTCGAGCTCGGGGCCGGTGAAGCCGAGGCGCCCCGCGAAGAAGTCCCGGATGGCCCGCGCCTCCTCGCGGGAGACCTCGCCGTCCGCGGAGGCGACCGCGACGCAGACCCGGCAGAGGTGGCGCGCGAAGAGCCGCCTCAGGTCGGCGTCGATGTCGGCCCGGGTCGGGATGGTCTCGAGCTCGAGGCCGTGGTCCTCGCCGCCGGAGGTCATGGCGTCGAGGAGGGCGCCGGCGGCCCCGCCGGCGATCGCGCCGGCCACGAGCCCGGGCACGCGGTAGAGCGTGTAGCCGGCGGCCGCGCCGAGGGCGACCCCGGCGAGCTTGCCCGCGTAGCGCCTCGCCATGCG
>CAZDGH010000495.1:0-3209 GCA_964504805.1 uncultured Myxococcales bacterium | reverse complement strand
TGCCCGGCCACCAGGAGCGCGGCCGCCGCGGCGGCACGCCCTCGCTGGTCGCGCTGGCGGCGTTCGGCGCGGCGGCGGAGGCGGCCTCCCGCGCGCTCGCGGCGCGACGCGAGGCGCTCGAGGCGCGCACCGCGTCGCTCGAGCGGCTCCTCGGCGAGCTCGCGCCCGACGCCGTCTTCCACGGCGAGGGCGCGCCGCGGGTGCCCGGGATCCGCTCGGTCGCGTTCCCGGGCGCCGACGGCGAGCTCCTGCTCGTGGCGCTCGACCTCGCCGGCGTCGCCGCGTCCCACGGCGCCGCGTGCTCGACCGGCGCGCTCGAGCCGAGCCAGGTGCTCCGGGCGATGGGCGTGCCGGCCGCGCTGGCGCGGTCGTCGATCCGCCTCTCGCTGGGACCGTCGACCACCGACGAGGAGCTTGCGCACCTCGCCGGGGCGCTCCCGGGCGCGCTCGCCGCCGCGCGCGGGGTCTAGGCCGCGACGCCGAAGAGCCCGCGCACCACCGCGGCGATCGCCAGCGGCGTGCCGATGAGGTCGTTGTAGAGCGGGCCGAGCGCGTTCGCGAAGGTGCCGGCGTCGTGGAAGCGCTGCTCCGGGTCCGGGTGCAGCGCCATCTGCAGCACGCCCTCGACCGCCTCCGGGATCTCCGGGCGCAGGTACGTCACCGGCGGCGGATCCGCCCGGAGGATCTCGGTGGCGATCGCGTCGACGCTCTCGCCGACGAACGGCCGGCACAGCGTCAGCAGCTCGTAGAGCGTCACCGCCGCCGCCCAGACGTCGGCCTGCGGCATCACGTCCTCGCCCTTGAGCAGCTCGGGGGAGGCGTAGTGCACCTTGCCCCAGATCCCGTTGCGCTTCGAGGCGTCGAGGGAGCGCACCTTGGCGATGCCGAAGTCCCCGAGCTTGATCTCGCCGGTGCGCGAGATGAAGAGGTTCGAGGGCGAGACGTCGCAGTGCACGACGTGCAGGTCCTTGCCGCTCGGGCTCTTGGCCTTGTGGGCGTAGTCGAGGGCCTCGAGCAGCTTCTGGGCGAGGAACACCGCGAAGTCGACCGGGAGCTGGATCTGCCGCTCGCGGCACCGCGCCAGGATCTGCCCGAGGTCGCGGCCGTCGATGTACTCGAGGGCCATGTAGTAGGTCTCGCCCACCGAGCCGGTCTCGAGGACCTCGACGATGTTCGGGTGCTGGAGCATCCGCGAGAGGTCGGCCTCGCCGCAGAACAGGTCGAGGTACTCGGCGTTGCCCGCGAACTCCGGGAGCAGGCGCTTCAGCGCCACCACCCGGCCCTTGCGGGGACCGGCGCGGAACACGGCGCGGAACACCTCGGCCATGCCGCCGCGGCCGATCCGCGTCTCGACCTCGAAGTTGCCGAAGACGGAGCCCGTGCCCGGTCCGCTGGTGAACGGGCCGCTCACTTCTTCCTCTTCGCGGCGCCGGCCTTCTTCAGCTTCGCGAACCTCGGATCGGCGCGCAGCGCGTCGAGGTCGTGGTCGTCGTCGAGCGCCTCGTCGGTGGTGTAGCCGTTCCGCACCGCCAGGGTGAGGAAGCGGAACGCCGCCTCCTTCTCGCCCTTCACCGCGTGCAGGCAGGCGATGTTGTAGTAGGCGTCGCCGAGATCGGGGTCGACGGCGAGCGCGCGCTTGTACCAGTCGAGCGCCTCGCCGTGCTGGTTGCGGGCGTAGTACGTCACGCCCACGCCGTTGTAGGCCTCCGAGACCGTCGGGTCCTTCTCGATGGCGTCGAGGAACCGCTGCCGCGCCTGCTCGAAGCGGCCCTCGGTCATGTAGTTCTGCGCGTCGCGCATCACCGCCTGCGCGGCGGCGCGGCGCAGCTGCCGCACCCCGGGATCGTCGACCTCGCGGCGCTCGAGCTCGCCGAGCGGCCGGAGGTCCTGGTTCGCGGCCCAGACCGCTTCGTCGCCCATCCGCGCCTCGTCGGCGGCGTCGTCCTTCACCCGCGGCGCGAGCGCCACCCGCACCTTCTTGCCGGCGGCCACGCCGCCCTTGGCGGCGATCGGCGGCTTCGCCTTCGCCTCGGGCGCCTGGGCGGCGGTCGCCTCGGCGGGCGTCTTCGGCTCCGGCGTGCCGGCCGCGGTCCTCGGCTCGGCCGGCTTCTCGGCGGCCGCGGCCCGGGCGATCGCCTCGTGGGCGGCCCGGGCCTCGGCGATGGCGGCGTCGGCGTCCTCGTCGGGGATCCGCCGCATCGCGAAGCCGCCGTTCGGCCCGAGGGCCCGCGGCGCGCAGCCCTCCTCCGCCACGTTGAGCGCGCCCGAGAGCAGGTTGCCCTTCATGGCGAGGAGCAGCACGCCGCCCGCCCAGGCGTCGCGCTTCTTGCAGCCGGAGAGCGGCAGCCGGACCTCGGCGGAGAGCGAGTCGCCGAGCTCGGCGCCGCGCACGACCGGCGCGCCCTCGGCGAGCGCCACGCCGGGCCGCGGGACCACGAGCTTGCCGGAAACCGAGCCGCCGCCGCCCTCGATCCGCACGACGCCGAGCGGTCCTTCCCAGGTGCCGGCGACGGGGACGGCGGAGGAGGCGGCGGGGAGCGCGAGGAGCGCCGCCACGGAGATCCATCTCATGAGGGAGAGGACGCTAGCAGACGGGCCGAGGTGCCGACGAGCGCCGCGAGCCTGCGGAAAAGCAGGCGGGCGGCCTTGACAGCCGCGGAGGGCACCCTTACGCTTGGTCATCGAAGCGGCCGAAAACCAAGGAGATTTCGGCTGCCCGCCGGTCGCACGGGCCTGCCCCGAAGGCGGTTCCAGGCTTCCCTGCCTGGTGCGTGATGGGTAGCTGAAATTCGCACCGATACCGCGTCCATGGGGGCGCTCCCTGGTGGGCCATGTGCAAGCCCTCGGCTCGTCCGAGAAGGAAGCCTACGGCATCCACCATAGATGACCCCCACCTGTTTCGGCAGGGTGCAATGGACGCTGCCCACACGGCCGAGGCGGGGACTTTTCCTTGAAGACGGCGCTCCGGGCGCAGGTCGTCGCCGCCCGTCGAGCGCTCGGACCGGACGCGCTCCGGGCCCGCTCCGAGGCCCTCGCCGGCCACCCGCTGCCCGACGCCCTCGCGCACGCCCGCACCGTCGGCGCGTACCTCGCCCTGCCCTCCGAGCCGGATCCGTCATTCCTCGCGGCGAGGCTCGCGGCGTCGGGCGCGCGGCTCGTGCACCCCGTCGTCCCCGCGGCCGGCCGCGTCCTCGGCTTCGCCCTGCACG
>CAZDGH010000494.1:0-3213 GCA_964504805.1 uncultured Myxococcales bacterium | reverse complement strand
GCGCCGCTGGCCGCCTTCGTAGCGGTTCAGGTGCACGATCAGCTGGATCGCCGAGGCGATCTGCTCGCGCAGCACACGCTGCGGCAGGTCGACATCGGCCATCAGCATCATCGTCTCCAGGCGCGCCAGCGTGTCGCGCGGCGAATTCGAGTGCAGCGTGGTGAGGCTGCCGTCGTGGCCGGTGTTCATCGCCTGCAGCATGTCCAGCGCCTCGGACCCGCGCGCTTCCCCGACGATGATGCGGTCGGGACGCATGCGCAGTGCGTTGCGCACCAGATCGCGGATGGACACGAAGCCCCTGCCCTCGGTGTTGGACGGACGTGCCTCCAGACGCACCAGATGCCGGTGGCTGAGGATCAGTTCAGCCGTGTCCTCGATGGTGAGGACGCGCTCGTCCTCGCCGATGAAGTGCGACAGGCAGTTGAGCATGGTGGTCTTGCCGGAGCCGGTGGCGCCGCTCACCACGATGTTCAGGCGTGCCTGCACCGCGGCGCGCAGGAACTGCGCAGCGCGCCTGGGCACCGAGCCGCGCTCGACCAGTTCCTCCAGGCGCAGGATGTCGCGCATGAAACGGCGGATCGAGATGGCCGGGCCGTCGATCGACAGCGGCGGGATGATCACGTTCACCCGGCTGCCGTCGGGCAGACGTGCGTCGGCCATCGGCGAGCCCTCGTCCACGCGCCGTCCCACGCGCGAGAGAATGCGCTCGATGGTGAGCATCAGGTGCTCGTTGTCGTGGAAGCGCACGTCGGTCGATTCGAGCACGCCGTGGCGTTCCACGAACACCGTGTGCGGCCCATTGACCAGGATGTCGGCCACGGTCGCGTCCGCCATCAGCGGCGCGAGCGGACCCAGCCCGATCAGCTCGTAGACCAGGTCGCTGCGCAGGCGCAGGCGCTCGACCCGGGACAGGGGAATGGTCTCGGCCTCGAGCGTGACGGCGAGGTAGTCGTCCACCGCCGTCTCGATCTGCCCGAGCATCGCGCGGCTCACCCCGGAGCGCCTGGCGAGGCCCTCGAGCGAGAGGCCCTTCTCGGTGCGGAGCCGCCGCAGGTTCTGCCCGACCACCGGCGCGAGGTCCGGCGCGACGGGGCCTTCGCCCTCGGGAGCCTTCGCCGCCTTCGCCGCCCTGTCGGCGGCGTCGCCGCCCTTCTTCGTCGCCATGGCGGCATCTTCCGCAATGGCGGAGGCGCCGGCAAGCGCGCCGCCATGACGGAGATCAGCGCAGGCCGTGCTTCTTGAGCAGGTCGGCGAGGTGCTTCCGGTCCATGCGCGCGAGCCGCGCCGCCTCGGAGACGTTGCCCTCGGACCGCGACAGGAGCCACGGCAGGTAGGCCTTCTCGAACGCCGCCTCCCAGGCCGCCTTCCGCTCGGCGAACGGCACGCCCTCGGGGCCGTCGTCCGGCGGCGGCGGCGGCGCCCGGCGCGCCTCTTCGAGGACGAGCGGGAGCCGCAGCGGCGCGCGCTGCCTCCCGCCGCTGCCGAAGGAGAGCGAGGCGGCGCGCTCGACCACGTTGCGCAGCTCGCGGACGTTGCCCGGCCAGTCGTGGGCGGCGAGGGCGGAGAGCTCCCCCTCGGCGAGCTCCACCTGCGCGGCCGGCTCGTCGCCGAGGACGCGGGCGAGGAAGTGCCGCACCAGCACCGGCACGTCCTCGCGCCGCTCGCGGAGCGGCGGGAGCCGGAGCTCGATCGGGGCGATGCGGAAGTAGAGGTCCTTGCGGAACTTGCCCCGCTCGACCTCGGTCTGCAGGCGCTTGCGCGTCGCGACCAGCACGCGGACGTCGACCTTCACCGGCTCGCCCGCGCCGAGGCGCCGCACCTCGCGGGCCTCGAGCGCGCGCAGCAGCTTCGGCTGCAGGTCGAGCGGCAGCTCCGAGATCTCGTCGAGGAGCAGCGTGCCGCCCGCGGCGGCCTCGAAGGCGCCCTTCCGCGCCGCGTCGGCGCCGGTGAAGGCGCCGCGCTCGTGGCCGAAGAGCTCCGACTCGATCAGCGCCGCGGCGATGGCGCCGCAGTCCACCGCGACGAACGGCGCGGCGGCGCGCCGGGAGCGGGCGTGGAGCGCCCGGGCGGCGAGCTCCTTGCCGGTGCCGGTCTCGCCCTCGAGCAGCACCGTCGCCGGCGCGTCGGCGACCCGCGCCAGGGTGGCGAAGAGCTGCCGCATCGCCAGCGAGCGGCCGCGCATCCCCTCGAAGCGGTCCTCGTCCCAGGCGAGCAGCTCCGACGGCGCGTCCGCCGCGACCACGCGGAGCGGCACGCCGCCGAGGTCGAGGGTGGCGCCGGCGGCGAGGACCGCCTCCTTCACCGGCACGCCGTTCACCACCGTGCCGTTGCGGGAGCCGAGGTCGGAGAGGAGCCAGCCGCCGTCGGTGCGGGCGATCCGGCAGTGCCGCCGCGAGACGGTGTCGTCGGGGAGGACGAGGTCGTTGCGCGGGTCCTTGCCGATCTCGACCTGCGCGCCCTCGAGCGGGAAGGCCTTGCCGCGGGCGGCGCCGCCCAGCACCAGCAGCTTGAGCGGCGGCCCCGCCGCCATCAGGCGGTCTCCGCCGCCGCCTGCCGGGCGCGCCGGCGCGCGGTGATCACCCGCGCCGCGAGCACGCCGAGCTCGTAGCAGACGATCATCGGCACGGCCATGAGGGCGAGGTTCAGCGGATCGCCGGTGGGCGTCAGGATCGCGGCGACGATGACGTTGAGCACGATCGCGTAGCGGCGGAACTTCGCCAGCCCCTCGCCGGTGACGACGCCGAGCGCCGCCAGCAGCGCGAACACCACAGGGATCTCGAAGATGACGCCGAAGGAGAGCAGCATCACCAGCACCAGGTTGAGCTGCTCCTTCATCGAGAGCATCGGCCGGGTCCAGTCCTCGACGGCGACGCCGCGCTGCGCGGCGACGAGGCGCGACCGGAGGGTCTCGAAGCGCTCGAGGAGCAGCAGGCCGCGGGCGCCCTCGGCGCCGCCGAGGGCCTGCTCGTAGGCGGTGCGGGCGGACCGCTCGGCGCGGGCGAGCGCCTCGGCGGCGGTGGCGACGTCGCCGCGGATCGCCGCGGCGCGGGCGTCGGCGCGGGCGCCGATCGCCTCGACGAGCGCGTCCCGGCCCTGCCCGCTCCGGGCCACGGCGCGGTCGGCGGCGTCGAGCACCGGGTCGAGGGAGTCGGCGCGGGGCCGAAGGCCCGCGGGGTGGGCGGCGCCGACCCCGGGGCGCGCCGCCCGCGCCGG
>CAZDGH010000493.1:0-3219 GCA_964504805.1 uncultured Myxococcales bacterium | reverse complement strand
GAGCCGCCGCTCCCGCCGGAGCCGCCGCTCCCGCCGGAGCCGCCGCTCCCGCCGGGACCACCGTCGTCGCCGCCCCCGCCCCTCGGCGCCGGATCGTCGGCGCAGGCGACGAGGAGCCAGACGAGCGCCAGCGGCGCCACCGAACGTACGAACGAGCCCATGGGCATCCCCCTTCCCGCCGAGGATAGCCCGCCGGCGCGGCCGGGTGGCGCTCTTGGGCTCGGGAAACGCGCCGAGTATCCTTCGCCCGTTCCCCAGCGGCCCCATGATCGACGCCGATGCAATACGAGCGGTCCGAGCGGCGACCGGCAAACCCATCGCGGAGTGCCGCGAAGCGCTCGCCTCGACGAAGGGCAATGTCGCCCGGGCGATCAAGCGCCTCGGCGGAACGCCGCCCAAGGCTCCGCGAGGCCCCGCCTGGCGCTACCGGTTCTCGGCGGTGTGCCCGTTCCGGGACGACGACCTCGTCGTGGTGTCCCGCGAGAGCTTCGCCTGGGACGACGGCGACGGCCGCTCGGTCCTCGCCCGCGCCGAGCACCGCCTGGTCTCGCGCCTCGGCCGTCCGGTGCGCGTCCCGGACGGCGCCGCGCTCGCGCACCTCGTGGTCACCCGGTCGGGGACGTTCGTGGGCGCACCCGGCGGGAGCGACGAGGGCCGCGTCGCCGCGTGGTCGCAGGACGGCGCGCCGGTCTTCGCGCCCACGCGGGACGCCACGAAGCACCTCCGGCTCCTCGGGGACGACAGCGTGCTCTTCGTCGGACGGCACGAGCTCTGGTGGTGGCGGGCCGGCGCGTGGCGGCCCCTCCCGCAGCCGGTCGGCGGCAAGCTCGGCGTGGTCTCGTCCGCGACGATGGCCGGCGAGACGCTCGTCGTCGGCGGCTGGGACGGGCTGTGGCGCCTCGACGGCGCGGGGGCGTGGCAGCTCGTCCCGTGCGCGCCGTCGCCGCGCGAGCCGGGCCCGTTCAACAACGTGTTCCACGACCTGGCGAGCGCGGGCGGCCGGCTGTTCGCGCTGCGCGGGCAGTGCGAGCTCTGGCGCGGCGACCTCTCGGGCATGGCCCGCGTCGCCGAGCCCGGACGGCTCGCCGGGCTCGCGGCGTTCGCGGATCGCGTCTGGCTCTGCGTCCAGGGCCCCGGCCTGGCGGTGATCGACGGCGAGACGGTGTCGCGGCGACACCCGCTCGCGCTGTCGCCGAAGGACATGGGCCAGCTCGTGGCGTCCGACGCGCTCGTGGCGTGGACCGGGAAGACGATCCTGCGCACCGACGACGGCGAGGCGATCGCCGAGCTCGCGCTGGAGCCAAGGGCGGCCTGGGGAGCCTGAGCCCGGGGGCAAGGACGTCGCTACCGGGTGACGCCCGGGATGCTCACCCCGCGCGCCTTCGCCACCTCCACCGCCTCCTCGTAGCCGGCGTCCGCGTGCCGGAGCACGCCCATCGCCGGGTCGCTCCGGAGCACGCGCTCGAGGCGCTTCGCCGCCGCGTCGGTGCCGTCGGCGACGATCACCTGGCCGGCGTGCAGCGAGTAGCCGATGCCGACGCCGCCGCCGTGGTGGAAGGAGACCCACGAGGCGCCGTTCACCGCGTTGACGAGCGCGTTGAGGATCGGCCAGTCGGCGACCGCGTCGGTGCCGTCCTTCATCGCCTCGGTCTCGCGGTTCGGGCTGGCGACGGAGCCGCAGTCGAGGTGGTCGCGGCCGATGACGATCGGCGCCTTGACCTCGCCCTTGCGCACCAGCTCGTTGAAGGCGAGGCCGGCCTTCTCGCGCTCGCCGTAGCCGAGCCAGCAGATCCGCGCCGGCAGGCCCTGGAACTGGATGCGCTTCGAGGCGAGGTCGAGCCAGCGGAGCAGCGACTTCTTCTCGGGGAACAGCTCCGCCACCGCGCGATCGGTGCGGCGGATGTCCTCGGGGTCGCCCGAGAGCGCGACCCAGCGGAACGGCCCCATCCCCTCGCAGAAGAGCGGGCGGATGTACGCGGGCACGAAGCCCGGGTACGCGAACGCGTCCTGCACGCCGGCGTCGAGCGCGCCCTGCCGGAGGTTGTTGCCGTAGTCGAAGACGTGGCTCCCCGCCTTCTGCATGGCGAGCATCGCCTCGACCTGCACCGCCATCGACTCCTTGGAGCGCTGGATGACGCCCTTCGGATCGCGCGCGCGGAGCTCGGGCAGCGCCTGCAGCGTCACGTCGGTCGGCACGTAGCCGTTGAGCGGATCGTGGGCGCTCGTCTGGTCGGTGACGAGGTCGAACTTCACCCCGCGCCGGACGATCTCGGCGTAGACGCTGGCGGCGTTCCCGACGAGGCCCACCGACAGGCCCTTCCGCGCGCGCTTCGCCTCGTCGACGAGCCGCAGCGCCTCGTCGAGGTCCTTCGCGAGCACGTCGAGGTACCTCGTCTCGAGCCGCCGCTGCACCCGCGACGGATCGACGTCGACGCCGAGGAACGCCGCGCCCGCCATCGCCGCCGCCAGCGGCTGCGCGCCGCCCATGCCGCCGAGGCCGCCGGAGAGCACGGTGCGACCGGCGAGATCGCCGTCGCCGAAGTGCTTCTCGCCGGCGGCGACGAAGGTCTCGTAGGTGCCCTGCACGATCCCCTGGGTGCCGATGTAGATCCAGGAGCCGGCCGTCATCTGGCCGTACATCATCAGCCCCTTCTGCTCGAGCTCCCAGAAGTGGTCCCAGGTGGCCCACTTGCCGACGAGGTTCGAGTTCGCGAGCAGCACCCGCGGCGCGTCGGGGTGCGTCCGGAGCACGCCGACCGGCTTGCCGCTCTGCACCAGCAGGGTCTCGTCGTCGGCGAGCGTGCGCAGCGTCGCCACGATCCGGTCGAACGACGGCCAGTCCCGCGCCGCCTTGCCGGTGCCGCCGTAGACCACCAGGTCCTGCGGGCGCTCGGCCACGTCGGGATCGAGGTTGTTCATCAGCATCCGCAGGGCGGCCTCCTGCACCCAGCCCTTGCAGCTCTTCTCGGTCCCACGCGGCGCGCGGATGGTGCGATCCATGCGAACTCCAGGCGGAGAAAGGCCGCGGACTCTACAGGACCGCGCGCAGCGCCGCGAGGTGCGCCGGCGTGCCGCCGGGGCCGGGGCCGAGGAGCGTCACCACCCCGGCGAGGCCCGCCGCCGCGGCCGCGAACGCCTCGGGCGAGGCCGACGCGTCGGGCAGGGCGAGCCGCGCCGCCTCGATGCGGAAGGGCGCACCCTGCACTTTCTCGCCCATGA
>CAZDGH010000492.1:0-3243 GCA_964504805.1 uncultured Myxococcales bacterium | reverse complement strand
AAGGCGCCGGACGCCGCCGCGCCCTCGCCCGCGCCCGCGCCGAAGCAGGCCAAGGGGTTCCGCGGCCTGGTGCAGCAGATGCTGGCCACGCGGAACCTCGCGCACCGGGCCGACGAGGCGTTCCTCGGCGCGGTGAAGGGGAAGCTGCCGTACGAGGTCGTCAAGGAGGCGGCGGAGCCCGACGCGATCCTCGACCTCGAGATCCGCGAGGAGCGGCTGGTGCCGCCGAAGGACGGCGCGCCGGGGAAGGTCGTGCTCCGGGTCGCGCTCCGCCTCGACGTCGACGACGACGCGGTCGCCTTCGAGCGCGAGGAGAGCGTGGAGCGCGACGCGCCGGAGCTCGGCGCCGACCCGGCGGTCCTCGAGACCGACGCGGCGAAGCTGTTCGACGCGCTCTCCGCCTCGGTGGATCACGCGGCGGCGACGGCAGCGGGCTGGCTGGTCGAGAAGCACGCGACCGCGGCGCCCGCGGCGCCGGCGCCGGCGCCCTAGAAGAAGATCAGCCGCACCACCAGGATCGACGCCACGTACCCGGCGAGGTCGGCGATGAGCGCCGCCGGGAGCGCGTGGCGGTACCGGGTGATGCCGATGGCGCCGAAGTACACCGCGAGCACGTAGAACGTCGTCTCGCTCGAGCCCATCATCACCGAGGCCAGGATCCCGGCGTAGCCGTCCGGCCCCTCGTTCTTCAGGATCTCGGCGAGCACCCCGGTGGCGCCGCCGCCGGAGAGCGGCCGGACGATCATCATCGGCAGCACCGAGACCGGGATCGCCAGGGCGTCGGTCACCGGCCTCACCCAGGCGGAGAGCAGGTCCATCGCGCCCGCGCCGCGGAACGCGCCGACCGCCGCGAGGATCGCCACCAGGTACGGGATGATCCGCACGCCGGTGGTGAAGCCCTCCTTCGCGCCCTCGACGAACGCGGCGTAGACGTTGACGCGCCTGGCGAGCGCGTACAGCGGCACCAGGACGAGGAAGACCGGGATCGCCCACGCCGAGACGAGCTCGATCGCCCGGACGAAGCCGCTCACGGCTCGGGCTCCGCCCTCGGGGGCCGCGGCCCGCCGAGGCCGAGCCTGCCGAGGAGCTTCGCGGCGAGGACGCCGACCGCGGTCGCCATCAGCGTCGCGACCAGCGTCGGCCCGATCACGTCGCCCGGCTCCCTCGCGCCCGCCGAGGCGCGCATGGCGACCACGGTCGCCGGGATGAGCTGCACGCTCGCGGTGTTCACGGTGAGGAACAGCACCATCGCGTCGGTGGCGGTGTCCTTCTTCGGGTTCAGCTTCTGCAGCTCCTCCATCGCCTTCAGGCCGAGCGGCGTCGCCGCGTTCCCGAGGCCGAGCATGTTCGCGCCCATGTTGAGCGTCATCGCGCTCATCGCCGGGTGGTCGGGCGGCACGTCGGGGAAGAGGAGGCGCATCACCGGTCGCACCGCCCTGCCGAGGAGCGCCACCAGCCCGGCCTCCTCCGCGACCCGGAGCAGCCCGAGCCACAGCGCCATCGCGCCGACGAGGCCGAGGGCGACGGTGACGCCGGCGGCGGCGCCGTCGAGGGCGCCCGAGGTGAAGCCCGAGACCTTGCCCTGCGCCGCGGCCACGACGACGCCGGCGAGGAGGAGGAGGACCCAGATCGCGCTCACCGGGCGAGCGTGGGCCCGGACCGCTCCCGCGGCAAGAAAACGGCCGCGTGGTAAGGAACGGCCCCATGAAGAAGCTCGCGGCCCTGCTCCTCGCGCTCCTCCCTTCGCTCGCCCTCGCCGCCGAGCCCGAGGCGCTCCGCCTCCCGCGCCCGAAGGGCGGCGAGTGGCACGGCGTCTTCCTGCTCGGCAAGAAGGCCGGCTGGTCCTTCGCCGACCTGGTCTCCGACACCTACGAGGGCGCGCCGGCGGTGAAGGGCACCTCGATCGTCGTCCTCCGCGTCGCCGTCGGCGGCAACCAGGTCGAGCGCGTGGTCGAGGACGTGCGCTGGTACGAGCGCAAGGACGGCGGCCGCCTCCTCGGGTTCACCTCGCTCCGCAAGGGCGACGGCGGCGACCGGCGGATCACCGGCGACTGCGAGCCGAAGAGCTGCGCGGTGAAGATCGAGCAGGACGGCAAGACGCGCGAGGTGTCGCTGCCGCACCCGGGCGAGACGCTCGAGGACGCCGATCCGGCGCGGCTCGCCGCGGCCCGCAAGGCGGCGATCGACGCCACCTACCTCGACCTCGACACCCTGAAGGTCAAGAAGATCAAGAACCGCTACCTCGGCGAGGAGACGCGGTTCCTCGCCGGCGTCGAGGTGAAGGCGACCCGGGTCGGCGCGGTGGAGGAGGGCGAGACCATCGAGAGCGTCGCCACCCTCGCCGGCACCGGCGAGCTGCTCGAGCTGAAGATGGCCCAGGTGATGACGGCGATCCCGCAGCCGGAGGCCGAGGCGAAGCAGGTCGAGCCCGGCCTCGACGTCTTCACGCTCACCAAGGTGCCGCTCCCGAGGCGGCTGCCGCCGGGCGCGAAGAAGGTCACCCTGGTCGTCGAGGGGCTGCCCAAGGAGTTCCGGCGCGCCGACGCGCGGCAGCGGTTCGAGGAGCTGCCGGGCGGCAGGGTGAGGATCACCCTCGAGGCGGTGCGGCCGAAGGCGAAGGCGAAGCTGCCCGTCGATCGGACGAGGTTCGAGAAGGAGCTCGCCCGCACCGAGGCGGTCGACGCCGACGACCCGACCATCCACGAGCTCGCGCGCAAGCTGGTGCCGAAACCCGAGGGGCAGGACGCGCTGGCGGTGGCGGGCACGCTGGTGGGCTGGGTCCACGGCGGCCTCGAGAAGGCCTACGGCAAGTCGTCCGACCGCGCCTCGCTCGTGCTCGCGCAGCGCCGCGGCGACTGCACCGAGCACTCCATCCTGCTCGCCGCGCTGTCGCGCTCGCTCGGCCTCCCGGCCCGCACCGTCCACGGCCTCGTCTCCGCCAGCGTCGACGGCACCAACGCGCTGTTCTGGCACGAGTGGGTCGAGGTCTGGGCCGGCGAGTGGGTCGCGGTCGATCCCACCTTCGGCCAGCCGATCGCCGACGCCACCCACCTCGCGCTCGGGACCGAGGGCACGACGTCGTCGGTGGCGCTGCTCGGACAGCTCAAGGTGCTCGAGGCCACCGCGAAATAGCACGAGCTAGACTCGCGGCTCCCGAGCCTCACCGTTCGAGCCCGCGCCTCCTACGCTCTTCGCGCCCGCCCCGGGGTCGCATGCGAGCCGGACAGTAAGAGCAGAAGACGC
>CAZDGH010000491.1:0-3277 GCA_964504805.1 uncultured Myxococcales bacterium | reverse complement strand
GCCGCGGCCCGCCGTCGAGGTAGCGGAGCACGTCGGTGAGGATCGCGCCGTGGTCGAAGACGAGGTCCTGCGGCAGCTCCTCGCGGCGGAAGGCCCGCGCCTCGGCGGCGTCGTCCGAGCCCTCGGGCTCGCCGTCGGCGCGGCCGAGGAAGACGGTGGAGATGGTGTGCTGCCGCGGGTCGCGGGACGGGTCCGAGTAGGTGAAGAACTGCTCCTCGAGGCGCACGTCGAGGCCGGTCTCTTCCTTCGCCTCGCGCACCGCGGCGCGGTCGAGCGGCTCGCCCTCGTCGACGAACCCGCCCGGCAGGGCCCAGCCGAGCGGCGGGTTCCTGCGGCGGATGAGCACGATCCGGTCGCCGGCGAGGCGGATGACGACGTCGACGGTGGGCTTCGGGTTCCGGTACGCGGGCATGGGCGCGGACCTTGCCCGCCGGGCCGCCGGGACGCAAGGCCGGCCCGGGGCTTACCGATCCGGCCCCGGGGTGGCTACGATCGGGCCGTGGGTACGCGTGCGGCGAGCGTGGCGGTCGGGGTGGCCCTCCTGGGGCTGTGCGCCTGCGAGCGCCAGCTCGAGGACGGCGTCTACGACTTCGTCGCCACCGAGGTCACCCAGGACAGCTGCCGGGCCATGCCGCGCAGCGCGCCGCTCGACATCTGGGACGGCCGCGTCCACGTCCGCGGCGACACCATCCTCGTCGACTACGACCTCCACGGCGCCAAGAACGAGCGGGCGCTCGTCGGCCGCTTCCTCGAGGACGCCGACGTCGAGCAGTTCATCGCCGACGCCACCTTCGACGTGGACACCGAGATGAGCCAGCCGGTGACGACCACGGAGCCGGGCACCGTGCCGCCGCCGCCGCCGGACTGCCGCGCCTTCGCGCACCTGCACCTGCACGGCTTCGTCGACGGGCCGCGGGCGTTCCACGGGCAGCTCCGCGTCGACTACACCCGGCGCCCCGACGCCGATCCGAGCTGCCTGCCGGGCTGCGTGCTCGACCTCGTCTTCGACGCGGAGCTCGTCGAGGACGCCGCCGTCCTGCCCTCGGAGGGCTGACCTCCGCCCTTGTGGGCGCCGGGGCCGGGATCTACCGTCCCGCGATCGCCGCGGAGGCCCCGATGACGCAGGACGTGCAGGTGCAGCCCAGCTCCACCTCGTTCCACTCCGTGCTGCAGGAGACCCGCGTCTTCCCGCCGCCTCCCGCGTTCGCGGCGGCGGCGCGGATCTCGTCGATGGACGAGTACCGGCGGCTGCGCGAGGCCGCCGACCGCGATCCGGCCGGCTTCTGGGGCGCGCTCGCGCGCGAGCTCCTCGTCTGGAAGCGCCCGTTCACGAAGGTGCTCGAGGGCGAGCTGCCGGAGCCGCGGTGGTTCGGCGACGGCCTCCTCAACGCCTCGGAGAGCTGCCTCGATCGGCACCTCGCCACGAGGCGGAACCGGCCGGCGATCCTCTGGGAGGGCGAGCCCGGCGAGGAGCGCGTGCTCACCTACGGGATGCTCCACCGCGAGGTGTGCCGGGCCGCGAACGCGCTCGCGCGCCTCGGCGTGCAGAAGGGCGATCGCGTCTGCATCTACCTGCCGATGATCCCCGAGGCCGCGGTGGCGATGCTCGCCTGCGCGCGGCTCGGCGCCACCCACTCCGTCGTCTTCGGCGGCTTCTCGGCGGAGGCGCTCCGCGAGCGCATCGCCGACGCCGGGGCCACGGTGCTCGTCACCGCCGACGGCACCTACCGCAAGGGCGGGCTGCTCTCGCTCAAGGCCACCGCCGACGAGGCCCTCGCGACCGCCGAGGCGGCCGGCACCGCGACGATCCGCAGCGTCGTCGTCGTCCGCCGCGCCGGCAGCGCGGTCGCCATGGCGCCGGGGCGGGACCGCTGGTGGCACGAGCTCCTCGCCGCCGAGCGCGACGAGCGGCCGGCCGAGCCCGTCGAGGCGGAGCACCCGCTCTTCGTCCTCTACACCTCGGGCTCCACCGGGAAGCCGAAGGGCGTGCTGCACACGACCGCCGGCTACGTGCTCCAGGCCGCGGCCACCACCCGCTGGTGCTTCGACCTCCGGGACGACGACGTCTACTGGTGCACCGCCGACGTCGGCTGGGTCACCGGCCACAGCTACGTCGTCTACGGGCCGCTCGCGCTCGGCGCCACGGTGGTGATGTACGAGGGCGCGCCGCTCACGCCGACGCCCGATCGCTTCTGGCGGATCGTGGAGAAGTACGGCGTCACCGTGTTCTACACCGCGCCCACCGCCATCCGGACCTTCCTCCGGCTCGGGGCCGAGCACCCGAAGCGGCACGACCTCTCGAGCCTCCGGCTCCTCGGCACCGTCGGCGAGCCGATCAACCCCGAGGCCTGGATCTGGTACCGCGACGTCATCGGCGGCGGCCGCTGCCCGATCGTCGACACCTGGTGGCAGACCGAGACCGGCGCGGCGATGGTGGCGCCGCTCCCAGGCGCGACGCCGACGAAGCCGGGCTCGTGCACGCTGCCGCTGCCGGGCGTCACCGTCGAGGTCGTCGACCGGCAGGGCAAGCCGGTGCCGAAGGGGCGCGGCGGCTACCTGGTGATCTCGAGGCCGTGGCCGGCGATGCTGCGCACGGTCTACGGCGACCACGCGCGCTTCCTGAAGACGTACTTCTCGGACTTCCCCGGCCGCTACTTCACCGGCGACGGCGCGCGGCTCGACGAGGACGGCTACCTCTGGGTGATGGGCCGCGTCGACGACGTCATCAACGTCGCCGGCCACCGGCTCGGCACCATGGAGATCGAGAGCGCCCTGGTCTCGCACCCGCTCGTCGCCGAGGCCGCGGTGGTCGGCAAGCCGGACGAGGTGAAGGGCACGGCGATCGTCGCCTTCGTCACGCTCCAGAAGGGCAAGGCGCCGACCGCCGAGCTCCGCGACCAGCTCAAGGCCCACGTGGCGAAGGAGATCGGCGCCATCGCCAGGCCCGACCAGCTCCGCTTCGCCGAGGGCCTGCCGAAGACGCGCTCGGGCAAGATCATGCGCCGCTTGCTCCGCGACGTCGCCGCCGGCCGCGAGGCGCAGGGCGACACCACCACCCTCGAGGACCTCGGCGTGCTCGCTACGCTCCGCGGGAACGAGGAGGAGTAGCCGCGGCGCCCGGCGGGGCGGGGAACAGCTCCGCCTGCGCCGGCTCGAGGCCGAGCGCCTTGCGCACCGGCGCGAACGAGCGGCGGTGGATCGGGCAGACGCCGAGGCGGGCGAGCGCCTCGACGTGCTCCTTCACCGGGTAGCCCTTGTGCTTCGCGAAGCCGTAGCC
>CAZDGH010000490.1:0-3306 GCA_964504805.1 uncultured Myxococcales bacterium | reverse complement strand
GTCCCCGACGCGCCGCCCGCGCTCGCCGCCGCGCCGGCGGAGCCGCCGCTCGCCACGCCGAGCCCGGCCTCCGAGGCCGCCGTCGCCCGCGCCGCCGCCGCGTTCGACGAGCTGCAGAAGCGGCTCGGCGAGCGCCTCAAGGCCGAGATCGCCCGGGCCGGCCCCGCCGCCGCCATCGAGGTCTGCAACGTCGAGGCGCCGGGGATCGCCGCCGAGGTCGTCGCCCGCGAGGGCTTCGCCTTCGGCCGCACCAGCGACCGCCTCCGCAGCCCCGCCAACGCGCCGCGCCCGTGGGTGCAGCCGTGGCTCTCGCGGAACGCCGGGCAGCGCGCCGGCAACGTGAAGCCCGCCGCCTACGACCTGGGCGATCGGATCGGCGTCGTCCGCCCGATCGGGACGCAGCCGCTCTGCCTGCTCTGCCACGGCGATCCGGAGACGATCGATCCGGCGGTGAAGGCCGAGCTCGCCCGCCGCTACCCGGCGGACCGCGCCACCGGCTTCACCGAGGGCGAGCTCCGCGGCGCGTTCTGGGCCGAGGTGCCGAAGACGCCTTAGTGCACGCCCCGCTGCGACGAGAGCCCGTCGAGCTGGTCGGCGCGCTTCGCCGCCTCGAAGTCCTCCTCGTCGGCGACGCCCTTCTCGAGCAGGAGGCGCTGCAGCACGTGGACGTTCTCGGCGCAGCGCCGCGTCTCCGCCTCGGCGGCGCCGGCGCGCTCCTCGAGCTGCGAGACCCGGGCCTCCCAGGCGGCGCGGGCCTGCACGTGACGCCGCCAGAGGAGGAGCAGTGACGTGGTCGAGACGAGGGCCGCGAGAGCGATCATCCAGCCTGGCATGCGATCCCCTTCGCTCCGCGGCGGCCTCCCGGTCGGGAAGCGACCACGTCCTGCCGCGGCGGCCGCGCCACCGCGTGAGAGCCCAGAAGCGTAGCCCCGGGGGCGAGGGCCGGGCAAGCCGGCCCCCGACGCGGTGCGGCTACTCGCCGGAGCCGCCCATGTCGATCGGCCCCTCGGCGTCGAAGGGGATCTCGCCGAGGCCGATGTGGAAGGAGCCCTCGAGCTTGTAGGAGAGCCCCGAGCGGGACTTCAGGAACTTCTCCACGTCGGGGAAGTTCTCCTTGTGCAGCGTCACCGGGATCTCGACCTGGGCCTCGGCGCTCGCCGGCACCTTCTCGTTGCGGCCGGTGACGCCCTGCTCGATCACCTTCTTCCCGTTCACCTCGAGGTCGAAGCCGATGCTCTCGAGGTCGATGTCGAACGGGTTGGCGTTCTTGATCCGCGGGAAGAACACCAGGTTGATCTCCTTGGTGTCCGGGTAGGTCGACGCCTCGATGTGCCACACCCGGAGCTCCGGCACCCGCGGCGCGCGGACCTGCCCGGCGACCGAGAACGGCACGGTGCGCCCGCCGCCGGTGAGCTCGCCGCGGAAGAGGATCGGCATCGGCTCGGTGCTCTCGAAGAGCTCGGGGAACTTCTCCTTCGGGACGTAGGCGGTCTTGCCGGTGACCTGGGCGACGCCGCCCTCGATCGCCGGCTGCGCGGGGCCGGAGGCCATCTTCACCTCCTTCACCAGCAGCTCCCACGAGCCGCCGTCGGGCCGGAAGCCCTCGGGCAGCGCCACGTGGGCGACGGCGGTGAAGCCCTCCCAGCCCTGGTCGGCGATCTCGAGCTTCTTCACCTCGGCCATCGGCTCGGGGCCCTTCGGGGCCTCGGGCGTCGAGGCGCAGGCGGCGAGCGCGGCGGTGGCGAGGACGGCGAGCGAGCGGCGCATGGTCGTTCTCCGGGAGGGCGTCAGATGCCGCAGGTGTCCTGGGGCGTGTCGCCCGGGCGCCACGGGCAGCCACCCTCGAGCTGGCGCACGTTGTTCAGGATCCAGGTGACGCGGCCGCTCTGGTCGTCGAGCTCGAGCTCGAGCTTCACGAAGCCGACGTCGGGGACGAACCAGCGCACCTGCTCGCTCCAGGGCAGGCCCTGGTAGAGCAGGCGCGTCGCGGCGAACTCCTGCTCGGTGGCGCCGTCGTCGATCGACGCGGTCACCGGCTGCGCGGCGTAGTCGGCGCGCATCGACACCGCGAGCTCGCCCTGGTCCTGGCCGAAGAGCTTGTGCCGGACCGTGGCGTCGCCGGTGACGGTCTGCTGCGACTCGACCGGGCCGGTGACGAACGGCAGGCCGCCCTCGATCTCGTAGTAGTCGTCGTTGTCGCCGTCGCCGGTGTTGACCCAGGTGAGCAGCAGGGTCGGGTCGGTCGGCTGGTAGAAGTCGACCCGCTTCACCTGGCCGTTCACGCGGTAACGGACGATGTGCTGCTCGGTGCCCGGCGTGAAGACGTCGGAGACCGACTCCACCGCGACGCCGAGCCGGAGCAGGTTGCCGGCGTCCTCCGGCACGTACTCGTAGCAGCGGCAGGCGGTGACGCCGAAGTAGGTGATCGGGTCGGCGATCGAGCCGCCGGTGGGCGGCGGCGGCGTCCGCTCGTCCCCGCCGCACGCGGCGAGCGCGAGGGCGGGGGCGAGGGAGAGGAGGGCGCTGCGCTTCATCCTGGGGCTCCGCGAAAGAGGCGGGAGCATAGCAAACGAGCCCGGTCGCGGAAGTGTGTGACGTGGGGCCGCCGCTTCCGTACGATCGAGCCGCATGCCCAAGCGCCGCCGCCGGCCCAACCTCGGCAAGGTCATCAAGGCGGTCATCCGGGACGCTGCGAGGAGCCTGCCCGAATTCGCCCACGTCGACGTCGACCGCATCCTCGTGGTCGCGGGCGAGGCGCGCCGCGCGAGCCGCGCCACGGTGCGGCCGCTCTCGTTCCAGGACTCGGGCGACCGCGTCTCCAAGAAGGGCAAGCTCGCGAAGCCGATCGTGCGGATCCGCGGCCGGCGGGTGCTCTACGTGATCGTCTTCCGGCCGATGTTCTTCCTGAGGAGCACGCCGGAGGAGCGGATCGAGACGATCCTCCACGAGCTCTGGCACATCGCGCCGTCGTTCGACGGCACCCTCGACCCGTCGCGGCGCCACGCGAAGCTGCCGCCGGGCGCGTTCGGGGCGCAGTTCCGGCCGATCGTCCGCCGCTACCTCGCGATGGTGCCGGCGGAGCTGCGCGAGGCGCTCTCGCGCGACGGCGAGGTGCTGATGCGCCAGTGGCTCGAGCGGCCGGCGCCGCACTTCGCCGTCCGGAAGAAGGACGGCCGGCCCCTGCGAGCCGGCCGTCGGGTGATCTTCACGGACGCGCAGCTGTTCCTCGGGCCGGTGCCGATGCGCACCCCGCGGGCCCGCCGAGTCCGCTAGCCAGCGCCGCCCGCGCCGCCCGCGCCGCCCGCA
>CAZDGH010000489.1:0-3306 GCA_964504805.1 uncultured Myxococcales bacterium | reverse complement strand
CCCCCCTCCACCACCCCCATCTATTTCCCCGTACCCGGGGGGGGGGCGGGCCGGTGGGGGCCGCCCCGCTTCGTTTTTTCCGACCCCTTCCTTGAATTTCCGGCGGGGCTACTCGTTCGCCCGCCCTACGGAAGCGCTCCCGCAGGGCGGAAGCCCAGGTCGAGGAGTCCACAGCCCCGGCCGTCTCCCGGGCCCGTTTTTCGTTGGCAGCCGGATCGCGTGTGGTAAAAGGGCAGCGCCGCCGTGCGCCCGCGCGGCAACTGCGTTTTCGTCAACGGGCCCCGGCACTTCGGCACGCGGGGTCCGGAAGAAGTCGATCGAACCATGCCGGCCGCGGGTCGGCGAAGTGCTGTTTCCGAAAGGGAGGATCCAAGTGAAGCTTCGCATGGCTGCCGCCTGCATCGCTGCGGGCACGCTGGTCGCCGTCTCCTCGCCGGCCTCCGCCGCCACCTCGGGCGAGGGCAAGGTGATGGGCCTTCGCCTCGAGGCGAGCCTCGAGCAGGACTTCAACCTCGTGGGCCCGGGTGGCCTCTCCGCCGGCGGCGCCACCCTCGGCGCTCCGTCGCCGCACGGCGACATCCGCATCGGCTACGACCTGCCGATGGGCCTCACCCCGATGCTCGGCGTCGGCTTCCGCAGCTTCTCGACCACGGTCGTCACCACGCCCCCGGGCGACGGCGACGAGGTCACCCAGGAGTTCTCGGGCACCGCCATCACCCTCGCCCTCGAGCTCCGCTTCTACCTGAAGAAGCACAAGAAGGGCCTGCAGCCGTTCGTCTTCGGCGAGTACAACACCTCGTTCCTCTCGGCCACCGTCGCGGACGACACCGAGGGCGCGGACGACGCGGTCGACGCCGCCAACGAGGGCCTCGAGTACGACGCCGACGCGAACAACCACGGCGAGATCAACCTCGGCCTCGGCGCCGAGTACAAGTTCTCCCGGGCGTTCGGCATCGGCGGCAAGTGGGGCCTCGGCATCGGCCTGACCGGCGGCGATCGCAACGAGCCGCTCGGCGGCGACGACCAGACCGCCATCCGCACCGACGCGACCACGATCGGCACCTCCGCCGCCGTGTACGCGGCGTGGCGCCTCTAGTCCGAAGCGCGTAGCTTTCGCTTCGCCACGACGCCGTGGTCCTTCGGGGCCACGGCGTTCGTGTTCCTAGAACTGGAAGTAGATGAACGGCACCGACTCGAGCTGCGCGACCTGCTTCACGCCGACGGCGAGCAGCACGAGGAGCGCGGCGCGGGCGGGGACGGGGAGCTTGCCGAAGGCGTCGGCGAGCGAGCCGTTCCAGCGGAGCGGGGCGAGGTGCGAGAGGGCGGCGACGGCGAGGGCGATCAGCGGGCCGGCGGCGAGGTTGGCGGCGCCCGGCACGAGCTCGCCGATCCGGGCGAGCAGCGCGAACGCGGCGTCGAACGAGGGCGCGCGGAAGAAGACCCACGCCAGGCAGACGACGTGGAAGGTGACGACGGCACCGGCCGCGCGGCGCCACGGCGACAGCGTCGCCGACGAGCCGCCGGTGATCCCGAGCAGCCGCTCGATCGCGAGGCCGACGCCGTGGAGCGCGCCCCAGGCGACGAAGGTCCAGGCCGCGCCGTGCCACAGGCCGCCGAGCAGCATCGTCGCCAGCAGGTTGACGTAGGTGCGGAGCTTGCCCTTCCGGTTCCCGCCGAGCGGCACGTAGAGGTAGTCGCGCAGCCAGGTGGAGAGCGAGATGTGCCAGCGCCGCCAGAACTCGGTGAGCGTCGCGGACTGGTAGGGCGCGTCGAAGTTCTCGGCGAGCCGGAAGCCGAAGAGCGTGGCGGCGCCGAGGGCGATGTCCGAGTAGGCGGAGAAGTCCAGGTAGATCTGGAAGGCGTAGGCGTAGACCGCCACCAGGCACTCGAGGCTCGAGAACGGCTCCGGGTTCGCGAACGGCTGGTCGACCAGGTAGACCGCGAGCACGTCGGCGAAGGCGAGCTTCTTCACCATCCCGATGGCGATGCGCACCAGCGCGTCGGTGCCCTGCCGCTGCCAGAGCCGCGGCTCCTCGTCGAGCTGCGGGAGGAAGTGCGAGGCGCGGAGGATCGGGCCGGCGACGAGCGTCGGGAAGAAGAGGACGAAGAGGCCGAAGTCGAGGATCGACGCTCGCGGCACGAGCTGCCGGCGGTAGACGTCGATGGTGTAGCTCAGGGTGTGGAACGTGTAGAAGCTGATGCCGACCGGGAGCACGACCTCGAGGACCGGCACCGGCACGTCGACGCCGAGCCACGCGAAGCTCGCCCGGGCGGAGTCGAGCATCCAGCCCGCGTACTTGAAGAAGGCGAGGGTGCCGAGGTTCGTCACCAGGCTCACGAGCAGCCACGCCTTCCGCACCCGCGGGCTGTCCGAGGCGTAGATGCGGTTGGCGGCGACGTAGTCGATGCCGGTGGCCCAGACGATGAGCAGGATCAGCGTCGGGTTCCACGACATGTAGAAGAAGCAGCTCGCCGCGAGCAGCAGCAGGTTCCGCGCGGCCTTGTGGCGCACCAGCGCCCAGAAGGCCAGGTAGACGAGGGTGAGGAAGACGACGAACCGCGGCTCGTGGAACATCATCGCGGCCGCTCGCTCCCGGGGCGCTGCCCCGGCTCCTGTCGCGCCTGCGCGTCGCTGCGCTCGCGGTAGGCGGCGACCAGGTCCTCGAAGAGCAGATCCCCGAGCCGCCGGTAGCCGGCCGGGCTGAAGTGGACGCCGTCGGCGTGGCCGAGCTTCGCGGCGCGCCAGCGGGCCATCGCGCCCTCGCCGCCCATGGCGGCGCGGGCGTCCCAGAACGCGCAGCCCTCGCGGGCGGCGACCTCGCGCTGCACGCCGACGATCCAGGTGAGGTGCGGCGACGGGGCGTGGCCCTCGGCCTCGACGTCGGGCGGGCCGATGACGAGGCACGACGCCTCGCGGGCGGCGGCGCGGGCGCGCTGCACCAGCCGCCGGAAGGTCTCCCGGTAGGCGTCGGGATCGAAGCCGGTCTCGAGCGCCTCGTTCGAGCCGTAGGCGAGGGCGAGGAGCGTCGGGCGCGCCTCGGCGAGCTGCTCGTGGAAGAGCGGCAGCTCCCAGCCGAGCGGCGTCGACGCGAAGGCGCCGGAGAGGCCGGCGCCCTCCCAGGTGACCCCGGGCCGCGACGCCTCGAGGTCGACGCCGAGGACGCGGAGCTCGCCGTCGCCGACCGGCCGGATGGCGAGCTCGTGGCGGCCCGGCGCGACCTCGACGCGCTGGCCGCCGAGGGCGGCGCCGGCCGGCGCGTCGCCCGGGCCGCGGAGATCGACGGTGCGGACCACCTTGCCGTCGAC
>CAZDGH010000488.1:0-3431 GCA_964504805.1 uncultured Myxococcales bacterium | reverse complement strand
CGCATGGGCGCCGCCATTGAGGATGTTCATCATCGGCACCGGCAGCGTGCGGGCCTGGGCGCCGCCGACGTACCGGTAGAGCGGGAGCAGGTGCGCCCGGGCGGCGGCGCGCGACACCGCCATCGAGACGCCGAGGATCGCGTTGGCGCCGAGCTTCGACTTGGTCTTGGTGCCGTCGAGCTCGTTCATGCGGCGGTCGACCCCGGCCTGGTCGTCGGCGTCGAGGCCGATCACCGCCGGCGCGAGCTTCTCGTGGACGTTCTTCACCGCCTCGAGCACGCCCTTGCCGAGGTAGCGGGCCTTGTCGCCGTCCCGGAGCTCGTGGGCCTCGTGCTCGCCGGTGGAGGCGCCGGACGGCACCGCGGCGCGGCCCGCGTCGCCGGTGGCGAGCACGACCTCGACCTCGACGGTGGGGTTGCCGCGGCTGTCGAGGATCTCGCGGGCGTGGACCCCGACGATCTCGGTCAGCCCGCCGCCGCCGCCGCTCGTGGAGGTGATCCGCCCCGGAAGCATCTCGGCCATGGTCTCGCTCCTCGCGAATAGAGGGGCCGGACCATAGGCACCGCGATCCGCGGGCGCAAGGCCGTCCCGCGCCGGGACCGTCGCTTGACCGACGGTGGGAACCTCCGCTACCTCCGTCGGCTCTCTCACCGGAGGAAGTCATGGGTCTGCTCGACGGGAAGGTCGCGGTCGTCACCGGCGCCGGCGGCGGCATCGGCAAGGCGCACGCGCTGGCGATGGCGAAGGAGGGCGCGAAGATCGTCGTCAACGACCTCGGCGGCGACCGCCACGGCGGCGGCAAGGGCGCCGAGATGGCCGACGCCGTCGTCGCGGAGATCAAGGCCGCGGGCGGCGAGGCCGTCGCGAGCTACGACACCGTGGCGACCCGCGAGGGCGCCGACGGCATCGTCTGGACCGCGCTCAACAAGTACGGCCGGCTCGACGTGCTGGTGAACAACGCCGGCGTCCTCCGCGACCGCACGCTCCTCAACATGGGCGACGCCGACTGGGAGCTGGTGCAGAACGTCCACCTCAAGGGCACGTTCCTCTGCACCCAGGCCGCGGCCCGCGCCATGAAGGTCCAGGGCAAGGGCGGCCGGATCATCAACACCACCTCGCTCTCGGGCCTCATCGGCAACTTCGGCCAGGGCAACTACGGCGCGGCCAAGGGCGGCATCTACGCGCTCACCCGCGTCGCCGCCCTCGAGTTCCAGCGGATGGGCGTCACCGTGAACGCGATCGCGCCGGTGGCGCTCACCCGGATGACCGAGGACCTCTCGCTGATGAAGGGCGCCACCGCCGACAGCCTCGGGCCGCAGTTCATCGCCCCGGTCGCGGTCTTCCTCGCCTCCGATCTCGCCGCCGACGTGACCGGGCAGGTCGTCGGCGTGCAGGGCGGCAAGGTCTTCCTCTACAAGATGGTCGAGAGCGAGGGCGTGTCCCTCGAGCGGCCCTGGACCGCCGCCGAGCTCAAGGAGCAGTGGGCGAAGATCGGCGCGGGGATCTGACGCCGCAGGAACGACGAAGCGCCGCGGCCGGATCGGCGCGCGGCGCTTCTTGCGGTGCGGCAGGCGCTAGAAGAGGCGCTAGAAGACCAGCTTCACCACCGTGCCGCCGGCGGGCTTGCTGCGCTCCGGCTCGGCGGGCGCGCGATCGGTCGGCGAGTCCACCGAGTAGTCGATGATGACGACGCCGCGCTCGGGCTTGTCCTCGCCGCGCGGCTCGACCGGACGCTCGGGCTGCTCGAGCGGGATCTCGAGGCGAGGGCGCGAGTCGTCGCGCCGGCGCTCCTCCTCGCGCTCGCGTCGCTTGATCTCTTCGATGATGAAGGCGTCAAGCATGCGACCCTCCGTACGCTCGCCGGGCTTCGCCCTGCCTCACAGACCCGACCGACTGCAACCGCGAGGCCCGCCCCTCTCTGCCGGGGGGGAGCTCCTCGAACAGGGCGGATTTCCACCGGGATTCCCGCCCGGTGCTCCCTGCGTCTCCTGGAGGACCGCCGCCGGAGCGCGACCACCGTGTCGTGCGCGCCGGCCTTTCAGCTCCTTTTTTCCTAACAGTGCCTTCCAGGTCGGTCAAGCAAGTGCCCTGTGAGGACGCGGACCTACACGTCGTCGCCGCCGCCCTTCGCGCCTCCCTCCCTCTGGACGCCGAGCCCCCACTTCGGGGTTCCTCACTCGGCGCTTCCTGCCGATACGATGGGGCCGCGGCACCGGTTCGTCCTCCCCCGTCGCTGGTACGGGGCCGCTCCACCGGTCCTGGAGCGTCGCCGGCCGACCGAGCAGACGGCCGGGAGCTGCGTCCGTCGCCCCGGCGATCTCGCACCCTCGGCGACCGGGTGGGCGCAGGTAGGCGATGCGGTCCCGGAGCCGGAGCCGGAAGCCTGGAGGCCGCCTTCGCTACCAGCCGAAGTTCGGCTTCTTGTCGAAGCGGTGCACGGACTGGATGTACCGCACCGTGCCGGTCTGGGAGCGCATCACCACCGAGTGCGTCTCGGCGCCGCCCTTGAAGAAGCGGCAGCCCTTGAGGAAGTCGCCGGTGGTGACGCCGGTGGCGGCGAACATCACGTTGCCGCCGGCGAGGTCCTCGATCCCGTAGACGCGGTCGAGGTCGGTGACGCCCATCCGCCGGGCGCGCTCCTTCTCCTCGTCCTTCCGGAAGATGAGGCGGCCCTGCATGTCGCCGCCGACGCACCGGAGCGCCGCCGCGGCGATCACGCCCTCGGGCGCGCCGCCCGAGCCCATCAGCACGTCGACGCCGGTCTCCTCGAAGCAGGTCGCCACCGCGCCGGCGACGTCGCCGTCGCCGATCATCTTGATCCGGGCGCCCGCCTCGCGGACCTCGCGGATGAGCCCCTCGTGCCGCGGCCGGTCGAGGATGCAGACGGTGAGGTCGTCGACGTTGCGGCCGGTGGCGTCGGCGATGCGGCGCAGGTTCTCGGTCGGCGAGCGGCGGATGTCGATGCACCAGCGCGCCTTCGGGCCGACCGCGATCTTCTCCATGTAGACGTCCGGCGCGTGGAGGAACTTGCCCTTCTCGGCGATGGCGATCACCGCGATGGCGTTGGCGCGGCCGGTCGCGCAGATGGTGGTGCCCTCGAGCGGATCGAGCGCGATGTCGACCTCCGGCGCGTCCTCGCCGCCGGCGCCGACCTTCTCGCCGATGTAGAGCATCGGCGCCTCGTCGCGCTCGCCCTCGCCGATCACCACCGTGCCGCGGATGCGGAGCGAGTCGAAGGCCCTCCGCATCGCGTCGACCGCCGCCTGGTCGCAGGCCTTCTCGTCGCCGCGGCCCATGATGCGGGCGCACGACAGCGCCGCGGCCTCCGTGACCCTGACCACCTCGAGCGCCAGATTCCTGTCCATGTGCCCTACCCGTCGAGCCTCGCCGGGCCTTGGCCCGTACGAGGGTGTGCGTGGAGGAAATGCGCG
>CAZDGH010000487.1:0-3436 GCA_964504805.1 uncultured Myxococcales bacterium | reverse complement strand
CTTCGCCGGCTCCTTGCCGCCGCGGACCATCTGCTGGACCTGCGCCACCAGGTCGCGCCCCGGCGCCGGCGCTGGCGCGGCGCGGGCGGCGCTCGCGGGCGCGGCGCCGGACGCCGGCCGGGGCGCCGCCTCGGCGGGCACTCCGCCGGCGATCGCCTCGAGCCGCGCCGCGAGCTCGGCCAGCCCCTGCGAAGGCGCGAGGTGCACGCCGGTGAGCAGCGCGACCTCGAGCGCGAGCCGCGGCTGGGCCGCGAACGACACCTCGCGGATCGCCCCGTGGGCGAGGTCGAAGAGCCGCGCGAGCTGCGCCGCGTCGGCGCGGGCCGCGAGGGCCTCGAGCGCCTTCCGCTCGCCGTCGGCGCGGTCGGCCGGCGAGGCGCCGGTGGCCTTCACCACCACCAGGTCGCGGAACAGCTGCGCCAGCTCCTCGGCGAGCTTCTTCAGGTCCACGCCGCGCTCGTGCAGGGCGCCGAGGCCCTCGAGCAGCGCCTTGCCGTCGCGGTCCACCAGCGCCGCGCCGAGCTCGTGCACCGCGGTGCGGTCGACGAGGCCGAGCGCCTCCTCCACCGCGGCGTCGGAGACGTCGGTGCCCGCCGACGAGAGCAGCTGGTCGAGGAGCGAGAGCGCGTCGCGCATCCCGCCGTCGGCCTGCCGGGCGACGAGGCCGAGCGCGCGATCGGAGATCTTCACGCCCTCGGCGTCGCAGATGGCGCGGAGCCGCCCGATCATCTTCGCGCTCGGCACCCGCCGGAAGTTGTGGCGCTGGCACCGGGAGAGGATCGTGTCGGGGAGCTTCTGCGGATCGGTGGTGGCGAAGACGAACTTCACGTGCGGCGGCGGCTCCTCGAGCGTCTTCAGCAGCGCGTTGAACGCCGCCACCGAGAGCATGTGCACCTCGTCGATGATGTAGATCTTGTGCCGGTCGCGCTGCGGCATGTAGCGCGCCGCCTCGCGGAGCTCCCGCACGTTGTCGACGCCGTTGTTCGAGGCGCCGTCGATCTCCGCCACGTCCACCGAGGTGCCGGCCGCGATCTCCTTGCAGGCGTTGCAGGTGCCGCACGGGCTCGCCGTCGGGCCGCTCTCGCAGTTGAGCGCCCGGGCGAGGAGCCGCGCGGTGGTGGTCTTCCCCACGCCCCGGGGCCCGCAGAGCAGGAACGCGTGGGCGACGCGATCGGCGGCGATCGCGTTGGCGAGCGTCTGCACCACGTGCTCCTGCCCGGTGACGTCGTCGAACGACTGCGGACGCCACTTCCGGGCGAGGACGAGATAGCTCATGGGTGGACGGGTCTACCCGGCGGTCGACCGGGGCGCAACCGGCCACGGGGTCAGCGCGACGCGGTCGCGACGTCCTTCCGCAGGCGCACCCGGACCGAGCCGCCGATCCCGCCCTCGGCCGGGTGGGCCGAGAGCAGGAGGTCGCGGAACGGCGACGCCGCCGAGAGCTCCTGCAACCGGGCGGTGACCCGCTCGCGCTGCTCCGGCGTGAGGTCCTTCGGCAGCGGCGCGCCGACCAGGCCGTCGACCATGCGGCCGAGGTCCACGTAGAGGATCATCTCGCCGGGCGCCTCGAGCAGCTCCGGCGGGATCTTCGCCGCCAGGTCCTTGCCGCCGCGCGCCTTCGAGAGCAGGCCCGGCGTGGTGGCGGCGGCGAGCAGGCCGTCGGCGAGGTCCACGGCCGAGGGCCCGATGGTGAGGTACTTCCCCTCCTTCTTCGCGCCCGCCCGGACGAGCACGCCGGCGAGGCGGTTCGGCGCGTCCTTGCCGGGCACGAGCGAGACGAGCAGCAGCACCGGCGGCACGTCCTCGGCGCCCGGCGAGCCCTCCATCGCCATCGAGCGCAGCATCGCCTCGGGATCGAGGTAGAGCGCCGCCGCCAGGTCGCCGGAGAGGAGCGAGGCGAGCTCGCGCGCGCCCATCCCGAGCTTCGCGGCCGCCATCATCTCCATGGCGATCCGGTCCTTCTCGCCGGGGACGAGCACGTCGAGGAGCGCGGTCGGCTGCAGCGAGAGGCCGAAGTAGCCGATGGCGCCCTCGGGCAGCTTCGCCACCAGCGACGACGCCTTGCCGCCGCCGAGCGCGCGCCGCAGCGCCTCGCCCTGCGGCGGCGGGAGCGGCGCGAACAGGTGCGCGGTGAGGTCGTCCTCGCCGAAGGTGAAGCCGACGACGATCGCCTGCCCGCCCGCGCTCCCGGGGATCGCGGTGCGATCGGCGCGCGCGTAGAAGATGGCGTCGTCGCCCGGCGCCTGGGCCCGGGCCCTGCGGTACTCGTCGGAGCCGCCGAGATCGCCGGACGGCTGGAGCACCATCCGCGAGAAGACCTGCGGCAGGTCCTTCCGCTCCGGCGCCTCGCCGGTGCGCACGAACAGGTAGCCGCCACCGACCCCGAGCGCGACCTGCCGGCCCTTCGGATCGCGGGCGACCTCGATGCGGCCGCCGTCGGCGCTCTGCACCTGCCCCTGCCCCGGCGGCAGCTCCAGGATCTTGCGGCCGAGGGCGAGCGCCTTCTCGTCGTCGAGCGTGCCGAGGAGGAGCCAGATCGCGTCGGGATCGTCGGACGGGCTCACCACCGCGAGGCCCTCGCCGGGATCGAGGCCGGCGGCCTCGAGCGTCTCGGTCTTGCCGAGGTCGACGCCGAGCTTGGCCTGGAGCTCGTCGAAGCTCTTCCGCAGATCCGCCTCGGGGCTCATCCGCTCGAGGAGGCTCCGCACCCGCTCGTGCTTCGACCAGACGTCGGGGAAGACGAACGCGAGCCGGGCGTCGGCGGGGACGAGGCCGAGCGCGGGCCGCGGGACGACCTCGATCTCGATGGTGCGGGTGCCGCCGCGGCCGGTGGCGCGGACCGTGTAGCGGCCGGCGCGCTGCCAGGCGTGCTCGAGGACCGGGCCGGTCTTCGGCGGCGAGCCGTCGCCCGGATCCCACGAGAGCGCCTCGCCCTCGGGCGGCGGCGTCCGAGGCGCGATCCGGAGCGGCTTGCCCGAGACGCCCTTCTCCTGCGTCGGCACGTCGGGGACGTACCCCGCACAGCCCGCGGCGAGCGCGAGGACGACGAGCGGCAGCGACTTGCGCATGGACCCCCTCCGGAGCCGCCATGAAAGCCGACCCGTGCCGGGGAGGGAACGAAGAAAAGCGCCCGCGGGGCCGGCGAGCGCGGCCCCGCGGGCGCGGGTGGAGACGGCGCGAAGGACTCGAACCTTCCTCCACCCCCGCCGAGGCCCGCGCCCGACCACCTCGCGCGCCTCGCCGGGGGCTGGACCGGCGGACCTTGCTGGGACCGCCGGGGGACCCTCCCGTCGCCGTCGCTCGGCCGGAAGCTGTGCGTGCGATCCGCCGGGCGCAAGCACCCGTCCCCTTCGGCCGGCTTGCCGGCCGCCTGCTCGCCTCCCACCTTCGCGGCATGTGCAAGCGCCTCGTCACGGTCTCGGCCCTGGCCCTCGCG
>CAZDGH010000486.1:0-3437 GCA_964504805.1 uncultured Myxococcales bacterium | reverse complement strand
GCTTCGCGCCGAAGGAGGTATGGACGCGGCTGCCGGAGCTCGATCAGAAGCAGCAGCTCGCGCTCTGCGACGCCCTCGAGGACGCGCCCGACGCGCCGGCGGCGACCCACGCCGACGGCCGCCTCTCGGTCGCCGCCCCCGACGGCGCGACCGTGCACTGGCTCTCCGAGGAGCGCGGCTTCCTCGGCTCGGGCGCCACCCTCGACCACGGCACGCTCGAGGGTCTCGGGATCGTCCGCGCCGCGATCGTGTCGCGCGACGCGAACGGCGAGCTCGAGGTCCGCGCCTCGACCGCGCTCGAGCCCTAGGCCTAGCGGGACTTGCCGAGCACCGACGGCCGCCGCACCGGGACGAGCACCTCGGCGCGCCGCAGGAACGGCGGCACGTACGGCGCGTCGTACTGGGCGATCGCCGCGGGGCCGTCGGGGATCCAGCCCGCCCGCGAGAGCTCCTGCCGGAGCTGCGCCTCGAACCCGGCGGCCACGGAGCCCTTGCTGCGACCGGTCCACCGGATCGCCGCGACGATCCGCGAAGGCGCGCGGACGAGGCGCACGCCCGGGTCGTCCGGCCGCGGGAGCGCGTCGGGCCGATCCGCCGGCAGGTAGAAGGACATCTCGACCTTCTCCTCGTCCTCGACCATCTCGACAGGCGTGGTCATCGAGAGCTCCTGGTCCCGGTCGTTCGCGCCGAACAGGTACAGGGCGAGCCGCCGGAACGCGCGGCTCCGCGGCTTCTCGCCGCCGGCCTCCTCGGTCACCGCGAGCACCCGCGGGCCGTACGCGCGGATCTCGCCGCGCCCGAGGCGCGCGACGACCTCGTACGGAGGCGAGGCCGCCCGGAGGCGCCGCGTCGCCTCGAACGCGACGAGCCCGAGGGCGGCGAGGGACGTTCCCGCGGCCGCGACGGCCAGCGGGCGCTTCAGGGTGGCGGCGCTCATGGGCCGAACCTGGCGCTCGCGCCGGCGCCGCACAACGAGCGCCCGCCCGCTACGGCCCGTCCTCGGGGAGGCCGTAGGCGCGCCGGTACAGCCGCACGATCACGCGGTCCGCCTCGTCCTTCTCCTCGTCGACCTTGAGCACGTCCGCGCCGGCCGCGGCGTGGCGCCGGATCTCCTCCCGCATGGCGATGCGGTCGAGGGCCGCGCGGTAGTCGCGCTCGCTGGGGATGATCGGGTTCTTGAGGCTCATGGGAGGACCGGCGCCCATGGTGGAGACGGGCCCTCCCTGGGTCCAGTCCCGTGCGACCCACTGTGCAAGAGGTTCACTGCCCGTACGGGTCGCCTCCAGGCGTGGTGCTGGTACGCTCGCCGCATGGCCGAACCGCCGAGCAAGCCCGAGCCGGAGCCGTTCGGCCCGACGTCGACGCTGCCCCTCGCCGAGAAGGCGCCGTTCCGCATCCGCCGCTGCCGGCTGACGATCGCAGCGGGACCTGGCGCGGGGAGGAGCGTCACCACCGAGAAGGAGCGGATCCGCGTCGGGAGCGGCGCCGGCTGCGACCTCGTCCTCGAGGACCGGGGCGCGAGCCGCGCGCACTTCGAGCTGCGCCACACGCGCGACGGCTACCTCCTGGTCGACCTCGGCTCGACGAACGGCACGCTCGTCGACGGCAAGCGCGTCGAGCGCGCGTACGTGGCGACCGAGGCGCACGTCGTCGCCGGCGCGACCACCGTCACGGTGACCCCGATCGACGAGGCGCTCGAGCTCGAGCCGGTGGCGGAGGATCGCTTCGAGGGGATGATCGGCCGTTCCGAGCGGATGCGCCGGCTGTTCGCGATGATCGCCAGGGTCGCCCCGCTCGACGTCGGCGTGATCGTCACCGGCGAGACCGGCACCGGGAAGGAGAAGGTCGCCCAGGCGATCCACGCCCGCTCGCCGCGCGGCCGGCGGCCGCTCGTGGTCGTCGACTGCGGCGCGATCCACCCGGAGCTGATCGAGAGCGAGCTCTTCGGCCACGAGCGTGGCGCCTTCACCGGCGCGGGCGCGGCAAGGGCCGGCGCCTTCGAGCGGGCGAACGGCGGCACGATCTTCCTCGACGAGATCGGAGAGCTGCGGACCGACCTGCAGCCGAAGCTGCTCCGCGTGCTCGAGGCGCGCCGGGTCACCCGCGTCGGCGGCGCCGCCCCGCTCGAGCTCGACCTCCGGGTGATCGCGGCGACCCACCGCGACCTCGAGCAGCAGGTCGCCGCGGGGAAGTTCCGCGAGGACCTCTACTTCCGGCTCGCGGTGGTGACGCTCGAGCTGCCGCCGCTGCGGGAGCGGCCGGAGGACGTGCGGCCGATCGCCGAGGCGCTGCTGGCGCGACCGGAGGTGGTCGACCGGCTCGGGCGCCGCGCGTTCACGGAGGAGGCGCTCGCGCTGCTCGCGCGGTGGCCGTGGCCGGGCAACGTGCGCGAGCTCGTGAACGTCGTGCGCCACGCGCTCGCGCTCTCGTCCGGCGCCGCGATCGGGCCGGAGGCGCTGCCGGCGCACGTCCGCGGCGACGAGGTCGACGAGGACGAGGCCGGCGCGGCGCCGGATCCGGTCGCGGTGGCGGGCCGCGCGTACCACGAGGCGAAGGACGAGGTCCTCGCCACGTTCGAGCGCCGCTACCTCCTCCGCATGCTGGAGGCGTGCGAGGGCAACCTCTCCGAGGCCGCCCGCCGCAGCGGGGTCGACCGCAAGACCATCGAGCGGCTGGTGCGGAAGTTCGGCGTGGACCCGTCGGCCCTCAAGGCGCGGTGACGGTCAGCGGCAGAGGCCGCCTCCGCAGGTGCCGCCGGGGCACGCGCGCCCGTCGCAGTCCGGATCGGCGCACTCGAACAGGCCGTCGCAGTCCTCGTCCCGGCGGTCGGCGCAGTCCACCTCGCTGTCGCCCTCGGCGGTGGAGCAGCCGCAGCTGCCGTCGGGCTGGCAGGTGTAGTTCGCGACCCCGTCGTCGCAGGGGCTCGCGGCGCACTCCGGGTCGGCGCAGTCGACGAGGCCGTCGCAGTCGCCGTCGAGGCCGTCGCGGCAGGCCTGCGCGGTGATGTCGCCGAACGGCAGCTCGAAGATGCCGGGGCAGGCGCAGCTGCCGTCGGCGAGGCAGGCGAAGCCGTTCGGGCCGCAGGTGCCGCCCGCGCAGTCGGGGTCCTCGCAGTCCGTGAGGCCGTCGCGATCCTCGTCCTCGCCGCCGAAGCAGGTGGTCTCCGGTGCGACGCAGCCGCAGATGCCGGCCTGGCAGGCGCAGCCGTTCAGGCAGTCGCAGGTCGAGCAGGTGACGCCGGCGCAGTCGGCGTCCGCGCAGTCGAGGTCGCCGTCGCCGTCGTCGTCGGCGCCGTCGTCGCAGCGCAGCTCGGTGCCGACCACGGCGCCGCCGCTGCCGCCCGTGCCGCCCGTACCGCCCTCGCCACCGACGCCGCCCGCGCCTCCCTCGCCACCGACGCCGCCCTGGCCACCGGTGCCGCCGGTGCCGCCGCTGCC
>CAZDGH010000485.1:0-3439 GCA_964504805.1 uncultured Myxococcales bacterium | reverse complement strand
ACCGTGAACCTGCCGTTCACGTTCCGTTACTACGGCGTCGACTACTCCCAGCTCCTGCTGTCGTCGGAGGGCATCGTCTCGTTCACCGCCGGCACGCTGAACTCGGCGAACCAGGCGATCCCGAACGCGGCGGCGCCGAACGCGTACGTGGCGCCGTGGTGGGACGACCTCGGCTCCAACGACAACTGGATGGGCGACAGCGCGCTCAAGTACGAGATCTCCGGCGCGCCCGGCCGGCGCGTGTTCGAGGCGGACTGGCAGAGCTTCCGCCACGCGAACGACCAGCGCTGGGGCGGCGAGGACGTCTACTCGATGAACGTCCGCCTCTACGAGACGACGAACATCATCGAGATCTCCTACCGCGTCGAGGCGGATCCGAACTTCCCGCAGCCGTCGGCCGCCTTCTCCGCGACCATGGGCCTCGAGAACGAGACCGGCTCCACCGGCTTGAACCTGCTCGCCTGCGGCGCCACCTGCAGCGCCCGGGACTTCCCCGTCGACGACACCTTCCGGCTCATCCGCGATCCGGAGGTCTCGGTCGCCACCGTCGGCTTCGACAGCGAGGCGTACGCCGGCGGCCCGGTGCACGTGAGCGCCGAGCTCGTGAACACCGGCGGCGACATGGCGGCCGGGGTCGTCACCGGCTTCTACCTCTCCGTCGATCGCGTCTTCACCCTGGACGACGCCCGCATCGGCGAGGCGGGGCCGAACGACGTCCCCGGGCAGGGCGGCATCGTGATGGTCGAGGCCGACGCGCTCCTGCCGATCGTGCCCGCGGGGCCGTACTACATCGTGGCCGTCGCCGACGACCTCGACGGCGTCGCCGAGGCGGAGGAGCTCAACAACGCCACGGTGGCCGCGGCGGAGATCGCCGTGCGTCGCGCCGCGCCGAACCTCACGCCGAGCGCCGTCGCGGGCCCGCCGACGGTCGCCCAGGGCGCCACCGCGACCGTGCAGTTCACCCTCGCGAACGACGGCGTTCTCGAGGCGGTGGAGACGCCCTGGATCGTCGTCCTCTCCGCGAACGCGGTGCCGACGGCGCAGGACGTGGTCGTGGCCTCCGGCGAGAGCGGCGCGCTCGCGCCCGGCGCCTCGATCCCCGCGGAGGTCCAGGTGACCATCCCGGCCACGCTGCCGAACGACGCGACGCCGGGCGGGGCCGTGGACGCGTACTTCCTCGCGGTCGTCGCGGATCCGCAGGGCGGGATCTACGAGACGAGCGAGCTCGACAACACCTCCGTCTCCGCCCAGCGCGTCGGGGTGGGGGGCGGTCCGCTCGCGGTCCTCACCGGGAGCCTCCCCGAGGCGGTCGTCGGCTCGCCGTACGGCGTGCAGCTCGTGGCCGCAGGAGGCACCGGCGCCCTCGAGTGGAGCGCCACCGGCCTTCCCGCGGGGCTCGGCGTCGATCCCGAGACCGGGTACCTCTCCGGCATCCCCGGCGAGCGCGGCACCTTCGACGCGACCCTCACCGTCACCGCGCAGGACGACGAGGCGAGCGCGCAGCTGCAGCTCGTCGTCGGCACCGGCAGCCTCCCGCTCACGGTGACCTCCACCGAGCTCCCCACCGGCGCCTACGGCATGCCGTACCACATGGGCCTCTCGGCGGTCGGCGGCTGCGTCCCGTACACCTGGACCGAGGTCGGCGCGCCGTCGGCGCTGCCGCTCGGCCTCGAGCTCGGCGCGGACGGCGTCCTCGCCGGCACGCCGCGGCTCGACGGCGTGTTCTCCTTCACGGTGCAGGTCTCGGACGGCTGCGGCTCGACCGAGGAGGTCTCGCTCGCGCTGCGCATCGCGGCGCCGGGCCGCCTCACGGTCGTCTCCGATCGCCTCGCCCTCGGCGTGGTCGGCGCCGAGTACGCCGACCGGCTCTACGCGGCGGGCGGCAAGCCGCCGTACGCCTGGACCATCGTGCAGTCGAAGCGGCTGCCGGTCGCCGCGGGCGACGAGGGCGCGACGTTCGAGGGGCAGCCGCCGCCGGGCCTCGTGCTCGCCGGCTCCGGCACGCTCACCGGCGCGCCCAACGCGGCCGGGACGTACCTGCTCACGGTGCTGGTCGCCGACGCCGACGAGGCGACCGACTCCGCGACCGTGCAGCTCCGCGTCAGCTACGACCAGGGCATCGCCATCACCACCACCGCGCTGCCCGACGCCATCGCCGGCGAGGACTACGAGGTGGAGCTCGCCTCGGCGGGCGGTGAGGGCTTCCTCACCTGGCGGATCCCGGAGGGCGACGGCCTGCCCGACGGCCTCGAGCTGACCTCCGACGGCCGCATCGAGGGCGCCGTCGACCTCGAGACGCTCGACGGCGACGCCGAGCGCACCTGGAACTTCCTCGTCGAGGTGCGCGACGGCGCGAACCGCGTCGACGTCCGCGCGCTCTCGGTGCGGGTGCTCGCCGAGGAGCCGAAGCCGTACCAGCCGCCGCCGCCGCCCGACCCGGACGCGGGCGGCGACGAGGGCGGCTGCCAGGCCGGCGCCGGCGGCGTCTCGCTCCTCGGCGCGCTGCTGGCGCTCGGCTGGGCGGTGACGAGGCGCCGCGCCCGCTAGGCGACTCCAGCAGGCATCGCGAGAGGGCCGGCACCTTCGGGTGGCCGGCCCTCCGCGTTCCTGGGCCCCCGGGCCGGAAGCCCGGAGCCCGGAGCCCGGAGCCCGGAGTCCGCCTACGGCTTCGCCAGCTCCGCCCGGGCGCGCTCGACGAACGGGCCGACCGGCTCGACCCTGGCGGCGGCCTCGAAGGCGGCCCGGGCGGCGGCGGCGTCGCCGGCGGCGAGGGCGAGCTGCCCGAGGACGAAGCGACGCTCGCCGGGGGCGGGGTCCCTGTCCTCGCCGTCGGCCGCGAGCGACGCCTCGACGAGGCGGCGCGCCTCCGCGAGCTCGCCGCGCTTCCAGGCGACGACGGCGACGAAGTAGTCGAAGAGCGGGGCGTCGTCCTCCGGGACCTCGCGGCGCGCCTTGGCGGCGAGCTCGGCGGCGCGCTCGAGCTCCTCGCCGAGGTGGGCGAGGCAGAGCGCGAGGTGGCCCTGCACCACCGCCTTCGCCAGCGAGCGGAGCGGCGCCGCCGCGGCGCGCTCGAGGTGCTCCCGGGCGCGGGCGTGATCGCCGCGGGCGACGTGGATGAGGCCGAGATCGGCGCGGGCGCGGTCCTTGTGCTTCTTGCCCGGCGCGGTCTCGAGGATGCGGGCGGCGAGATCGAGCGCCTTGTCGTAGCGGCCGCGGTCGACCCACAGCGCGACCAGGTACTCCTGCACCCAGACCGACGCGGGGAGCACGAAGATCACCGCGGCCGCGCCGCCGGTGACGGCCACGGCCCAGCCGGGCGCGCCGGCGACGGTGGCGACGGCGGCGCCGGTGGCGAAGAGCGCCACGAAGACCGCCAGCGTCTCGAGGCCGATGAACCGTCCGAGCATGGGGCGACGGTAGCAGACGGCCCCTGTGGTTT
>CAZDGH010000484.1:0-3453 GCA_964504805.1 uncultured Myxococcales bacterium | reverse complement strand
ACCGGCCGCCGCGGGAGCGCCGCGAGGACCGGCCGCCGCGGGAGCCGCGGCCGCCGCGGGCCGAGGGGGCGGGCGAGCGGCCGCCGCGGCCGGGGAAGCCCGCCGAGAAGCTGACCTTCAAGCCGTTCGCCGCCCTCGCCGAGGAGGAGAAGCCCGCCGAGGCGCCCGAGGCGCCCGCCGAAGCTGCCGCCGAGGCCCCGGCGCCGCCGTCGCCCGAGACCCCCGCCGAGGGTGGCGCAGCGGAGGGCCAGGGATAGCGGAAGCTCGCTCGTTCGCTGGCGATTTCGGCGTCCGGCGTTTTGACCCTCCGGGACGGCCCGGGCTATCCTGGGCCGTTCCCCACGAGCCGTGATGCCCGACGCGTCCGACACCAAGAAGAAGCTGGGCGAGCGCCTCATCGAGGCCGGCCTGATCACGCAGGACGGCCTGCAGCAGGCGCTTGAGCTCCAGAAGCGCTTCGGCGGACGCCTCGGCGACTGCCTCGTCGAGCTGCGCCACATCTCCGAGCAGGCGCTGTTGCGGTTCCTCGCCACCGAGTACCGCACCCGCTACGTCGCCGCGGAGAAGCTCTCGAAGGTCAAGATCCCGCAGGACGTCCTCGACAAGATCCCGGTGCGGATGGCGGAGCAGCAGGCGCTCATCCCGCTGATGATCGACGGCGACCGCCGGATCATCAGCATCGTCATGGCGGAGCCGCAGAACCTCCAGGTGATCGAGGAGGTCCGCCTCGTCACCGACATGGCCGAGGTCTACGCGTACATCGGCCTGCGCAGCGCCATCCAGGCGGCGATCAAGAAGCACTACTACGGCGATCCCACCGCGTTCGCGATCCTCGAGTCGGGCACCGGCGTGCGGCAGGACGTGGCGCCGCTCGTCGACTACTACGAGCACGCCCAGGGCACCGACTCGAAGTCGTTCTCGGTGACGCAGCTGAACCGGCTGCCGACCGAGACCAACCCGCGGATGCGGCCGTCCACCGATCCGCGCGGCCGCGCCACCGGCATCACCGGCCTGTCGCCCACCTCGGTGCGCCAGTCGATCGACGAGCTCCACCGCGCGTCGGTGATGAGCGACAACGACTTCGTCGAGACGCTCCACATCATGGTGGGGCTGCTCGAGATGCGCCGGAAGGAGTTCAAGGGCCACTCGTCGTCGGTGGCCCGCGGCGTCCGCACGATCTCGATGCGCCTCGGCCTGCCGAGCCGCGAGGTCAACTACAACACCATCGCCGCGTACCTCCACGACCTCGGCAAGCGCTCCGACCGGCACCTCACCCTGCTCTCGATCCGCGCCGGCGACGACTGGAAGGTCGAGGCGAAGCGCTACTACCGCACGCCGATCAAGCTCTTCGAGACCGTGCACCTGCCGGTGCAGGTGAACCAGATCCTCGCCCACCTCTACGAGGCGTACGACGGCACCGGCCTGCCCGAGCAGCGCGCGGGCGACGCCATCCCGAGCGGCTCCCGGATCATCGCGGTCATCGACGCCTTCGAGGACCTGCACCGGAACCCGCAGAACTTCCTGAAGAAGACCCTGCCGAAGGACGAGGCGCTGAACGTGCTCGGGCAGCACTCGGGCTCGCTGTTCGACCCGAAGGTGATGGAGGCGATGCGCCTCCTCCACTCCGGCGACCTGCTCCGGCAGCGGCTCCTCGCCGACACCCGCACGGTGCTCTACCTCGATCCGGACGAGTCGGGCGCGGCGCTGCTCCTCGAGAAGCTCTCCCAGAAGGGCGTCTCGGCGCGGTACGCGCGCAGCGCCGAGGCGGCGCTCGACATCCTCCGCGAGGGCGACATCGACCTCATCGTCTCCGAGGTGAACCTCGGGACCGAGGACGGCTTCCTCTTCGCGACCTCGCTCCGGCAGGTGCCGGAGCTGTCGGCGATCCCGCTGGTGTTCGTCACCAGCCGGAGCGAGCCGACGGCGATCGAGCGCGGCCTCGCGGTCGGCGCGGTCGACTACATCGTCAAGCCGTACATGCCCGAGGTGGTCGCCGGGAAGATCCGGAAGGTCATCGACGAGCGGGCGTCGCAGGCGCCGGGGCGGCCGGTGCACGGCTCCTTCGACGAGATGGCGCTGGCCGACGTGATCCGGACCATCGGCCAGGCGAAGCGCTCGGGGCAGCTCGCCATCCCGACCGCCGGCAAGACGGCGGAGATCTACTTCGACCGCGGCCGCGTCGTGCACGCCATCCACGGCCACGTGAAGGGCGAGCTCGCGCTGATGGAGCTGCTCGACACCGACCAGGGCGAGTTCCACCTCGACCCGAACTACCTCATCCTCGAGCACCTCATCGACCGCGACGCGGAGGTGCTCCTCCGCGAGCACGCGACGCGGAAGGCGCGCGGGGCCGCGAAGCCGGCGGCGGGCGCCTAGAGGCGGAAGACGCGCGCGGCGTTCGCCGCGGTGCGCGCCGCCAGCTCCCCGGGATCCTCGCCGCGCAGCCGCGCCAGCTCCTCGACCACGAGCTTCACGTGGGCCGGCTCGTTGCGCTTGCCGCGGTGCGGGATCGGCGCGAGGTACGGGCAGTCGGTCTCGACCAGCAGGCGATCGGCGGGGACGAGCTTCGCGGCCTCGCGGAGGTCCTGGGCGTTCTTGAAGGTGACCACGCCGGCGATCGAGATGTGCAAGCCGAGGTCGAGGTAGGCCCGGGCGCGGTCGGGGCCGCCGGTGAAGCAGTGGACGATCCCGCTCGGCGGCCGCTCCTCGCGGAGGATCGCCGCGGTGTCGTCGTCGGCCTCGCGGGTGTGGATCACCACCGGCTTGCCGTGGCGCTTCGCCAGGACGAGCTGGTGGCGGAACCAGCGCCGCTGCGCGTCCCGCGGCGAGTGGTCGTAGTGGTAGTCGAGGCCGGTCTCGCCGACGGCGATCGTCCGCGGGTCGGCGACGAGGGCCTCGAGCGCCGCCCAGTCCGCGTCGGGCACGTGGGCGCAGTCGTGCGGGTGCACCCCGGCGGTGGCGAAGAAGACCCCCGGGTGCGCCTCGGCGAGGGCGCGGGCGCCGCCGAAGTCGCCGGGCTTGCGCCAGAGCCCGACCGCCACGATCCGCTCGACCCCGGCGGCGCGGGCCCGGGCGATCACCTCGTCGCGGTCGGCGGCGAAGTCGTCGGCGTCGACGTGGGCGTGGGAGTCGAACAGCACCATCGATCAGGTCTCGTCGCCGTGGAGCGGCAGGTAGAGGCGGAGCTCGGCGGCGGGGCGGCCGAAGAGCCGGAGCGCGGCCCCGGCGACGCGGCGCACCTGCTCGTCGGCGGCGGAGGTCGCGGCCTCGAGCGCCGCCCTGCCCCGGCCGGCGAGGAGCAGCCCCTCGGCGGCGTCGCAGCGGACGTCGGGATCCTCGGCGGCGTCGCCGACCGCGGCCTCGCAGGCGGCGACGGCGGCGTCGCTCCCGAGGGCGCCGAACGCGCGGAGGGCGGTGCCGCGGAGCGGATCGCTCCTCGCGGCGGCGAGCTTC
>CAZDGH010000483.1:0-3470 GCA_964504805.1 uncultured Myxococcales bacterium | reverse complement strand
GGCGCCGGCCGCCCGGGCGGCCGACGCCGCTCCGAGCACGAGAGAGACCGCCACCCACGCGCACCGGGCGCCGCGCACCTGCATCGCTCCTCCGATCGTGGCGTCGCGCGCGACGGGTCGGCCCCGCGCGACGCAGGTCCTCCTTCGCACTGCCAGACCCGGAGGGTGGGACGCAAGCGCCCCTCGCCCGCGCGGCCTACGGCTGCAGCAGCACCTTCCCCCGCGTGCGCCGCTCGTGCAGGTAGCGGTGCGCCGCCGAGGCCTCGCGGAGCCGGAAGATCTCGTCGACCACCGGCCGCACCGCGCCGCGCTCGTAGAGGTGCACCAGCTCCTCGAGCTCCTTCGCGAAGATGTCGGTGCGATCCCACATCAAGAGGAGCTGCAGCCCGCAGACCGAGGCGTTGCGGCTGATGAGCTCGAAGGGGTGGAACCACTTCTGCCGCGCCACCTCGAGCGCCGCCTTCGGCCAGTCCTTGATCCCGCGGATCGACACCGACTTCGGCAGCGCCGCGGCCGCGCCGTAGATGATCAGCCGGCCGCCGCGGGCGAGGCACTCGTACGACTTGCCGAAGGAGGCGCCGCCGTTGGCGTCGAGGGCGATGTCCACGCCCTCGCCGTCGGTGAGGCGCTTCACCTCCTCCTCGAAGTCCTGCTTCTCGTAGTTGATGCCGTGATCGAGCCCCTGGCCCCGGGCGAACGCCAGCTTCGCCTCGCTCGAGGCGGTGCCGAACGAGGTGAGGCCGAAGTGCTTGCAGAGCTGCACCGTGGCGGTGCCGACGCCGCCGGCGACCGCGTGCACGAGCACCTTCTCGCCGCGCTTCGCGTGGGCGACCTCGACGAGCGCGTGGTACGCGGTGAGGTACTGCGCCGGCAGCGCCGCCGCCTCCTCGAGCGTCATCCGCCCCGGGATCTTCCGGGCGCGCACCGCGTCGATCACCACCTCGTCGGTGTAGCCGCCGAAGCGGGTCACCGCGAGGACGCGGTCGCCCTCGTCGAAGCCGGAGCCCTCGGCGGCCTCCTCGATCGTGCCCGACACCTCGAAGCCGAGCGAGAACGGCGGCTTCGGCGCGGGGCCGTAGACGCCGGCGCGGGCGGCGAGGTCGGCGAAGTTCACGCCGGCGAACGCGACCTTGATCCGGACCTGCCCGAGCCCGACCCGCTCCCGCGGCTTCTCGCGGAGGGTGAGCACCTCCGGCCCGCCGTAGCGCGGGACGATGCACTCCTTCGGCATGGCTCTCCTTACCTGGCGGGCGCGGCCTCGGCGGGCGCCGCGGCCTCTTCCGGCGCGGCCTCGGCGGCCGGCGCCGGCGCGGCCTGCGTCTCCGACACCCACGACTCGACCACCCGCCGCAAGGTCGGCAGCGGCAGCGCGCCCTCGGAGAGGACGCGGTCGTGGAACTGCAGCAGGTCGAAGCGGTCGCCGAGCTTGGCCTCGGCCTCGGCGCGAAGCTTCTGGAGCTCCAGCTGCCCGACCTTGTACGCGAGCGCCTGCGCCGGCCAGACGACGTAGCGGTCGACCTCGTTCTCGATCTCGGCGTCGGGGAGGAAGGTGTTCTCCTTCAGGTAGGCGATCGCCTGCGCGCGGCTCCAGCCCTTCATGTGCATGCCGGTGTCGACCACCAGCCGCGCCGCGCGCCACACCTCGAAGTTGAGCGCGCCGAGCTTCTCCTCCGGCTTGGCGTAGAGGCCGAGCTCGTCGGCGACCGACTCGGCGTAGAGCGCCCAGCCCTCGACGAACGCGCTCTGCCCGAGGCGGCGGCGGAACTCCGGCAGGTCGTGGTTCTCGTTGGCGAGCGCGACCTGCAGGTGGTGGCCCGGCACCGCCTCGTGGAACGCCAGCGCCGGCAGGTCGAACAGCGGCCGCGTCTCCGGCGCGTGGGTGTTCACGTAGTAGTAGGCGGGCCGCGAGCCGTCGGCGGGCGCGTCGTAGTAGTAGGCGGCCGGCGCGTCCTTCTCGCGGAACGCCTCGATCGGCCGCACCTCGATCTTCGTCGACGGGAGCCGGTTGAAGGCGAGCGGGAGCGCGTCGAGCGCGCGCTGCAGCAGCTGCTGGTTGTGGGCGAGGAGGTCGGCGGGCTTCTTCAGGTACTGCGAGCGCTGGCCCTTGAGCCGCTTCATGTAGCTCTTCAGGTCCTTGCCGCCCTTCTTCTTGACGATGGCGAGCATGGCCTCGTGGATCCGCTTCACCTCGTCGAGCCCGAGCAGGTGCAGCTCGTCGGCGGAGAGCGACGAGCCGGTGTGCCGGTCGACGAGCGCCGCGTAGCACCGGTCGCCGCCGGGGATCCGCACCACCGCGACGTCCTCGCGCGCCTTCGGGAGCAGCTCCTTCTCGAGGAAGTCCTTGTAGAGCTGCAGGCCCGGGTAGACCGAGTCCTTCGCGGCGGCGAGGAGCGCGTCCTCCACGGCCTTGCGCTGCTCGGGCGTGAACGACTCGGGCAGCTTCTTCGCCGCCTCGACGTACGGGCTCTGCCCGGGATCCACCGCGAGCTGCTCGGTGAGCTGCCGGATCACCCGCTCCACGTTCGTCTTCGGCGCCACGTACCCGGCGGCGAGGCCCGCGCGCAGGTTCGCCACGTGGTCCTCGAACAGCTTCTTCACCTTCCCGAAGCGGGCCGCCTGGTCCTTGCCGTGCTTCTCCTCGGCGATCGGCAGGTGCTGCGGGATCTCCGCGAGCCACACCTGCGGGCCGGCGAGCTGGTCCACCTCCCAGCGGTGGCCCTGGCACACCTCGACGCCGGTGCGCGCGCCGAGCTCGGTCCGGAGCACGTCGAGGGTGACGCGATCGGCGGGCGAGAGCTTCCCGGCGTCGACCTTCTCCGCCCGCGCCTTCAGCGCCTTCAGCTTCTCGAGGTGCGCCTTCACCGCCGCCTCGGAGAGATCCTCGAGCTCGGCGTCGCGGCTCCGGTCGCCGAGGTACGAGGCCCAGGTCGGGGAGACGCGGAGCAGCTCCTGCCACAGCTCGGCGGAGAGCCGCGCCACCTCCTCGGCCGGCGTGGGCGGGGGCGGCGGCGGCGGCCCGTGGTCGAGCTTCGTCGGCTGCAGGAGGCTGCAGCCGCCGAGCAGCGCGACGATCGCGACGGCGTGGAGGCGATGCGCGTGCATGCGTGGTCTCCGGGGCCGCGGGGGCGGCGGCGCGTACCGTACCGCGAGGCCCGCGCGCGGTCACGATCGCGGCGGACGCGATCGCGCGCCGCGTCGTAGAGTCCGCCGATGGCCACGCCGCTGAGCCGCGAGGAGCGCTGGGTCGCCCGCCTCGCCTTCGCCGCCGTCGCGCTCGTCACGACGCTGCTCGCCGCCGGCTACGCCACGACCGACGGCTTCGCCTCGCTCGGCGGGCTCCCGGGCGGCGCGAGGCTCGCCCGGATGGAGGCCCTGCCCTACTTCCGCGACGGCGCGTTCGTGAACGAGCTCCCGACCGTGGTCGCGAAGCCGGGGATGTACGAGGCGGCGATCACCGACGGCCTCCTCGG
>CAZDGH010000482.1:3206-3474 GCA_964504805.1 uncultured Myxococcales bacterium | reverse complement strand
CCGGCCGCCCGCGCCGCCTCGACGCCGCCGCCCGCGCGCAGCTCGCCCCCACGCCCCGCGTCGCGCTCGGCCGCGCCCTCGCCGGCCTGCCGTCCGCCGCCGTCGACGTCTCCGACGGCCTCCTCCGCGACCTCGGCCACCTCTGCGACCGCAGCCGGGTCGGCGCCACCCTCGACGTCGCGAAGCTCCCCCTCTCCCCCGCCGGGGGGGGCCCCCGCCCCCCCCGCCCCCCGCGCCCCCCCCCCCGCCCCGCCGACAACCAGCTACA
>CAZDGH010000482.1:0-3196 GCA_964504805.1 uncultured Myxococcales bacterium | reverse complement strand
CCCCCTCACCCCCGCCGTGAGCACCCACGGCCCCCCGGGCCACGAGCACGCCCACTCCCGCTGCGAGGACTACGAGCTCCTCCTCGCCGTCCCCCCGAACAACCTCGCGCGCCTTCAGCGGATCGCACGCCGCGTGCAAACCCCTCTCACACCCATCGGCCGCCTCACCCGCACCCGCCGCCTCGTCCTCGACGGCAAGCGCCCGCCCCGCCGCCGAGGCCACGACCACTTCGCCTGAAGCCCGAAGCCAAGCCGACCGGACGTAGCCTCGTAGCCTCGTAGCCCCGTAGCCTCGTAGCCCGCCTCTCGCCTCCCCGCCGGCCGGAGCCCGGAGCCTGGAGCCTGGAGCCTGCCTTTCCGGGAGCCTGCCTCTCCGCTATCGCCCCCGCCGCAAGTTCGCGCTCCGCCCCTTTCGGCGTAGCATCCCTCCCGATGCGACGTTCGCTGCCTCGCGAGGAGACCACCAGCCCGGGCCTGCCCTCCGTCCGCGGCGGGCCGCAGCTCACGCCGCTGCGGGGCGGCGGCGATCCCTCGTCGCAGCGCGAGCGCCGCCCCTTCTCGGTGCCGCTGCAGATCCTCATCCTCCTCGCCTTCGCCTTCCTGGCGATGGGGCTCTTCACCGCCGGCACCTTCTTCGAGGACCTCCGGGCGATGCTCGGCGGCTCGCCCGCGATCGTCTGGATCCTCGCCGGCGGCGTGACGATCGCCATGGGCGGCCTGCTCACCTTCGTGGTCGCCGGGACCTCGCGCGTGCAGAGCCTGAACCGCTCCGCCCTCGAGCTCTCCCGCGGCGATCTCTCCCGCCCGCTCGCCTCGAAGGGCCACCGCACCTTCGTCGGCGTGGCGGTCCAGGACGAGATCGACGAGCTCTCCACCGCCGTGGTTCAGATGCAGGAGAACCTGCGCGACCTCGTCGGCCACATCCAGCGCACCGCCCGCTCCGTCGCCGACTCCGCCAACGACCTCGGCCGCAACGCCGAGGACGTGAACGCCTCCACCGACGAGGTCGCCACCTCGATCGAGACGATCGCCAAGGGCGCCGAGCAGCAGAACCAGCTCGTCGACCGCGCCTCGAAGATCATCTCCGAGATGGCGAAGTCCATCGACCGCACCGCAAGCTCCGCCGAGGACGCCGCCCGCTCGGTGTCCGAGACCTCCGACGCCGCCCACGAGGGCGGCGAGGTCGCCCGCCTCGCCGGCGAGAAGGTGAAGAAGGTCTTCGCCAAGATCGAGACCTCGTCGGAGCAGGTCTTCGCCTTCGGCGAGAAGACCCAGGAGATCTCGAAGATCGTCGATGCCATCACCCAGGTGGCGCAGCAGACGAACCTGCTCGCGCTCAACGCCACCATCGAGGCCGCCCGCGCCGGCGAGTACGGCCGCGGCTTCGCCGTGGTCGCCGACGAGGTGCGCAAGCTCGCCGAGTCCGCCGGCCGCTCCGCCGAGCAGATCAGCCGCCTCGCCCGCGAGATCAACGCCCGCTCCTCCGCCGTCGTCTCCTCGATGAAGGAGGGGATCGCCGAGCTCGAGGAGGGCCGCGCCGACCTGAACACGATCCTCCGGTCCCTCGAGGGGATCGCCGAGACCGCGCGCAAGGGCGCCGAGAAGGTGGAGCTCATCACCTCTGCCGCCCGCGAGCAGCGCGCCGGCTCCGAGGAGATGGTCGCCGCCATCGCCAACATCAAGACGCTCGCCAAGGACAACGCCAAGAGCACCGAGGAGGTCGCCTCGGCGATCCAGGAGCAGACCGCGGCGATGTCGCAGATGACCTCCTCGGCCCAGGAGCTCACCAACCTCTCGGTCGAGCTCCAGTCCGTCGTCTCCCGCTTCCGCCTCTAGCGACAGCGTGATCCGTCACGTCCTCTTCGTCGCCGCCGGCCAGACCTTCGCGCTCCCGCTCGGCGAGGTCCGCGAGGTGGTCGTCCCGCCGGCGACGTACACCCGCGTCCCGCGCGCGCCCGCCACGGTGCGCGGCGTGCTGAACCTTCGCGGCCGCATCGTCACCGCGCTCGACTTCGCCCGCCTCCTCGCGCTCGAAGGGCCGCTCGCCCGCGACCCCAGCCTCGCGCGCCTCCTCCTGCTCGAGGGCAAGGTGCGCGATCTGGCGCTCATCGTGGACGAGGTCGCCGGTATCCAGGCCCTCGGCAACCTCGCCGCCCCCGCCCCCGGCGCCGCGTCCGAGATCGTCGGCCTCGCCAGGCTCGCCGCCGGCAGCGCCACCGTCCTCGCCGCCGACCGCCTCATCGAGTCCGTCCGCGCCGCGCTGGACGCCACCCGCACCGCCAAGCCTGCCGGAGCCTGAAGCCTGGAGCCTGGAGCCCGGTTCTCCCGACGCCCGATCCTGTAGCCCGCCACAAACCCCCGTGCTACGGTCGAGGCCGTCCCGCGCGAAGAGGAGCAGAGGATCCCATGGCGAAGCGTGTCCTGGTGGTCGACGACGCCATCTTCATGCGCAACATGATCAAGGACATCTTCGCGTCGGGCGGCTTCGACGTCGTCGGCGAGGCCTCGAACGGCCTCGAGGCGGTGGAGAAGTACAAGGAGCTCAAGCCCGACCTCACCACGATGGACATCGTGATGCCGTTCAAGAGCGGCATCGAGGCCACCCGCGAGATCGTCAAGAACGACGGCAACGCGGTGATCATCATGTGCTCCGCCCTCGGGCAGGAGTCGCTGGTGATGGAGGCCATCGAGGCGGGCGCCTCCGACTTCATCGTGAAGCCCTTCAAGGCCGAGGACGTGCTGCAGGTGGTGAAGAAGGTCCTCGGCGACGCCTAGCCGCGTCGAACCCGGCGTCGGAAGGGACCTACGGATGTCCCTCGACATGTCGAAGTACCTCGGCCTCTTCGTGCAGGAGGCCACCGAGCACCTCGAGGGGTTCGGCCGGGATCTCGTCCAGCTCGAGAAGCAGGGTCACACCTCCGAGGTGGTGGACTCGATGTTCCGCCACGCCCACTCGGTGAAGGGCATGGCGGCGTCGATGGGCTTCCACGCCATCGCCGCCCTCGCCCACCGCGCCGAGGACCTCGTCGACCGCCTCCGCAAGAGCCCGGCGGCGCTCGGCCCCGACGTGGTCGACGTGCTCCTCGAGGCCGCCGACAAGCTGCTCGAGCTGACGCGGCAGGCGTCCACCGGCGAGGCGCTCCCCGGGCAGCCGGCGCTGATCGAGCGGATCGCCGGGGTGGTGCAGCGCCTCGAC
>CAZDGH010000481.1:0-3483 GCA_964504805.1 uncultured Myxococcales bacterium | reverse complement strand
TCGCGGGAGAGGCGGAACTCGGAGATCGGCGTGAACACGTTGAGGCCGAGGTTGTTGGCGATCTGCCCCCAGTCCTGGGCGCAGATCGACTGGAAGAGGCCGTTGGTGCGCCGCGCCATGTCGATGTAGCGGCTGCCGGCGGTCGCGTCGCCGTTGCCCGACGAGCAGCCGCCCGGCTCGTCGCCGACCACGGCGTTGAACGAGAACAGGCCGGTGTTGCGGCGGCCCTTGATGGACCAGAAGAACGCCTCGTAGAAGTCGAGGTCGCCGTTCGAGCCGTCCTCCTCGTCCGAGACGACGATCACCGCGAGCTTGGCGTCCGGCCGGAGGAAGCCGCCGTTCTGGGCGGCGTCGGAGATGAGCGGGTCCGAGAGCGCGAGGTTCGCGGCCTGCAGGCCCTTCTCGTCGGCGGAGCCGTTGGTGCCCAGGCCGGTGAACCGGTTCCCGAGCACGCTCGCCGCGTTCGGCGTGGCGTTGGTGATGATCTTCGGGTTGCCCTGGAACTTGCCGCTCTGGTTGCCGTCGCTGGTGTCGGTGCTGACGACCGCCATCCGGAAGTCGGCGCCGAGGGCGGTGGCGACGTTGACGAAGCTGCTGGCGTTGTCGTCGAGCAGGCTGTGCTCCTCGCCCATCGAGCCGGAGTTGTCGATCACCCAGAGCACGTCGGTCTGCGGCGACGACGGCACCTGGATGGTGTCGGTCTGGTGCGAGTCGAACGTCCCGACGCCGAGGAGCGGCACCGCGTAGACGTCGACGTTGCCCTGGCCGTCGTCGGTCTCGAGCAGCACCTGCGCCGAGTGCGGCTGCGCGTCGGGCGGCCGGTACTTCACGCTGACGGAGAACTGCGCGCCCGCGTTGAACGGGTTGATGGGCATCGCCGGCCGCGACACGATCTGGAACGGCGCGTTCGGCGGGTCGACGAAGATGTTCGTCACCCGCATGCCGTCGGCGGCGAGGTTGTAGACGGTGAAGGTCTGCTCCCGCGACGCGCAGCCCACCGTCACCTCGCCGAAGTCGAGGCGGTCGGGGACGATCTCGAGGACGGAGGTCACGCCCTCGCCGGCGAGCGCCACCTGGATGCAGCCCGGGACGCCCGGGCCGCCGAAGCCGGCGCACTCCTCGTAGTTGGTGTCCGAGGTCTGGATCTGGATGGCGTACTCGGGGAACTCGGGCGCGTAGGTGTACTCGCCCTGCGGCCGGAAGGTGATGCCGATCTGCGCCTGCTGCCCCGAGCCGAGGGTGAACGGCAGCGCGCCCGGCAGGCCGCTGATGCTGAAGTCGGCCGCGTTCCCCATCGCGAACGGCATCACCGTCGCCTTGGTGGCGGAGGTGATGGTGCAGTTCGCCGCGCCGCGGTTCGCGAGGAGGATGTTCATCTCCTTGCGGCGCTGGACGCGGACGGAGCCGAAGTTGAGCGCGCGGCCGAAGAACCCTCCGGCGTTCGGGAAGAGCACCTCGAGCTGGCAGGTGCCCTCGGCGACCGGCGTGCCCGAGAGCGCCACGTTCACCGCGCTGCCGTTGTCCGGCGTCGCGGTGAGGGTGGCGAGGTCCGGGCCGGCGGTGTCGGCCGGGATGTACTCGACCCCGACGCGGAGGAGCGCCGTCGCCGAGCCCGCCGGGCCGACGGTGATCGGCGGCGGCGGCATCGAGGCGATCCGGAAGGTGACGCCCTGGCCGTTGGCGATGGCGATCCCGCCCGCCGGGATCGTGCACGAGGAGAGCCCCTCGTTGGAGAAGACGACGTCGGCGCGCTTCGGCTGCCCGGCGACGGTCTGGCCGAAGTCGAGGCCGGCGACCATCGCCCGCAGCGAGCAGATCTGCTGCGGCACGCCGGCGCCGGTGAGCGAGAGGTAGACGGTCTCGTTGCTCGGCTCGTCGGAGACGAACTTCACCCGGCCGGCGAACGTCGCGGTGTCCGGCGGCGTGAAGGTGACGGAGATCTCGAAGGAGTCTCCCGGCGGCATGTCGCGCGGGATCGCCGGCGCCGCGGTGGCGAAGACGTACTCGCCGTTCGAGAGCAGCGCGAGCTCGCGGAGCTGGATCGGCTGGGTGCCGCTGTTGCGCACCAGGAAGGGCAGCGTCGCCGACTGGCCGACCTCGACGTCGCCGAAGTCGAGGGTCGGGAACGGCACGATCTCGAGGTGGCCGGCGTCGCCGGTGCCGACGACGTCGACGTAGAGCGTGCCCTGGTCGGGATCGTCGCTGGTGAGGGTGATGGTCGAGGTCCGCGGGCCGCCGGCGATCGGCGCGAAGGAGACGGTGAGCTCGAAGGTGCCGCCGGCCTCGATCGTCTGCGCCGTCGCCTGCGGGGCGGTGGTGAACTCCGGCGAGCCCTGCTGGGTCCAGGGGTTCAGCTCGAGCGGCAGGTCGCCGGCGTTCCGCACCGTGACCGTCTTCGACACCGTGCCGCCGATCGGCACCGGGCCGAAGTCGAGGGTGACGCGGTCCTTGCCCGCGGCGGTGCAGTCCTGCTCGACGCAGGCGACGGCGTCGGGGGTCGTGCCGGCGCCGGTGAGCGGCACCCGGATCGACGGGTTGCCCGGATCGTTCGAGACGATGACGAGCTCGTCCTCGACCGCGCCGACCGCGGTCGGGTGGAACGCGACCGTGAGAGCGGCGCACGCGCCGGGCGCGAAGGTGGTCGAGCCGTCGGCGCCGCTGCCGCCGGCGCACGCCGCGGTGAGCACGTCGCGCAGCTCGAAGCCGCCGGCGCCGCTCGCGAGCGTCGGAAGCCCCTCGAGGACGAGGTCGGCGGCGCCCGCGTTCGAGAGCTCGACGCGGACCACCGACTCCTCGCCGACGCGCACGGCGCCGAACGCGATCGGCTGCGGCCCCGGGAGGAGGTCGAACGCGGCGCCGTCCGCCGGACGCGCGAGGAGCTTCACCTCGCTGGCGCGCCCCTCGAGGCCGGGGTCGGTCTCGCAGGAGCACGCGCCGGCGAGCGCGAGGAAGAAGAAGACGGCGACGCGGCCTTCCGAGTGGAAGCGCATGCAGGACCTCCCGATCCGAAGCAGGGCGGGCAGCCACAGCAAGGCTCGTGCCCCCCTGGATACCCAGGAACCTACCGGATTTCCGTGGGTTCTGCGCAAGGCCGGGTGGTCCCGGCGGGGATCGAGGTGTTCCACCCTGGAACACAGGCCGGCTCGGGCTACGAAATCACGGGAAAATTCCAGGGGAAGCGGATCCTGTCCTGACCTTGCACACCGGGTGTCCCAGGTTCGGACGATCGGTGTCCGGCTCCTCGGAGTTCGGACAGCTGCCGGCGTCCCGCGGGCCGCGGCCGGAAGCTTCGAGCGCCCGGGGATCGCGTGTATCGTCGCCGCGTGCGCGTCGCTGCTGCGCTCTTCGCCTGTCTCCTCGCCGCGGGCTGCACCGCACGCCCGAAGGACCCCTTCGTCTCCGACGAGCCGCTCCCGCTGCCCCGCTCGCAGGCGCTCCGCGCGCCGCCCGCGGCGGCGGCGAAGGCGGGCGCCGCGCCCGCGG
>CAZDGH010000480.1:3204-3492 GCA_964504805.1 uncultured Myxococcales bacterium | reverse complement strand
CGCCCGCGTTCGAGGCGGCGAGCACCGCCGTGGGCGCCGCGTAGTAGCTCGCGTCCGCACCCGTCGACACGAAGCGTAGGGGCCCCTCGTTCGTCACCGTCGCGCCCGCGCCGGTGTCCGTGCGCGTCCACGCCGTCGCGAAGTTCTCCGGGAGGTCGTAGGGGAGCAGGCAGTGGTCGTAGGTGTAGACCGTCCCGGTGGCGGCCTGCCCGAGGGTCGGCTCGGTGACGCTCTCCCACCCGCCCAGGGTGTACATGTGGATCGCGTAGTCGGAGGCGCCGGCGCCGC
>CAZDGH010000480.1:2094-3194 GCA_964504805.1 uncultured Myxococcales bacterium | reverse complement strand
AGCGGGAGAGCATGAGGACCACGACGCGGCCCGCCCAGCATCCCGCCGACATCGCCTTGAACGCACCGTTCGTGAGCGTGGTGTTCCCGTTGAACACCTTCCGCCCGCTCGCGAGCGGGGTCGCCCAGGTCACGCCGCCGTCCAGGCTGACGCTGGCGTCGAGGTCGATGTGCGAGCCGGCCGTGCTGTTCGTCGCGAACGCCCAGATCGTGCCGTCGTCGCGGGTGGCGAGCGCGACGCGGCCGGTGTTGCAGGTGAGTTCGCTGTCCACCGTCGAGGTCGAGAGCCCGCCGCCGGGGGCGATCGTGCGGACGAGCGGGGCGGCAGCCACGGAGATGGCGAGGACGGTGCCGCCGGGCGTGACGCAGGTACGGACGCCGCGCAGGGTCTGCGCGTTGTCCACCGTCACGAAGCTGTAGCCCTCGTCCTGGGAGACGCGGACCTCCGTGACGGTGGCGCCGGTCGAGTCGGAGAGCACCATCACGAGCAGGTCGTCGGCGTACTCGAGGCAGACGGTGTCCTGCCCGGAGGTGGCCGAGCCGATGGAGACGGACGAGGACCACGTCGCGCCGTTGTCCGCGGACGAGTAGCGGGTGAGCGCCGTGCCGGAGAGGCGGACCGCGACGAGACGCCCGCTCGGGAGCACGACGAAGTCGCTCTGGTAGTCGGAGGTCGCGGTCGTCGCGTCGATGTCCACGGTCGTCGCGACGTTCGCGGTGGTGACGTACGTGAACTTGAAGCTCGACGCCGTCCCCGGGCTGTTGTGCGTGACGAAGCCGAGGTTCCCGTTCGCGAGCGTCCGCGGGGTCGACGGCTTCCCGAGGCCCGTCCCGTAGGCGATCGGGTAGTCGACGCGGACGAGGTACGGCGTGTCGACGTAGCCCCACCACGAGGTCGACCCGGCGCTCGTCTTCTTCGCGCGCACCGCGGCGCCCGCGCCGTTCCCGCCGCCGCCGGTCGGGAGCGCGTAGCCCGAGGGGTTGCCGCCGGTCTGGAGCACCACGTTCAAGGCGGCCGCCGCGATCGGGTTCCCGGTGGCGCGGAGCCGGAGGGTGCCGTCGTTGCCCGTGTCGGCGACGGGCGCGGCCACGGTGAGCCCG
>CAZDGH010000480.1:0-2084 GCA_964504805.1 uncultured Myxococcales bacterium | reverse complement strand
GGTGGCGGACGACACCCGGGACGGGGCGTGCAGGTGGCCGGGGCGGACGAACAGGGTGCTCACGCGACGACTCCTCCGCCGGCCAGCCCGGCGCCGCTCCCCGAGCGGCGGGCGACGCGCCGCATCTCCTGGGGGATGATCCCGTTCGCCCGGATGTCGGTCCGGGCGATCTCGCGTGCCTCGTGGCGGCCAATGCGGAGCACGGTGACGCCGCTGCCGACGCTCTGCCCGGCGTTCATGGCGTTCAGTGCCGCCCGGTTCGCGGGATCGTTCATGGCCTGGCGGTTCGCCCAGCCCTCGCCCGGGAGCGTCACGCTCGCTACCTCGTCCGGGTACGTGCCGCCGCGGACGCCGCCGGCGTGGAACTGCGGCTTCGTGTTCGCGATGAGGCCGGCGTTCGTGGCGGCGAGCGCGGCGATGCCGGTCGCGGCGATGCCGCCCGCGACGGGGCCGAGCTGGGCGAGCGCGGTCAGCGCGGCTTGCAGGCCCGACATGAGCGTGCCCGCGATGGCGACGCCCTGCTGAACCTCGAACGCCTTCTCTGCGGCGTCGTGCTCGATGGCCTCCTTCTGGGCCAGCGCGTCCCGCTCGGCGGTGAGTTGCGACTCCAGGGCGGCGCGCTGGGCGTCGGTGAGGTCGGCGGCCGCGACCTCGCCGGCCTTGTAGGCGTCGACCAGCGCCTGGCCGGAGAGGGTGGCGGCGTCGACGGTGTCGGCGGAGAGGTCGCCGAGGAGCGCGTCGAGGTCCTCGATCTGGCCCCGGACCTCGTCGAGGGCGTCGGTGCGCGTCTCGAGCATGGCGTCGGTGATGTTCCCGAACGCCTCGACGAAGGGGTCGACGTCGGCGAGAAGCTCCGAGGCATACCCAAGCAAGAGTTCGCGCTTGTCCTCGGCCGCCTTCTTCATCTGGTCGGCGAGGTCCTGCTCCGCCTTCATGGTGCGCTGGGCGGCCGAGGCAGCGGCCTCCGCGCGGCGATCGGCGCTTCGTTCCTCGGCGTCGGCGATGATCTTCGCGTTGGCGGCGAGGGTCTTCGCCCGCTCCTTCTCCAGCGCCCAGGCTTTCTGCTCGGCGTCGATGAGCTCGTGCACCGCGGCGGTGAACGCCTCCTCGGCGTACTTCCGCTCGAGCGTCTCCCGCTTCGCCTGCTCCTCGGCGGACTCGTGGGCGATCGTGGCATCGCGCACGGCCCGGAGGCTCGCCTCGACGGAGGTGTACGCCTCGTCCGCGGCGTCGAGCACGGCCGTGCCCTCCGCGATCTTGTCGGTCAGCTTCTGCGCCGACGGGACGAGCTTCCCGTCCAAGGTCCGCGCGGTGGCGCCGAGCGCGTCGAGCGCCTTGCGGTCGGCGGCGATCTGCTCCTTCGTCGCGCTGGTGACCTGGTCGCGCGCCGCCTTCGCGCTCTGGAGCCCCTGCTGGTAGGCGTACTCCTCGTCGGAGAGCTTGCCCGTGGCGTGCGCAAGCTCCAGCGCGGACGAGGCGGCGAGGTCGTGGATCGGCTGGAGCTGCTTCAGCGAGGCGGCGAGCTGGTCGGACTTCCGCTCGACCTCCTCCTCTTCCGCCTTGTAGGCCTTCCACGCGACGTAGCCGAGGCCCACCAAGGCGGTGACGCCGCCGACCGCGAGCCCGAGCGTGCCGAGGGACACGCCGAGCGCCTGGCTCGCGACGTTCGCGACCTCGGCCACGTCCGCGATGTCGGCCACGGTCCGCGCGGCCTCGGCGCCCCGCTCGTCCACGAGCCCGAGCGCCCCGGCCAGCTTGCCGGCCGCCTCGCCCGTCTTCCCGGCCTTGTCGCCGAAGTCCTTCGTCGCGCCGGCCGCCTCGCGCGAGGCCTTCGCCGCCTGCTGCGCGGCTCGCTCCGCCGCCTTGATCTCCTTCGACATCTGCGACGCGAGCGCCTTCGCCTGCGCGCCGCCGATGTCAGGGATCTTCGCGAGCTCCTCGCGGAACTTGTCGAGCCGCGCGACGATGTCGATGCCGGCTACCGGGTTCGCCATCTCACCCTCCCTTCGTGGCGCGCGTGGCGATGGCCTTCCCGAGCTCGCCGGTGATCTCGCGGATCCGCCTCTGAACGGGCTTCCGCACGA
>CAZDGH010000479.1:0-3521 GCA_964504805.1 uncultured Myxococcales bacterium | reverse complement strand
GGCGCCCTCGCCGTCGCCGCGCTGCTGCTCGCGCGCGGCGCGCGGGGAGCGTTGACGCGCGCACGATCGCGGACCTACCATCCCCCGGATTTCCCCGGAGAAAACCGCCCCTCGTGACGGCCGCCGCCGAGCAGCAGGAGTTCGGGCGCTACACGCTCGTCAAGAAGCTCGCCACCGGCGGGATGGCGCAGATCTGGCTCGCGCGCCAGACGGGCATCCAGGGCTTCCAGAAGCTCGTCGTCGTCAAGAAGATCCTCCCGCACCTCTCGGAGAACGAGGAGTTCGTCCAGATGTTCCTGGACGAGGCGCGGATCGCGGCGCGGCTGAACCACCCGAACATCGTCCAGATCCACGACCTCGGGAAGATCGGCGAGGAGTACTTCATCGCCATGGAGTTCATCCACGGCGAGGACGTGCGGCGCGTCTGGAAGCAGGCCGACGCCGTGGGCCGGCCGCTGCCGGTGCCGCTCGCCTGCCGGGTGGTGATCGGCGCCTGCGAGGGGCTGCACTACGCCCACGTCAAGGCCGACGACCAGGGGCGGCCGCTCGGGATCGTCCACCGCGACGTCTCGCCCCAGAACATCCTCGTCAGCTTCGAGGGCGGCGTGAAGGTCGTCGACTTCGGCATCGCCAAGGCGGCGGACCAGGCGACCTCGACCCGCACCGGCGTGCTCAAGGGCAAGTACAGCTACATGAGCCCGGAGCAGGCCCAGGGGCAGAAGCTCGACCACCGCTCCGACGTCTTCGCCATCGGCGTCGTGCTCTACGAGCTGCTCACCGGCAGCCGGCTGTTCAAGCGCGCCAACGAGATCCTCACCCTGAACGCGGTGATCGAGTGCCGCGTCGAGCCGCCCTCCGCGCTCCGCGGCGGGATCCCGCCGGAGCTCGACGCGGTGTGCCTGAAGGCGCTCGCGCGCCGGGTCGAGGATCGCTACCCCGACTGCCGCGCGCTGCAGCTCGCCCTCGAGGACGTGCTGGTGAAGCGGCAGCTGCCGTCGAGCTCCGCGCACCTCGCGCAGTTCCTGAAGGAGATCTACCGGGACCGGCTCGAGGCGGAGGCGCAGTCCGGGCTCCTGCCGGTCGACGACGAGCCGAGCAAGTCGTCGCGGTCGGTGAAGGTGCCCGGCGGCGTCCCGTCCCGCGAGGACCGGTCGGTCAAGGTCAAGACGCCGCTGCCCCGCGACCGAGGGGATCCCGGCGCGACCCTCGCCGCCACCGTGAGCGGGCGCGCCGCGCCGCGGAGGAACGACGACGCCGAGGTCTCGGTGTCGAAGCGCTTCCGCGGCATCTCCGATCCGCGCCGCGGCGCCGAGGACGAGCCGCCGCCGCACGGGACGCAGGCGCGCACCGCGAGCGCGGGCAAGGTCTCGCGGCCGCCGGTCGAGGAGGAGCCCGGCGCGAAGACCGAGCCGTTCCTCGGGGCGGCGGACGTCGTCCTCCCCGAGCCGAAGAGGCCGCCGCCGCGCCGCGAGAAGGCGCCGCCGGCGGACGAGGACACCGGCACCGGCGGTCGCCGCGCCCGGGAGAGCGCGCGGCGCGGGATGCCTGCGCTCGCGGGGCTGCTCGCGCTCGTCCTCGTCCTCGGCGCGGGGTTCGTGCTCCGCGAGCACCTCGCCGCGGCCCTCGGCCTCGGCGGCCTCGCCACCCTCGTCGTCGACTCCGACCCGCCGGGCGCCACCGTCGAGGTGAACGGCGTGCCGCAGGGGAAGACGCCGGCGACGGTGCAGGTCGTGCCGGGCGCCGGCGCGAAGCTGCGCCTCACCCTCGACGGCCACGAGCCGGTCGAGCAGCCGATCGGGCCGCTCGCGGCGGGGCAGGTCGAGCGCGTCGGACCGGTGCCGCTGCCGAAGGCCGCCGAGCGCCCGCGGCAGGCGGCGCTCCAGGGCTCGCCTCGCGTGCAGGAGGAGCCGCGGCACGCCTCGGACGGCGGCGGCGAGGCGCGGCCGCGCGGCCACGGCGGGGTCCGCATCGACGCCGACGTCTCGGCGAGCGTCGCCGTCGCCGGCCAGCGGGGCCGGACCGGCGAGGATCTCCGGGTCCCGGCGGGGAAGCACAAGGTCGTGGTGACGGCGACCTTCGAGTCGATCCCGTTCACGAGGAGCCTGACGGTGGACGTGCCGGAGGGTGGCAGCGTGCAGCGCCACGTCTCGTTCCAGCCCGGCTCGATCTTCTTCTACACGGTGCCGCCGAGCATCGGCGCCGAGATCCTCTACGAGGGCCGGCTCGTGGCCCGGCTCCCCCGCAAGGCGTTCCTGTTCCCGTCCGGCGACCACACCTTCGTCGTCAAGAACGACGAGCTGGGCTGGTCCGAGCGACGGACCGTCGGCGTCACCGCCGGCGAGGAGACCAAGGTCTCGCTCTCCGCCAGGTAGCGCCCGCGGCCGCTCGACCGACCCGGCGGGGCCCCGCGGGTGGTAGACTCGCTCCCTTTCCCGGGAGGATTTCGTGCGCGCTGCCCGCTTTCTCTGGCTCCTGCCCGCGCTCGCCGTCGGCGCGTGCAGCTGCGAGGAAGACACCGGCCTCGAGCTGTCGTCCCGCGATCACTGCGAGGCCCGCGAGAAGGGCCACTGCAACCGGCTCGCGGAGTGTCGCGCCGAGGACGCGTCGCAGTGCGGTCCCCAGGCCATCGCGCGCTGCGCGAGCTCCTCCGACGAGCCCGACGGCTCGCTGACGCCGGAGCAGCTCGTCGCCTGCGAGCGGGGCTGGGAGGACCTCACCTGCGAGCAGGTCGAGGCGGGCGTGGTCCCGCCGGCGTGCGCGGGCGCGGGCAGCACCGACGTCGACGCCAGGACGGCCTGCGAGGGCGCGACCCGCGCCGCCTGCGAGCGCTACAACGCGTGCCACGACACCGACATCGACTGCGTGGCCGCCGCGGAGCGCGCCTGCGCCGGCGCCACCACGGGCGGGACCTCCTCGTCGCAGCAGCGGCTGTGCGAGCAGGACTGGGAGTCGGTCTCCTGCGAGGACCTCGACGCCGGCGTGGTGCCGGCGAGCTGCGGGCGCACCGACCCGATCGGCCCGAGCGAGCGGCAGTGGTGCGAGCGCGTGACGCGGGCGCGCTGCGAGCGCCACGGCGGGGCGGCGTGCGGCGGCGACATGGATCGCGACCGCTGCGAGGAGATCGCCTCGCAGGCGTGCGCGGGCCTCTCCGACGCGCCGACCGAGGTCCCCTGGACGCGCCTCGTCTCCTGCACCGACGCCGTCGGGGCCCAGGCGTGCGGCGCGGCCACGAGCCCGCCGGAGTGCGACGGTCCGGACGGCGAGATGACCCGCGGCGACTGGTGCGAGACGGTGAACGAGCTGCTCTGCATCCGGCGGGCGGTCTGCTCCGGCGGCAGCTCGGCGGGTTGCGAGGCGGAGGCCGCCGCCGCCTGCAGGAACATCCAGAGCCGCGACGAGGACGCTGGGCTCGGCGACGGCGCCGTGGCCTCCTGCGCCGAGGCCGCCGCGGTCTTCGACTGCGGCGCGCTCGGCGCGGGCGGCGCGCCGTTCGAGTGCACGACCGCCGGCGCGCAGCGCGG
>CAZDGH010000478.1:0-3547 GCA_964504805.1 uncultured Myxococcales bacterium | reverse complement strand
CGCCGCCGGGACCTCGCGGCGCTTCTTCGGGCCCTTGCCCGTGCGCGCCCCCCGCGCCGGCGGGCCGCGGCGCTTGCCGCCCTCGGTCGGCGCCGGCGCCTTCCAGAGCTGCTGCTCCCACGGCTTCTTCGGCTCGGTCCAGCGCGCGTCGGGGTTGCCCCGCGCCATCTGCGAGAGGAACGAGCTCACCCGGCTGTCGATCTCGTCGAGCTGGTGGACGAGGTACGCCTCGAGCGTCGCCGGCAGCTTCGGCGAGCCGTACTCGAGCCGCCCGTGGTGCGCGAGGCAGATGTGGACGAGGTGGTGCTCGAGCTCCGCCGGGAAGCCGGTGATCGCCCGCGCCTTGACGTGGATCCACTGCACGACGCGGACGAGGTGGCCGACGAGCTTGCCCTCGTCGGAGTACGTGGTCTGCCCGTCGTCGTAGTCGTACTCGGTGACCTTGCCGAGGTCGTGGAGGAACGCGCCGGCGACGAGCAGGTCGCGGTCGGCCATCGGGTAGTGGTCCGCGAGCCGGCCGGCGAGCCGCACGCACGAGAGCAGGTGCTCGGCGAGGCCGCCCGGCCAGGCGTGGTGGATCTCGCGGGCGGCCGGCGCGCGCTTCAGCTTCTCGCCGAGCTCCGGATCGTCCGCGAACGAGAGCAGGAGCGCCCGGACGTGCCGGTCCTGCACCCGCTCGAGCTCCCGGCGGAGCTCGTGGACCGCGGCCTCTCCCGGCGCGCCCCGGGGCGCCGGCGCCGCCGCGGGCGGCTCGGAGACGAGCACGAGATCGTTCGGCGGGATCGCCGCGAGCGCCTCGGCGGACGGCTTCGCCAGCTTCTCGACGGTGAGCTGCGGGCGGCCCTGGAACTGGTCGACCTGCCCCTCGACCTCGACCACGTCGTTCACCTCGAACGTCGCGGTCAGCTCCTCCACGCCGGTCCAGATCCGGGCGTCGAGCGCGCCGGTCCGGTCGTGGAGCGAGAGCTTGAGGAACGGCTTGCCGTTCTTGCCGGTGAGCTGCTGCTTCCGCGCCACGCGGAAGATCCCCTGCGCGCGCTGGCCGACCTGCACGTCCTTGACCCAGAGCTTCTCCACCGGGCGACTCCTGTGGGGTTGTCGAGCGCCGCGCGGCCGCGCGGGCGGGGGGACCGTAGCACGCTCTGCCCGGACCCCGTGGTACGTTCGAGCCATGCGCGCGCACGCCCTCGTCCCCCTCGTCCTCCTCGTCCTGGTCGCCCCGGCCGCGGCCTCCGCCGGCGAATGGGAGAAGGCCGCCGAGGTCGACGGCGTCGCCGTCTACTCGCGCGAGACCGAGGGCTCCGACGTCCGCGAGATGAAGGCCTACGGCACCATCGACGCGCCTCCGGAGCGCGTGCTGGCGGTGCTCGCCGACGTCGCCGCGTACCCGGAGACGATGCCGTACACCGAGGTCTCGAAGCTGCTGAAGCGCACCGGGAACCAGGTGTGGTTCTACACGGTGATCAACGCGCCGCTCGTCGACCGCCGCGACTACGCGCTCCGGATCACCCTCTCGAAGCAGGCCGACGGCTCGTACAAGAGCCAGTGGATCCCCGCGAACGAGCTGGCGCCGGCGCTCCCGGAGGACACCGTCCGCGTCACGCTCAACGAGGGCTACTGGCTGCTGAACCCCGCGGACGGCGGCAAGCGCACCAAGGCCATCTACTTCGTCAAGACCGACCCGGGCGGCTCGCTGCCGACGTTCATCGCCAACAAGGCGAACTCGCAGGCGGTGCCCGACGTGTTCGCGGCGGTCCGCAAGGCGGTGGCGTCGGCCCGCTACGCGAACGCGCCGTCGCCGATCCAGGAGCCGAAGCCGGCGGAGCCCGCGCCGGCCGCTCCCGCGGCGCCCGCGCCCGCGAACTAGCGGCCGTAGGTCCCGAGCAGCCGCGCCTCCGCGATCACGTGGCCGTCGACCGCGCGGTCGAACGCCGCGCGCTTGCCGCCGGGCGCGACCGACGGCTCGGCGTCGAGCGCGAGCAGCCGGAAGACGTAGCGGTGCGGCTTGCCCCGCGGCGGCGCCGGCGAGCACCAGCCCTCCTCGCCGGCGTCGTTGACGAGCGTGGTCGCCCCGGCGACGTCGGTGGGATCGGTGCCGCGGCCCTCGACCAGGTCGCCCGGCCTCGGCGGCAGCCCGAGCACCATCCAGTGGGTGAAGAGCCCCGACGGCGCGTCGGGATCCTCCATCAGGAGCGCGAGGCTCTTCGTGCCCGCGGGCGGCGGACCCCACGCGAGCGCCGGCGAGAGATCCTCGCCGTCGGCGGTGAAGCGCTTCGGGATCGGCTCGCCGTCGGCCAGCTTCTCCGCCCGGAGCTCGAAGCCCTGGAGCCCTTCCGCCCAGGAGGGCGGCTCGTCGCCCGCGTCGAGCCGCTCGCGATCGGCGTTCGCGACCGTGCCGGTGTCGCCCGTGTCCGCCATGGCCCACCTCCGACGAACACGCTGGGGATCGCGGCTCGCCGGGGGGAGCCTACCCGCCCCGAGTTTCTCGCGCCCGGCTTCTTCGCGGGAGGCCGCCTTCGAGGGAGGCCCGCCCCGGTCACCCGAAGAGCATCGTGGCGAGGAGGAAGCCGAAGATCCCGACGGTGGTGGCGTAGAGCAGGTACTTGAACTGCTTCTTGTCCTGCTCCTCGGACCGGACCATCGACGCGTACTCCGGCACGTCGCGCAGCCTCCGCCACCGCTTCGAGCCGTCCTGCCGGATCTCGTCGTCGGGCGTGAGGAAGTGCTGCCGGAAGAGCATCACCACGTGCGAGCCCGAGGGGACGGTGAGCTCGCGGCCCTCTCCGGTGCGGATGAAGTACTTCATGACGTCCTAGACCTCCGCCGCCGCGATCGGTTCCGCCGCGGGCTCCGCGCCGAGCGCGGTGGCGATCGCCTCCGCGACCCGGAGCCCGTCGACGGCCGCCGAGACGATGCCGCCGGCCCAGCCACAGCCCTCGCCGCAAGGGTACACACCCGGGACGCCGACCGCCTCGAGCCGGTCGTCCCGGTCGATCCGCAGCGGGGCGCTGGTGCGGGCCTCGAGGGCGATGAGCACCGGCTCGTCCGAGGAGGCGTAGCCGCGCATCTTCCGGTCGAAGCCGCGGAGCGCCTCCTTGAGCGTCCCCGTGACGTGCGGGGGCAGGAGCGTCGAGAGGTCGGCGTGGGTGAGGCCCGGCCGGTAGGTGGAGCGGCCGGGCGCGGCGCCGAGGCGCCCGGCGAGGTAGTCCTTGATGCGCTGGGCGGGCGCGAAGTAGCGGCCACCGCCGAGGTCGTACGCCGCGCGCTCCCACTTCCGCTGGAAGCGCAGCCCCGAGAGCGCGTCGCGGCCGTGGCCGTCGCGCTCGAAGTCGTCGAGGGAGACCGAGACCACGATCCCCGAGTTCGCGAACGGCGAGCTCCGGTGGGAGTTCGACATCCCGTTCACGCAGAGCAGGCCCTCCTCGGTCGGCGTCGGCACCACCACGCCGCCCGGGCACATGCAGAACGAGTAGACGCCGCGCGGCTTGCCCTCGCAGACCGGGTTCTCGGCGAGGCGGTTGTCCGCGGGCGGCAGCTTCGGGTGGCC
>CAZDGH010000477.1:0-3586 GCA_964504805.1 uncultured Myxococcales bacterium | reverse complement strand
CCGGCTCCGCCGAGAGCGCGGTGCCGACCTCGGCGGCCGCGTGCGCGAGGCGCGCAGCGCCGAGCTGCCTGCTTGCCGGAGCCTGGAGCCTGGAGCCTGGAGCCTGCCGCTGGAGCCTGGAGCCTGGAGCCTGCCGCTGGAGCCTGGAGCCTGTCGCCCGGAGCCTGCCGCTCAGCGTCCCGCGTGGTACGCCTGCAGCGGCCGCACGCCGGGGCGCTCGGCGCGCACGGCCTCCAGCGCGGCGACGGCGGCGCGGGCGGCGGCGGCGGTGGTGACGTAGGGGATGCCGCGGTTCAGGGTCTCTCGGCGGATCGAGAAGCTGTCCTCCTGGGAGCGGCGGCCCTCGGTGGTGTTGACCACCAGGGCGATCTCGGCGTCGAGGATCTTGTCGACGATGTGGGGGCGGCCCTCGCGCACCTTGAGCACGCGCTCGGCGGCGACGCCGGCCTTCGCCAGGGCGTCGGCGGTGCCGTGGGTGGCGACGAGGGTGAAGCCGAGCGCGACGAGGCGCTTGCCCACCTCGGCGGCGGCGGCCTTGTCGGCGTCGCGCACCGAGACGAAGACCTTGCCGGCCGCGGGCAGCGCGTTGCCGGCGGCGACCTGGCTCTTCCAGAACGCCCGGCCGAAGTCCTGGTCGATGCCCATCACCTCGCCGGTGCTCTTCATCTCCGGCCCGAGCACGGTGTCCACGCCCGGGAACTTCACGAAGGGGAACACCGCCTCCTTCACCGCGGTGTGCGCCAGGGTCGGCCGGTCCGGCAGCGACGCCGGCAGCGGCGTGCCGACCTGCGCGAGCGCCGCGAGCTTCGCCAGCGGGACGCCGGTCGCCTTGGAGACGAACGGCACCGTGCGCGAGGCGCGCGGGTTCACCTCGAGCACGTAGACCTCGCCGCCCTGCACGGCGAGCTGCGCGTTCATGAGGCCGACCACGCCGAGCTCGCGGGCGATCGCCACCACCTGCCGCTCGATGGTCGCGACCACGTCCGCCGGCAGCGAGTACGGCGGCAGCGAGCACGCCGAGTCGCCGGAGTGCACGCCGGCCTCCTCGATGTGCTCCATCACCCCGCCGACGACGGCGCGCGTCCCGTCGGAGACCACGTCGATGTCGACCTCGAGGGCGTCGCGCAGGTAGCGGTCGACGAGCACCGGCCGCGCCTCGGAGGCCTGCACCGCGTGGTCGAGGTACGAGGCGAGCTGCTGCTCGTCGAGGCAGATCTCCATCGCCCGGCCGCCGAGCACGTACGACGGCCGCACCATCACCGGGTAGCCGATGCGCCGCGCCGCCGCGATCGCCTCCTCGCGGGAACGGGCCGAGGCGTTGTCGGGCTGCTTCAGCCGGAGCTTCTCCACCACCTCGGCGAAGCGCTCGCGGTCCTCGGCCCGGTCGATCGCGTCGGGCGAGGTGCCGAGGATCTTCACCCCGGCCTGCTCGAGCGGCACCGCCAGCTTCAGCGGCGTCTGCCCGCCGAACTGGACGATGGCGCCGATCGGCTGCTCCACCCGGGCGATCTCGAGCACGTCCTCGAGGGTGAGCGGCTCGAAGTAGAGCCGGTCCGCGGTCTCGTAGTCGGTGGAGACCGTCTCCGGGTTGCAGTTGACCATGATGGTCTCGAACCCGGCGTCCCGCAGCGCGAAGCAGGCGTGCACGCAGCAGTAGTCGAACTCGATGCCCTGGCCGATCCGGTTCGGGCCGCCGCCGAGCACCATCACCTTCTTCCGGTCGGTGGGCCGCGCCTCGTCCTCGTCCTCGTAGCTCGAGTAGAGGTACGGCGTGCGCGCCTCGAACTCGGCGGCGCAGGTGTCGACGCGCTTGAAGACCGGCCGCACGCCGAGCTCCCACCGCAGCGCGCGGACCTCGTCCTCCCGCTTCCCGGCGAGCTGCGCCAGGCGGCGGTCGGAGAAGCCCTGGGCCTTGAGGGCGCGGAGCCGGGCGGCGTCGCCGAGGCCGTCCCGCGCCACCGCCGCCTCCTCGGCGACGAGCGCCTCGAGCTCCCGGAGGAACCAGGGGTCGATGGCGGAGAGCGCGTGGAGCTCGTCGACCGGGAAGCCGGCGCGCAGCGCCTCGGCGACCCAGAAGATCCGGTCGGCGCGCGGCGTGCGCACCTCGGCGGCGATGCGCTCGCGCTCGTCGGCGGTGCGCGGTCCCGGCGGCAGCATCGGCTCGAGGCCGTAGCGCGAGGTCTCGAGCGACCGGAGCGCCTTCTGCAGCGACTCGCGGAAGGTGCGCCCCATCGCCATCGCCTCGCCGACGCTCTTCATCTGGGTGGTGAGCGTCGGGTCCGCCTTCGGGAACTTCTCGAAGGCGAACCGCGGGACCTTGGTGACCACGTAGTCGATCGACGGCTCGAACGCGGCGCGGGTCTCGCCGGTGATGTCGTTGGCGAGCTCGTCGAGGGTGTAGCCGACCGCGAGCCGCGCGGCGATCTTGGCGATCGGGAAGCCGGTGGCCTTCGAGGCCAGCGCCGAGGAGCGGGAGACGCGCGGGTTCATCTCGATCACCACCATCCGGCCGGTCCGCGGCTCGACGCCGAACTGGATGTTGCAGCCGCCGGTGTCGACGCCGATCTCGCGGATGATCGCGATCGAGGCGTCGCGCATCCGCTGGTACTCCTTGTCGGTGAGCGTCTGCGCCGGCGCGACGGTGATCGAGTCGCCGGTGTGCACGCCCATCGGGTCGAAGTTCTCGATCGAGCAGACGATGACGACGTTGTCGTGCCTGTCGCGCATCACCTCGAGCTCGTACTCCTTCCAGCCGAGCACGCTCTCGTCGATGAGCACCGAGCCGACCGGCGAGGCCTCGAGCGCCGCCTTCACCTTCGGCTCGAACTCCTCGCGGTTGTAGGCGATGCCGCCGCCGGTGCCGCCCATGGTGAACGACGGGCGGAGGATGGCCGGGAAGCCGGTGCGCTCGACGATCGCCCGGGCCTCCGCGAGGCTGCGCGCGACGCCGTTCTTCGGCACCTCAAGGCCGATCCTCTCCATCGCCTCGCCGAAGAGCTTCCGGTCCTCGGCCTTCTTGATCGCCGCGAGCGAGGCGCCGACGAGCTGCACGCCGTGCCGCTCGAGGACGCCTGCCTCGGCGAGGCCGACGGCGAGGTTCAGCGCGGTCTGGCCGCCGAGCGTCGGGAGGAGCGCGTCGGGCTTCTCGCGGGCGATGATCTGCGTCGCCGCCTCGACGGTCATCGGCTCGACGTAGGTCGCGTCGGCGAACCCCGGGTCGGTCATGATCGTCGCCGGGTTCGAGTTGAGGAGGACGACGCGGTAGCCCTCCTCCTTCAGCGCCTTGCAGGCCTGGGTCCCCGAGTAGTCGAACTCGCACGCCTGGCCGATGACGATCGGCCCCGCGCCGACCACGAAGATGGTGCGGAGATCGTCGCGCCTCGGCATCGGTCGGGCTCCTCTCGAAGGGCGGCGCTTCGTACCAAAGGAGCCGGCGGGGCGCCACAGGCGCGAGGCTCGACCGTGCGGCGGTCGTGCCGTACCATCCCGCCGCATGCGAAGGCCCCACGCCCTCCTCGCCGCCGCGCTGCTCGCGCTCCCCGCCACCGGCGCCGCGCAGGACGCCGCCCCGCCGGCCGAGCCGCCG
>CAZDGH010000476.1:0-3629 GCA_964504805.1 uncultured Myxococcales bacterium | reverse complement strand
TAGTCGGAGCCGGCGCTCGGCAGCGTGGACAGCGCGTTGCCGACGCGGAGCCGGCCGCCGAAGTCGTCCCGGGCGGCGGCCACGCCGCCCGTCGGCGGCGGCGCCGGCGCGGCCGCCGTCGCCGAGGGCCCGGGCGCCGCGGCAGCCGGGGCGGTCGCGGCCGTCCCGCCCGCGAGGCCGAGCCCCGCCGCGAGCCGATCGGCGAGCCGCGCCGTGGCGCCGACGAGCGCGTCCTCGGAGGCCACCGTCTCCGAGCCGCGGGCGAGCACGGTGCCCTTCTGCACGTCCACCGCCGACGCGTTCACGACCAGCGTCCTGCCCACCCGCGTGAGCTGGCCGTGGACGAGGAAGCGGGCGCCGAGGGCGCCGCCGAGCTCCGCGAGGCAGCTCGCCTCCTCGCAGCCGAGCAGCGTCTTCTCCTTCTCGAAGCCGAGCGCGGCGCGGATGTCGGCCTGCCCGATCACGCGGGCGCCCGGCCGCTCCGAGAGCTTCGTCGCCAGGAACGCCGAGAGGCCCTCGACCAGCTTCCGGTCCGCCTCGTCCGCGGGCTCGAGATCGAGGACCGCGATCTTCACCGGCCCGTCCGCGCGGGCGGGCGCGGCCGCGAGCAGGAGGGCGAGCACGGCGGCGCGGGACATGGCCGCCATGCTGGCACGGCCGCCCGGACCCGTCATGGGAAAGCCGGCCCCCGAGACGACGCGAGGCCCTCGCTTCCGCGAAGGCCCCGCTCGGTACGTCCCGGGCTGCTTGGTGGGCGATACTGGGCTCGAACCAGTGACCCCCGCCGTGTGAAGACGGTGCTCTACCAACTGAGCTAATCGCCCGTAACCAGCGGAGAAACCGCATCCCGCCGGAAAAGGGACGCGGAGTATGCCGACGCCCTACCCCGCTGTCAACGCTCTTCGAGCCGCGCCTCGAGCCGGGCGAGGCGCGCGTCGAGGTCCTCGAGCCGGCGCCGGATCGACGACATCCGCCGGCCGAGCGCCCTGGCGTCCTCGCCCGTCGCCCACTGCGCGGCGTGCAGCGCGCCGTCCTGCAGCGAGGTGAGCTTCTCGCGCCCGTCCTGGACCGCCTGCATGGCGGAGGAGAGCTTCGCCGCCCGCTTCTCGTCGGCGAACAGCCTCTCGAGGGCCTTGCCCGAGAGCTTCGCGGCCCGGGCCTTCAGTCCGTCGGCGAGCGCCATCTAGTCCTTCCCGAACACGCGGCGGAGGGAGTCGAAGATGCCGCTCGACGAGCGCCGCTCGCCGGGCTTCGCCGCCTCGGCGGCCTTGCGCTGCGCCTCGGCGGCGGCGCGGGCCTGCTTGAGCGCCTCGGGCGTGTCGCGGGTGGTGAGCTCGATCTTCCGGAGGCCCTGCCCCGGCACGTCGACCACGACCTCGAGCAGGCACTCCTCGGTGAGGCGGAACTCGATCTTCCGCCCCGCGAGCGACGCCGGCAGCTTCACGCTGCCGAGGAACTCGTTCTCGACCAGCTCCTGCGCCTCGCCCTGGAAGACGTCGAGCTCGATCTCGCTGGCGCCCTCCTTCGGCGGCGGGAGCCGGAAGCCCTTGGTGAGCGGGATGGCGGCGTTCTTCCCGATCACCTCGCGGAAGCGCCCGCCGGCGGTGGCGATCCCGATCGGCATCGAGAGCGCGTCGATGAGGGTGACCGCGTCGATCTGGTCGAGCGAGTCGGCGAGGAGCGCGGCGCCGAGGGCGACGCACTCGTCGGGGTGCACGCCCTTGCGCGCCGGCTTGCCGAAGTGCGCCTGGATCTGCTCCTGCACGAGCGGCATGCGCGACTGGCCGCCGACGAGGATCACCTCGCTGATGTCGTGGGGCCCGAGGCCCTTCTCGGCGAGGACGCGGTCGCAGATCTCGAAGGTGCGCGCCACGAGATCGGCGGTGATGGCGTTCAGCCGGTCGCGCGAGAGCGGGATCCGCAGGTCCACCGGCCGGCCGCGACGCTCCTCGATGTAGGGCAGCTCGATGACCGCGTTCGCCATCAGCGAGAGGTCGATCTTGGCGGCCTCGGCGGCGCCCTTGATCCGCTGCAGGGCGATCGGCCCCGACTGCCGGAGGTCGATCTTCTCGCGATCCTGGAACTCGGAGAGGACGTGCTCGATGATCCGGTTGTCGAAGTCGACGCCTCCGAGGAAGGTGTCGCCGCCGGTGGCGATCACCTCGAAGACGTTCCCGGAGAGCTGCAGCACCGAGACGTCGAAGGTGCCGCCGCCGAGGTCGTAGACGAGGATCTTCTGGTCGAAGCCGCGGTTGAAGCCGTAGGCGAGCGCGGCGGCGGTGGGCTCGTTGACGATCCGCTTCACGGTGAAGCCGGCGAGCCGGCCGGCCTCCTTCACCGCGTTCCGCTGCGCGTCGTTGTAGTAGGCGGGGACCGAGATCACCGCCTCCTGGATCGCGCCGCCGAGGAACTGCTCGGCGATCGTCTTCACGTGGGCGAGGACGTGGGCGGAGATCTGCGGGAGCGAGACGACCTTGCCGCCGAGCATCACCGCGGCCTCGCCGTCCGGACCGGCGACGATGTCGTAGGAGTAGTACTGCTTCAGCTCCTGGACGACGGTGCTCTCGTAGGGCCGGCCGATGAGGCGCTTGGCGCCGTAGATCGTGCTCTTCGGGTTGACGAGGAGCTGGTCCTTGGCGACGCCGCCGACGAGGATCTCGCCCTTCGGCGACAGCGCCACCACCGACGGCAGGATGAGGTTCCCGCGGTCGGTGGGGACGACCTTCGGCAGCTTGTTGCGGACGTGGGCCACGCACGTGTTGGTCGTGCCGAGGTCGATCCCGACGATCCGGGGCCTTTCCGCCATTCGGCTCGGGTCTACCACACGGGGTGCGCCCCCACAATTTCACGAGGCTTCTCGCGCGGCTGGCACCGGCGCGCGGCGAGCGATAGGGGTAGGTCCATGGGCGCCCGCCGCCGCAAGGTGATGGACCTCGACGAGGCGCGCCTGCGCCGCCACGCCCTCCTGGAGGACGAGGCCCGCTGGTCGTTCGTGGTGGACGACGATCCGCGGGCGGCGCTCCGCTCGTGCCGGGAGGCGCTCCGCCTCTGGCCCCGCTGCTACGAGGCGCTCGCGCTGCACGGCACGATCCTCCGGGAGCTCGGCCGCCCGCTCGACGCCCTCAGGGCCTTCCGCCGGGCGGTCCGCCTCTACCCCGAGGGCGCCGAGGTCCTCTGGGAGATCGGCGAGATCTACGAGGCCTCGCGGCGGCCCGAGCGCGCGCTCCGCGAGTACCGCGTCGCCCGCTCGCGGCTGAAGCGCGGCGAGCGCGACCTCCGCGGCTGGATCTACACCGGCGAGGTCCGCTGCCTGCTCGCCCTCGGCCGCCACGCCGAGGCGCTCGCGGTGGCCCGCGAGGGCCTGCGCTCGCTCCGCGGCGAGCCGGAGCTCCGGCGCCTGCGCGATCTGGCGTTGCGGCGGAAGCACCTGGTGGTCGTGCACACCGGGGCGCACCGGTGAGGCAGGCTCCAGGCTCCAGGCTCCAGGCTCCAGCAGGCGGCGCCGCAGGCTAGTGGAGCGGCTTCTTGCGCTTCGGCACCGCGGACGGCGCTCCCAGCTCGAGCACGGGCGGCTGCGCCTCCGGCGCCTCCGGTGCTTCGGGTGGCTGGAGCCTGGAGCCTGGAGCCTG
>CAZDGH010000475.1:0-3633 GCA_964504805.1 uncultured Myxococcales bacterium | reverse complement strand
CGCGGCCTCGGCCTCGTGCTCGGCCTGCTCGCGGTGGCGCTCCTCCGCGTCCGTCGCGCGTCGCCACGTTGCCGGGTGGGATGAGGCGTTCTAGGCTCGCAGCCACATGAGCCCGCGACGTTCCACCCTCCTGCGCGCCTGCGCGGGCGCGCTCGCGCTCGCCGCGGGGGGCGCGTGCACGCTCCTCGTCGGCGACCTCACCGAGTGCGCCGTCGACGGCGACTGCGAGGGCGGCCTGGTCTGCCAGGAGGGCTTCTGCGTCCGCGATCCCGGCGGCGGCGCGGGCGGCGGAGGCGACGGCGGAGGGCCGGAGGCGGCCGGCTGCACGCGGCTCGGCCTCGCGCCGGCCGACGCCGAGCCGGTGGACGTCGGGCTCCTCGTCTTCCTGACCGGCACCGACGGCACGCCCGAGGCGAACGGGCCGGTGACGCTCCACGCCGCGCAGCTCGCGCTCGAGGAGCTGAACCTGCGCGAGGGCACCGGCGCGCGGCCGTTCGACGCCTGGGCGTGCGACACCCACGGCGATCCCGACACCGCGCGGGCGCAGGCCGAGGCGCTCGCCGCCGCCGGCGTGCCCGCGATCGTCGGCCCGGACTCGTCCCGCGAGATGCTCGCGGTCGCCGCGCGCACCACGCCGGCGGGCGTGCTGGTCATCTCGCCGTCGGCGACCTCGCCGGAGATCACCTTCCTCCCCGACAAGCAGGACCCCGGGCACGCCGCGGGCCTGGTGTGGCGCACGGCGCCGTCCGACGCGCTCCAGGGCGCGGTGGTGGCGCAGCTGCTCTCGGCCGATCCCTCGGTGCAGCGCGTCGCCGGCATCGTCGTCGACGACCCGTACGGCGACGGCCTGTGGAACGTGTTCGCCGCCGGCTACGGCGGCCAGTCGCAGCGCGCGCTCTACCGCCGCGGCGAGAGCCTCGACCAGGCGATCGCCGCCGCCGAGGCGTTCGACCCGGATCTGATCTTCGTGGTGGCCTTCCCCGAGGACGCGGTCCGGATCGTCGACGCCGCCGCGCAGGAGACGAACCTGTCGCAGGCGCAGCTCTTCTTCTCGGACAGCGCCAAGGGCACCGACCTCTTCCTGGTGCAGGATCCGGCGCGGCTCGAGGGCGCGCGCGGCACCGCGCCGGCCTCGCCGCGCGGCGCCGAGTTCCAGAGCTTCCTCGACCGCTACGACGCGCGCTTCGACGAGGATCCCACGCAGTTCGCCTTCATCGAGCACGCCTACGACGCCGCGTACCTCGTCGGCCTCGGCGCCGCCTGGGCGCACGGCCCGACCGGCGAGGGCGACCTGACGGGCCCGCGGATCGCCGAGGGGCTCACCAAGCTGTCGAGCGGCGACCCGGCCGTGCTCCGGCCGGACGAGATCATCCGGATCCGCAGCGTCCTGCACGGCGGCGGCTCCGTGGACGTGACGGGCTCGTCCGGCACCCTGGACTTCGACCCGGCGACCGGCGAGGCCCCGTCGCCGATCGAGGAGTGGAGGGTGGTGGGCGGAGCGTTCCAGACCGTCGCCTTCCACGACCCCAGCTAGATGACGCTCTCGATCGCCTCGCTCCCGCTCCGCTCGCGCTGGATCCTCGCCCCGATGGCGGGGGTCAGCGAGCTGCCGTTCCGCTCCATCGCCTTCCGGATGGGCGCGGGCCTCTGCCCATCGGAGCTGGTCTCCGCCGAGGGCCTGATGCGCGCATCGGCGCGGACGATGCGCTACCTGCGCTTCGATCCCGCCTGGGAGCGGCCGTTCTCGGTGCAGCTCTTCGGCGGCAAGGCGGACGTGCTCGCGGAGGCGGCGAAGGTCGCGCGCGACCACGGCGCGCAGATCATCGACATCAACATGGGCTGCCCGGTGCCGAAGGTGACGAGGAACGGCGCCGGCGCGGCGCTGCTCTGCGATCCGGGGCGCGCCGCGGAGATCGTCGAGAAGGTCGGCCGCGCCACCGACCTGCCGGTCACCGCGAAGATCCGCAGCGGCATGGACGCGCAGAGCGTCAACTGCGTCGAGGTGGCTCGGACGCTGGAGCGCGCCGGCGTGGCTGCGATCGCCCTGCACCCCCGGACCCGCGCCCAGGCCTACGCCGGGAAGGCGGACTGGTCGCTCATCCGCGCGGTGAAGGAGGCGGTGAGGTCCGTCCCGGTGATCGGCAACGGCGACGTCGTCACCGTCGCCGACGCGCACCGGATGCTCGCGGAGACCGGCTGCGACGCGGTGATGATCGGCCGCGGCGCGCTCGGCAACCCCTGGCTCTTCCGCGAGCTCGAGGGCGGCGCGCCGCCGACGCTGCGCGAGCGGATGGAGCTCGTGCTCGAGCACTTCGAGGCCTACCGCGCGTTCTGCGGCGACGACCGGCGCGCGGTGCACCAGTTCCGCAAGCACGTCGGCTGGTACGTGAAGGGGCTCGTCGGCGCGGCGTCGTTCCGCAAGGGCGCGATGAGCCTCGAGGGCGCCGACGAGCTCGCCGCCGCGCTGCGCGGCTTCCTGGAGAGCGCCGTCCCCGACGGCGGCGCGGCGAACGTCGACGAGGACGACGGCGTCGACTACCGCGCCGCCTACGGCTGACGCGACCGCCACCGCAAGAAGAGCGTCGCGTGGCGGGGGGCCGGTGACATCGTCCGTCCGGGCGTCTCCCCGGGTGCCGACGTCCACGCCCGTGGGGCGCCATCGGCACCCCGCCACGCGCCGCTTCGCCCGACGTCGCCGCCGGGCCCGTCCGGCGTCGCCGCCGGACCGAGGGTGGGCGCGAAACAGGCGCTCCCTCTCCCTTGCCGTCGCGCGGACCATGGCGGCGCACGATGGCGTTCCGCAGAGGGTCCTGGCGCTCGCCGGCCCGCGCTCACTCGCGCGGTGCAGGGACACGGGAAAGCTGCGCCGCGATCCCCTTGGCGGCAAGTCCTGCACGGTCGGCGCGCGAGCCGCCTGTCAGCGCACCAGGTCCCAGGAGAGGTCGACGGCCACGGCGCTCCCCTGCGGGGAGGCCCCGCCGGAGATCGGCCCGGAGCCGTCGAGCAGCGGGCCGAGCTCGACCTTGAGGCCGAAGAGGCCGGCGAGGACCCCGCCGCCGAAGACGTCGCCCATGCCGAGCGGCTCGAGCGCCCTCGAGATCGCCGCAGGCTCGCCGCGGAGCTCGGCGGGGAGCGCGCCGCCCGTCGCCGCCGCGGCGGCGCGGAGCCGAGGCAGCGCGCGATCGCGGGCGCCGGGATCGTTGCCCACGTAGAGCACGTCGCCGGCGACGCCGACGACGAGGCCGGGACCGGCGAGGTGGGTGCCGCCGTCGAGCGCCGCGGCCTTCAGGCCGGCCTTCTCGGCGAGCGGCCCGAGGAGCGCGGCGACGCCCGCGGGGTCCTTCAGCGGGAGCACGTAGAGGTGAGGGAGCGCGTCGGCGTCGAGGCGGCCGCCCGCGCTCTCGATGGCGGCGACGTCGAGGCGATCGACGACGAGCGCGAGCGAGCCCTCGAGCTTCGGCGCGAGCTTCTCGGCGAAGCCGTCGGCGAGCGACGCGGGGCAGCTCCGGCAGCCGCGGGCGAGGAGCCAGCGCAGCGCCGTGCGCAGCGGACCGCCGGCGCCGAAGGCCTTGCCGGAGAGGCGGGCGCGGGCGACCAGGAGCGCGCCGGGCACGTCGGCGCCGGCGAACGCGG
>CAZDGH010000474.1:1799-3654 GCA_964504805.1 uncultured Myxococcales bacterium | reverse complement strand
CACCCAGAGCGGCGTCGTGTACGCTGGGCTCGGCGCCGGCGCGGTGGCCTCCAGCGCCGCGCCCGCCGGGTTCTTCGAGGGGGGGGGGCTCGGCGCGGGCGGCGCGCCGTTCGAGTGCACGACCGCCGGCGCGCAGCGCGGCGTCGACGGGCTCCCGCGCGACGAGCTGTGCCGGGCGATCTACGAGGCGCGCTGCGGGCAGGCCGCCACCTGCTCCGACGGCGACGCGTCGGCGTGCCCGACGGAGTCCCTCGCGACCTGCGCGTCCGTCGGGAGCGGGGCGAGCGGCTGGTCGCGGGAGGACCTCGCCGCCTGCCTCGACGCGATCTCCGACCAGGGCTGCGACCTCGCCGAGGCCCCGGCGTGCTGGGGCCCGTGGACCCCGGGCGGCCCGCCGACCGGCGACGCCGGCGTCCCCGACACCGGCATCCCCAACGACGAGCGCTGCCGGCGCACCGCGGAGGCGGCGTGCGAGCGGGCGAACGCGTGCAACCGCGCCAGCGTCGACTGCGCCCGCACGGCGGAGCTGCTCTGCGCCCGCGAGGGCGAGGGCGGCTCCGGCGTGACCGACGCCGAGCAGCGCGCCTGCGAGGGCGCCATCGGCGCCCTGTCGTGCGACGCCCTGACCTCGCTGCCGGAGTCGTGCCAGGGCGGCCTGGGCGATCCGTTCGGCGTCACCGAGCAGCAGTGGTGCGAGGCCACGGTGATCGAGCGGTGCACGCGGCAGGGCGGCGCCGGGTGCGGCGGCGGCTTCGACCGCGCCTCGTGCGAGGAGCTCGCGCGGCGGCTCTGCGCCGGCACGTCCAGCGCGCCGAGCGACGTCTCGTTCACGCAGCTCTTCGACTGCGCCGGCGATCTCTCGACGCAGATCTGCGGCGACGCCTCGAACCCGCCGTCGTGCGAGGGCGGCCCCGACGGCTCGCTCACGAACCAGGAGTGGTGCGAGGTCGCCCACGAGCTCGTCTGCTACCGCCGCGCCTCGTGCGGAGAGGGCGACGAGGACGGCTGCCCGGCCGAGGCCGCGGCGGCGTGCGCCGACGTGGCGAACCCCGACGCCGACGCCGGGCTGGCGCCGGGCGCGGTGGCGGCGTGCCAGGAGGCGGCCTACTCCGAGGCGTGCGCCGACGCGATCGCCGGCACCCTGCCGCTCGCCTGCACGCCCGAGGGCGGCACCCAGGGCCCGGGCGGCGTCCCGCGCGACGAGGCCTGCGAGCGGATGTACGAGGCGCGCTGCCGGCAGCTCGCGAGCTGCTCGACGCCGCCGGGCGACCCCGCGCGGTGCACCGCGGAGGCGGCGCTCGTCTGCCAGGGCCTCGGCTCCGGCGGCAGCGGCTTCACCGAGGCCGAGCTCCAGAGCTGCGTGGGCTCGATGCAGACGGGGTGCGCCGGGCTGCCGGCGGACGGCTGCTGGGGGCCGTGGACGCCGAACGGTCCTCCGGGCCCCGGCCCCGGCTCCGGCGGCAACACCCCCGGCGGCGGCACCTCGTCCGGCGGCGGCGACGGCGGGGACGACGGCGACGACGGGAGCGGCGTCGAGGGCTGCATCGAGATGCAGACCGCGGCCTGCGAGCGCGACGCGGACTGCGCCGGCGAGTCGTCGGCGGGCTGCGAGCAGGAGGCGGCGGTGATCTGCTCGTCCTCGGCGGAAGGCGGCGAGGGTCCGCCGGAGGACCAGGTCGAGGAGTGCACCTCCGACATCTCGGAGATCCCGTGCGGTGAAGGCGGCGCCGACATCGACCTCGACGGCCTCCCGGCGAGCTGCACCGAGGACCTCGGCAACGGCGACGACGGCGGCGGCGGCGACGGCGGCGGCGGGGGCGGCGGCCCGGAGATCTCGCTGCACGAGAGCTGCGTC
>CAZDGH010000474.1:0-1789 GCA_964504805.1 uncultured Myxococcales bacterium | reverse complement strand
AGCTGCTCGGCCAGCACCGCGTGCGGCTCGACCAGCGGCTGCACCGACGAGCGCGAGACGCTCTGCCACACCATGCCGACCGGCGGCGACTCCGGCCCGACGCAGGACACGCAGGACGCGTGCGAGAGCGCGATCGCGCAGTCGAGCTGCGCCGACCTCGAGGGGCAGCGGCTGCCGATGGCGTGCAACCAGACGATCGGCTTCACCGCCTACACCACCCAGCGCGACTGGTGCCTCTTCGTCGAGCGGACGAGGTGCCAGATCGACGTCCGGTGCGGGATCGCCATGCCGGAGGAGTTCATCGAGGCGAACCCGGCCCTCGAGGGCGCCACCTGCAACCAGCTCGCCGAGCACTTCTGCCGCGGCACGAGCACGGACGAGCGCACCTGCGCCACGACCCTGGCGTTCCCGGTGTGCATCGACGCCGCCTCGACCGTCTCCTGCGACGGGCGCGCCTGGCACGACGCGGCGCCGTCCGCGTGCGACGCGACGCTGCCGGGCATCGGCTACAAGAGCTCCCGCGGCTGGTGCCGCGAGGTGCTCACCGCGCGGTGCCGCTGGCTGGTCGGCTGCGAGGGCGCGCCCCTCTCGATCTGCGACCGGCCCCAGACCACGGCGCCGTGCAACGACCTCGAGGACCACCGGGTCTGCGTCAACAGCTCGATGGGCCAGGCCTGCATCAACGCCATCGGCCTCCAGGCCTGCGCGCTCGGCCCCGAGGCGAGCCCGATCGAGTGCCGGACGTTCCCGCTCCAGCCGTGAGCGGGCGGCGCCGCCGGAGGGAGCTCGTGGCGTGAGCGCGCTCGCGCCCCGGCTCCCGTTCGCGCTCGGCCGCTACGTGCTGCAGGAGCGCGTCGGCGGCGGCGGCATGGCCACGGTGTACCGGGCCACGCTCTCGGCCGGCGGCGGCTTCGAGAAGGAGCTCGCGGTCAAGGTCGTCCGCGACGAGCTGTCGGTGGATCCGCAGTTCGTCGAGCTGTTCCTCGACGAGGCGCGCCTGGCGGCGCGGCTGAACCACGCCAACGTGGTCCAGACCTTCGACTTCGGCGAGGTGGACGGCACGTACTACCTGGCGATGGAGTTCGTGCGGGGCCGCACGCTCTCCGATCTGCAGAAGGTGCTGCGCACCCGAGGCCGCACCCTCGGCGCGGCGCGGAGCGTCCACGTCGCCGCCGAGGTGGCGAAGGCGCTCGGCTACGCGCACCGGCTCTCCGACGGGGAGGGCCGGCCGCTGGGCCTCGTGCACCGCGACGTCTCGCCGCAGAACGTCCTCGTCTCCCGCGAGGGCGAGGTGAAGCTCGCCGACTTCGGCATCGCCAAGGCCGCGCTCCGGTCGCACGTGACGCAGCCGGGGCGGGTGCGCGGCAAGTGCGCGTACATGGCGCCGGAGCAGGCCCGGGGCCAGGACCTCGACGCCAGGGCCGACGTCTTCGCGCTCGGGATCGTGCTCTGGGAGTGCCTCACCGGCGTGGCGCTGTTCGACGGCCCGAGCGACGCGGCGATCCTGATGCAGGTGGTCGAGAAGGAGATCCCGCCGCCGTCGCGCCTGGTGCCGGACCTGCCGCCCGAGCTCGACGAGGTGGTGATGCGGCTCCTCCGCCGGGCGCGGGACGAGCGGCCCGAGAGCGGCGACGCGGCGGCGCGCCTCCTCGCCGACCTCACGCTCAAGCTCGTCCGCTCCCAGGCCGACATCGATCTCGCCGAGCTGCAGCGCTCGCTGGCGTCGGGCACCGCCGTCCTGGCCGTCGGTGCGGCGCAGGCGCCCGCGCCCCCGGCCCCGCCGGCGCGC
>CAZDGH010000473.1:0-3678 GCA_964504805.1 uncultured Myxococcales bacterium | reverse complement strand
CACATGAGCAGGAAGGGCACGGGCACCGCCACCAGCCAGCCGGCGACGAGCAGGCGCTTCCGGCCGAGGCGGTCGGAGAGGCGGCCGGCGAAGTAGTTGGTGAGCGCCTTGGTGACGCCGAAGACGACGATGAACGAGAGCATCGCCGTCTTCGCCGCGAGCCCGAAGTCCTGCTCGGCGAGGGGCGGCAGGATGGTGCGCTCGAGGCCGACCATGGCGCCGACGAACGCGTTGACGACGACGAGGAGCGAGAACTGCGCGAGGTTCTCGCGGACGCCGAGGCGGAGCTGGCTCATCGGGCGGCCTCCCGGCCCTGGTTCACGCGGAGGAGCTCGTCCATCCCCGCGGGTCTCGGAGGCACGTCGGTCACCGCGGCCACGAACGCGTCGCGCGGCTTCGACAGGAGCGGGTTCCAGCGTCGCTCGAAGGAGAGCGTGCTCGAGGGCTTGCCGCTCAGGCCGGCGCCGCAGGCCGAGCCGGCGAAGTGCCCCGGGTAGACCTCGAGCTCGCCGGGGAGGCCGAGCAGCTTCCCGTGCAGGCTGTCGTGCAGCGCGGCGGCGCTCTCCGCGGCGCGGCCGGGCAGGTCGGGGCGCCCGACGGCGCCGACGAAGAGCGTGTCGCCGGTGAGCACGAACCACGGGTCGGTGCCGCGGCGGAGGTCGGTCACCAGGAGACAGATGCTCTCGGGCGTGTGACCGGGCGTGTGGAGCACCCGGAGCCGGACGTTCCCGAGCGCGAGCTCCTGCCCGTCGGCGAGCGGCGTGAACGGCAGGTCGACGTCGGCGGACGCGTGCAGCGCGTACGCCGCGCCGACCTGTCGCGCGAGGGCGGGGCCGCCGGAGCGGTGATCGGCGTGGACGTGGGTGTCGACGACGTGGGTGATGCGCATCCCCTTCGACGCCGCGAAGGCGGCGTAGGCGTCGACGTCGGCCTCGTGGGCGTCGACGACCGCGGCGAGGCCCTCTCCGCCGCAGCCGAGGAGGTACGACGCGCACCCCGTCTCGAACCGGTGGAACGGCTTGAAGATCACTTGCTGGCCCCTCCCCGGCGGCCCTCGCGGAGCTCGCCGGCCCGCCACTCGAGGACGCCCTGCTCGAGCCGGTGCGCGTCGAAGCCGCGCTTCCGGAGCAGCTCGACCGCCTCGACGGCCATCACGCAGTACGGCCCGCGGCAGTACGCGACCACCGCGCGGCGCTTCGGCAGCTCGTCGAGCCGCGCCGCGAGCTCGGAGACCGGGATCGAGATCGCGCCCGGCAGGTGCCCGGCCCGGTACTCCTCGGCGGGGCGGACGTCGAGGACGGTGACCTCGCCGTCCTTGGCGCGGCGGAGGAGCTCGGCGCCCGCGACCGGCTCCAGGGCGCCGCGCTGCTCGAAGTAGGCGCGCCGCACCTGCTCGACCTCCGCGAGGTGCGCCTCGGCGAGGCGGCGGGTGGCGAGGAAGAACCGGGCCACGTCGTCGCCGGCGAGGCGGTACTCGACGTGGAGGCCGCGCTTCTCGGCCTCGACGAGGTGCGCGGCCCGGAGCACCTGCAGGTGCTGCGAGGTGTTGGCGACCGAGGCCGCGGTCTCGGCAGCGAGGGCCTCCACGGTGCGGGGCCCCTGCCCGAGCAGGTCGAGCAGCTCGAGGCGCTTCGGGGCGGCGATGGCCTTGCCGATCCGGGCGAGCTGCTCGTAGAGGCCGTCCTTGAACCTTCGGTGCGGAGTCGTCATGCGCTCAAGTATTCAAGTGACGACTTGAATAGTCAAGCGACGCCGGGCCGGCGGCCGAGCCCTACGGCAGCTCGACGTTCCAGAGCGTCCCGTCGCGCAGCGTCACCGTGGCGATGCGCCTGTGGCCGGTGAGCGTCTCCAGGTAGCCGGGCCGGATGTCGGCGATCCGATCGGGGCTCGCGAGGAGCGCCTCGACCAGCGGGTGGCGGTCGACGGGCTTGCGGCCCCAGACGAAGAGCAGGGCGCCCGGGAGCTCGGCGACGACCGAGAAGATCACCAGGAGCGCGATCCGCTCGGTGCCGGTCGCGGCGAGCGCGACGATGGCGCTGCCGAAGGCGCCGAGGCCGAGGAGGAGGCCGCCGAGGCCGAGCTTCCACCGCCGGTCGGAGCGCGCCAGGGCGCGGGCGTGGGGCAGGAGCTCCGCGGGCGTCACGACGCCTTCCGGAGCGATCGCGGCTCCGCCTTGAACCGCGCCGCGAGCTCCGGGCTGAAGCCGAGCGTCGCCCGGGGCGCGAGGGTGGCGAGGTCGCGGAGGAACGGGTCCTCCTGGCCGAGCTTCGCGGTGACGCGGGCGCTCGAGCCGTCGTCGAAGCCGAGCACGATCCACGCGCCCTGGTGCCGGCCGACCTGCCGCCGCACGTACATCCAGACGATCCCGTCCGCCCGGGTCCGGAGCGTCTCGAGGATCTTCGCCTTCGCCGGGTCGAAGAGCGACGGGATCACCAGCAGCAGGAAGAGCGGGATGCAGCCGGCCGCGAGCACCCAGAGGTTCCGCTCCGGCGGGTCGAGGGCGAGGAGGGCGATGGCCGCGATGAGCACCATCAGCACCGCGCCCGCGATCCCGCCGGCCCGGAGCCCGTTCCGCTCCGTCCGCAGGTTCTCGACGATCGTCCGCTCGAGCTCGGCCGGCAGCGCGGCCATCGATCAGGGGCCCCGCTCGGTGGCGTCGAACGCGCCGGACATGCCGTCGGCCACGAAGCGCCCGTTCGGCGTCTTCAGGATGCCCGACTCCACGTCGACGCTGGTGATCTGGCCGTCGAGGGCGGGCGGGAGCTCGAGCACGTAGCCGTTCGCCTCGATGGTGTAGGTCGTGTTCTCGGTGGTGATCGCGCCCTCGCCGTACTGCCGCTCGACGCCGTCGTGCAGCTCGTGGACGAACGCGCCGAGCGGGCCGGCGGCGCCGTGGACCGTGACCCTCGTGAACCACGAGTAGAAGGGCCCCGGCGGCCAGGTGCCGTCGACCCGCACCCGCACCCACTGCCGGTGCGGGACGGTGCGCGCCACGGTGCCGGTGGTGGCGCAGACGAGGTCGATGGAGGGATCGCCGTCGGGGTCCTGGCCGACGTCCACCGCGTCCGCGAGCATGCAGGTCGCGACCACGCACTCGACGCGGAAGTCCCGCCGCACGTAGGAGACCGAGGGCGCGATCAGCCTGCAGCCCTGGGGCGCGGTGTCGGGCGCCGGGTACCACTGCATGCCGGCGGTCGCGGAGAAGTCGTCGCGGCCGGGCTGCACGCAGCGCGCGCCGGTGTACGTGTGCGCGATCGAGGTGCCGCCGCCGCCCGACGGCTGGATCCGCTCGTGCTCCGAGAGCTCCGGCGAGGCGAAGAAGCCGAAGTCGTCGTACGGGATCGCCCGGCGCAGGAGCTGGCCGTCGCGGCAGCGGTACGCCATCTCGACGGTGCCGGTGCGGGTCTCGCGCCGGTAGAGGTGGACGGTGAAGGCCGGATCGATCGCCATGTCGACGGTGAGAGAGCTCGCGGCGCCGACGGCGCGCTGTCCCGGGAGCGAGAGCGCGCCGATCACCGAGAGGTGATCGATCGGGAAGCGGTAGTCCATGGCGCCGTCGGCCTCGCGGAAGGAGGCCTCGGCGAGGACGGGCACCTCGTCGTAGGCGGGGCTCGACGGCGAGACGTGCACGAGGTGCGGGGACGGCAGCCAGGCGACCTCCGCGCCCTCCTCGGTGGT
>CAZDGH010000472.1:1730-3702 GCA_964504805.1 uncultured Myxococcales bacterium | reverse complement strand
TCCCGGAGCCGGCGGAGCCCCCGGCCCTCCCCACGGCGACGCGGGTCGGGCCGCCGGCGCGCGCCGCGGCGCGCGCGGCAGGGCGCGCGGGCGCGGAGGAGGAGGCGGCGCTGCCGGCGCCGGCGCCCGACACGATCCTCGCCGGCGATCCCGCGCGGCTCGACGAGGCGTCGCTCGCGCGGCTCCGCGACGAGCTCGAGGCGCAGCGCGACGCGCTCTCGGAGCAGCAGGCCGCGCTCGACGCGCAGGCCGAGGAGCTCGCGGCGCAGGGCGAGGCGCTCGAGGCGGTGGAGGACGAGGTCGAGGCGCGCGCCGCGATCCGCGAGGCGGAGGCCGACGGTCGCCGCGGCCGCACCGCCGCCTACGTCGAGCTCGACCGCGCGCTGTACGCGGCCACCGGCCTCCTCGCCGCCGGCGAGGACGAGGACGCCATCGCCGACGGCCTGCGCGCGTTGCGGGACGTGGCCGCCGCCGCCGCGGACGACGCGGCGGAGCTCGGCGGCGGCCGCGAGGCGGACCGGGCCGCCCGCGCGACCGAGGCCCTCGACCGCGCCATCGAGGCGCTCGAGCGCGAGGATCTGTGGGCCGCCCGCGTCTTCGTCGGCGAGGCGCGCCGCGACGTCCGCGCCGCCGAGGGCCTCGCCCGCGAGGGCGACACGCCGACGTCGCGCTGACGTCGCTACCCCGCCGCGAGGAGCGACGCGGGTCGCACGAGGCGGTCGGCGGACCTCCTCAGTCCGGCGTGCAGAGGTCCATCATGCAGCCGGTGAACGCGTCGTCGCAGGCGTCGTGCAGCGTGAAGCAGTGCCACAGCATGTTGCCGCTCGCGCCGTCGAGCCGCTCGCGGGCGCAGAGCGCCTCGATGTCGGCGCGGGGCGGGCAGTTGCCGTCGCGGTCGCGCATCCCGCACAGGCCCGACTCGCACTGCGCGAGCCAGCCGTCGACCGCGGCCTGGCAGTCGGTGTCCGCGAACAGGCACTGGCCGTTGTTGCACTGATCGGGCTCGGCGCTGCAGGCCGCCAGGGGATCCGGCGCGCCGCCGCCCTCGCCGCCGGTGCCGCCGCTTCCACCCTGGCCGCCGCCCTCGCCGCCGGTCCCGCCGCCGCCGTCCCCGCCGGTCCCGCCGCCGCCGTCCCCGCCGGATCCGCCGCCGCCGTCACCGTTCCCGCCGCCGGACGGCGCGGGAGGGAGGGGGTCGGATCCACAGGCCGCGAGCGCGAGGACCGAAAAAAGAACGAGGGTTGTGCGCAAGATCACGGAGCACTCCAGGTATGGGTCCGCTATATAGCACGCGCGGTCGCCGACACCGGCACCGGATGTGGGGATAGCCCGCATCGGATCTCCGGCGATTGACCGATGAAGCGCGCGCCGGCCACACTTCGAGCAACCGGGGAAACATTGGGAGGTCACATGCGCCACGGAAGAGCGCTGGTCGCGCTCACGGCTGCGGTCTTCGCCGCAGCGTGCGGTGGAATGGAGCAGGACGTCGGGCCCGTCGACGACAGCGGGCCGCTCGTCCCCGAGGAGGTGATCGATCCCTCCTACGAGGAGCCGGCGCCGGTCGTCGACGCCGAGGGCCTGTGGGCCGACGAGGACATGCCCGAGGCCTGGGAGACGCCGAGCCCGATCGACGAGCCGATCCTCGCGAAGGACATCACGGTCATCGAGCCGTTCCGCGCGAAGGACTTCGGCATCGAGAAGGATCGCCTGGTGATCCCGATCGCCGGGAACGAGGAGCTCGCGGTCGTCGCCCCTGGCCACAAGCTGATCTCCGCGTACCTCTTCTCGCGCGTGGTCGAGTCGGTGGAGCGCGTGGGCGACGAGCTCGTCTTCCACACGCGCGACGCCCTCCTCACCGACGTGATCCAGCGCGGCTCGATCCGGTTCCCCGACGGCGTGGTCGTCGGCACCTTCGATCCGGCCACGGGCGACCGCGAGTTCTTCGATCCGCGCGACGATCCGTTCCGGCCGG
>CAZDGH010000472.1:0-1720 GCA_964504805.1 uncultured Myxococcales bacterium | reverse complement strand
ATCCGCAGTGGCGGCTCCAGCTCCAGGAGCCGGTGCTCGGCGACGATCCCTTCGGCAGCGTCTCGCAGGGCGCCGACGGCGGCCTCGACGTCAGCGGTCCCGAGGTCAGCATCGAGCGCAGCCTCGGCGGCGAGGTCGGCCGCGGCTTCCGGATCGACCGCTCCGGCTCGATCACGGTGAAGCCGATCGCGAGCATGAGCTTCCGCCCGCTGTTCCGCGTGCACCTCGACATCCAGAGCACCTGGTTCGGCCGTCCCTACGTCGAGTACTTCGAGATGCGCGCCGAGGGCAGCATCAACTGGCAGCTCGGCCTCGAGGTCACCGGCACCCAGACCTCGCGCGGCTCCTTCTCGCTGCCGATCCTCGGGCAGCGCGAGCCGGGCGCGGTCGGGACGTTCCCGTTCCACGTCCGCTGCTTCTCGACCCCGACGGTGATGGTCAGCGTCGTCCCGGTCTGGGCGGACATCTGCCCGAAGCTCGAGTTCGAGGCGAGCGCCGAGGTCTCCGCGGCGATCCAGATGCGCGCCACGGTCTCCGGCCAGAAGACCCTCGGCGGCGGCATCCGCTACCGCGACGGCCAGGGCTGGCTGCGCTACGTGAACAACCCGCCGGCGACGATCAACAAGGAGCTCTCGGTCTCCGGCTCGCTGGCGTTCAAGGCCTCCGGCGGCCTCACCCCGAAGGCGAACGTCAACATCTGGGGCCTCGCCGGTCCGTTCGTCGCCTTCCCGTTCGGCGTGGAGTTCGAGTCGAAGTGCCAGCCGCCGACGCTCAACCACACGCTCCAGGCCTTCCTGGCGGCGAACGCCGGCGTCGCCACCGACCCCCAGGGCCTCGCCTCGTGGGTGGTGCCGAAGTGGCAGGTGCAGCTGCAGCTCTTCAAGCTCACCTACCCGCTCCCGCTCCCGGGCGGCCTCGAGGCGAACACGGTCTGCGATCCGGGCTACGTGCAGCTCGACTACAACCCGATCGTCGCGAACGACCAGACGAGCCGCACCCTCGAGCTCGACATGGTGCTCGAGGTCCCGCGTGAGGCCGCCTCCGGCTGGGAGAAGCTCTCGAACAACGCGCGGCTCCGCACGGTGACCGGCAACCGGAACGCGTTCCCGTTCGCCACGTTCGCCCGCGCCGACTGCGCGGGCTGCGGCGAGCAGATCGCGATCAGCCTGCCGATCCCCGGCGACTACAAGGTCTGGGCGTACGACTACGAGAACCACGCCCGCGCCACGAGCGCGTTCAGCCGCGCCGGGGCCAAGGTCACCGTGAACCTCGGCCGCCCGCAGCAGTTCACCGCGCCGGCCGGCACGTACAACCGGTGGAACGTGGCGACCATCCGCGTCGACGCGCAGCGCCGGATGACCGTCATCCCCTGCAGCTCCGGCTGCACGCAGTCGGTCGACCTGATGCCGTAGGCGCGCCGAGCGCCGCAGCACGCGAGGGGGAGCGCCGCGAGGTGCTCCCCTTCGTCGTTCCTGCGCCGGCGCACGGTCTCGCTTGGCGTCGCACGTCGCGTCGGAGACAATGCGGGGAACGTCCGGAGGGAGACCGACATGACCTCGCGCCGCGCCCCGCTCGCCCACGCCTTCGCGCTCTTGCTCGCCGTGCCCCTCGTCGCGGCGGCGTGCAGCGATCCGGAGCCGCTCGAGACCTCGAACGGCGGCGGGCACACCGGCGACGGCGGCGACGGCGGCGACGGCGGCCGCGGCGGCAGCGGAGGCGA
>CAZDGH010000471.1:0-3716 GCA_964504805.1 uncultured Myxococcales bacterium | reverse complement strand
CCAGCGGCGCCGGGCGCGGTCCGCCCGGCTGCGCGGGCGGAACCGATCCCGCGGGGTCGACCCGCCCGGCGCGCGGCCTCCCGTGCCCATGCGCCACGCGATACCCACCTGGCTTCACACGCGGGGCGCCGGTAGCCCCCGGAGATGTGTCCCGTGAACCATCGGAGCTTCCTCGCGCTGCTGCTGGCGTTGCTGGCTGCCCCCGGCTGCAAGAGCGTCCTGACCAGCCTCGCGGAGGCCGGCCCCTGGGGAACGATGATGCGCGCGGCTCCGATCGTCCCCAACCCGGCGACGTCCCACGAGGTGTCGCCGGTGGAGGCGACGGACCAGGCCGGCAGGATCCGCTACCGGATCACCTCGTTCGCGCCGGAAGGGCTCTGCTTCTCGTTCACGGCGCCCTACTCGCCGGAGGAGACCTCGGCGATCCCGTTCGCGGTGGAGGCACTGGCCACCTCCATGGACGATCGTCCCGGCTACGGGGGCAGCGACGACCTGAAGGCGTCGAACCGGGTGGTGCGGGTGATCGACGCCCGGTCGGAGGTCAGGCTGGTGGAGGAGTGGGTGAACGGCGTGGCGCTGCGGCGGGAGAAGACCTTCTACACGACCCAGGCCGAGGTCTGCTTCCCGGACCCGAAGATCCCCACCGCCGAGTCGCGCTTCCTCCTCCTCTACAGCGACGGGCCGATCGGCGGCCTCGACTCCTACGCGGTCTGGCAGCTCAGGTAGCCGCTCGGCGCGATCGCGTGCCGGCACGGGGCGGCCGTCGACGCGCGTCGTCCCTGCGCTACAGCACCTTCCACAGCGTCACCAGGTCGTCCCCCGCCCGGTAGAAGTCCCGGAGCCGCGCCGCCTCCGCGTAGCGGTGCCGGTCGTAGAACCGGCGCGTCGCCTCGTACTCCGACAGCGACGACGTCTCGATCCGCACCTGCCGGCCGCCGCGCGCGCGCGCGTACGCCTCCGCCGCGAGCAGCAGCTCGTGCCCCACGCCCTTGCCGCGCGCCGCGGGATCCGCCGCGATCCAGTACAGGTCCCAGGTCGCCTCGGTCATCGGCGTCGGGCCGAAGCAGACGTAGCCCGCGAGCGTGCCCGCGTCCTCCGCGACCAGCACCCGGTAGTCGGGGTGCTCGTCAGGGATCCTGCCGTGCGCCGCCTCGAGGAGCTCCCGCGCCGTGGCCACCTCGTCCGGCGTGAAGTTCTCGATGCGGGAGAGCAGCGACACGAGGGACGGCAGGTCGGCCCTTTCCAGCGCGCGGACTCGCATGCCTCTCCCGGGCGAGCTCGACGAGCCGGCCGACGAGCGCCTCGTAGGAGAGGCCGGCGCGGGCCGCGGCCCGGGCGAAGCCGGCGTCGCGGGCGAGGTCGCAGTTGGGGTTCACGTCGATGACGAAGGGCTCGCCGGCGTCGTCGACGCGGAGGTCGACGCGGCCGTAGTCGCGGAGGCCGAGGGCCTCGAACGCGGCGCGGGCGACCTCCTCGATGCGGGCGAGGGTGCGCGGGTCGTCGATGGTGCAGGGCCGCGGCCGGGTGCCGAGGTCCTCCGGCGAGCCGGGGCGCCACTTCGCGGCGTAGGTCACGATCTTCGGCAGCCCCTTCGGCATCGCCGCGAAGTCGATCTCGCCGAGCGGGAGCACCGCGCCGCCGAGGATCGCCGCGTTCACCTCGCGGCCCTCGACGTAGCGCTCGACCAGCAGCTCCTGCCCGAGGGCGCGGAAGAGCTTCTTCGCCTGCTTCGCGAGCGCCTTCCGGTCGCGGACGACGCTCGCGCCGTCGATGCCGATCGAGGCGTCCTCGCGGGCGGGCTTCACGATCGCGGGGAAGGGCACGTCGGCGGCGGCGAGGTCGCCCTCGTCGCGGAGCAGCGCGGCCTCCGGCGTCGGCACGCCGCGGGCGCGGAGCACGTCCTTCGCCTTCTCCTTGTGCAGCGCCAGCGACAGCGCGAGGCCGGTGTTGCCGGTGTAGGCGAGGCCGGCGGCGTCGAGGAGCTGCGGGATCGCCGGCTCGCCGCGGGCGTCGCCCCATAGGCTCTCGCAGAGGTTCACCACCACGTCGGGCCGCTCGGCCCGCAGCTCGTCGACGAAGCGGAGGTCGTCGCCGGCGGCGACGGCGCGGACGGTGGCGGCGGGGCGGGAGGCGAGGGCGGCGACCACGTCGTCTGCCACCCGGGCGACGTCGGCCCGGGCCTCGAGGCCGGGGTCGTCGGCACGCTCGGCGTCTTCGCGGTCGTAGTCTCGGTTGAAGAGGACCGCGAGTCGCATGAGGTGGTTCGGTAGTTAGCACACCGGGTGTACCGCCGCTACCATCGGCCTGTGACCCGCATCCGCGATCCGATCCACGGCTCGATCGACCTCGACGCCCGCGAGCGCGCGGTCCTCGACATGCCGCACCTGCAGCGGCTCCGGTCGGTGCGGCAGCTCGGCTTCGCGGACCTCGCCTTCCCCGGCGCGACCCACACCCGCTACGCCCACGCCATCGGCGCCTGCCACGTCTCGGCGAAGGTCTTCGACGCCATCTACGCCCGGCTCCCGAACGTGAAGCCCGTGGACCGGGCGCGGCTCCGCGCCGCGGTGCGGATCGCGGTGCTCCTCCACGACCTCGGCCACGCGCCGCTCTCGCACGCCTCGGAGTCGATCCTGCCGGCGCGGGCGAAGCTGCGGCTGCCGTCCTGGGCCGAGGCCGGGCCGCCGGGCGGCCAGGCGACGCACGAGGACTTCACCCTCAAGCTGCTCCTCGACTCCTCGCTCGCCGATCTGCTCCGGCTCCGCTACGGGCCGGACGCGCTGCCGCCGGAGGCGATCGGCTCGCTCATCGCCGGCAAGGCGGGTCCCGGCGGACCCTGGTTCGAGGTCGACGGCGTCGACCACGGGCCGCTGCTCCGGCAGATCGTCTCGAGCGAGCTCGACGCGGATCGCATGGACTACCTGCTCCGCGACTCGTTCTACACCGGCGTGAACTACGGGAAGTTCGACCTCGACTGGCTGGTCGGGCACCTCGGCGCCTTCGTGCACGACCACGTCGCCGAGCTGTCGCTCGGGCACCGCGCCATCTTCGCGTTCGAGGACTTCCTGCTGTCGCGGTACCACATGTTCCTCTCGGTCTATTACCACCGCACGCCGATCTGCTTCGACCGGATGCTGCGGTTCTTCTACCGGGAGGCGCCCGGCGAGTTCGAGGTGCCGGCGGAGCCCGAGGCGTTCCTCCGCTGCGACGACATGCAGCTCTTCCTCGCGCTCCGGGCCTCGAAGAACGGCTGGGCGCAGCGGATCGCCTACCGGCGGCCGTACCGGGTGCTGCTCGAGGCGAACCCGTACGACACCGGCTACGACCTGGTCGGGATCGTCGACGGGCTGAAGCGCGCCCGGATCGACCACTTCGCCACCGAGTCGCTCGGCATGGTGTCGAAGTACTTCGGCCACGAGGGCGGGGGACCGCCGATCTGGGTCCACGTGCCGGACCAGCGCCGCTTCGTGAGGCTGCAGGACTACACGCCGCTCTTCCGCCGCTACGGCGAGGTGCGGATCGCGCGGATCTACGTCGAGCCCGAGGCGCTCCAGAACGCGCGGGTGATCGCCGGCCTGCCGTAGAGCGCCGCCGCAGGGTCGCGGGTAGCATCCGATCCGTGGGCGAGCCGAAGACGCGCGGAGGTCGCTGGGCGGGCGCCGCGCTGCCGGTCGCCGCGCTGCTCGTGCTCGCGCTCGGCTTCTGGCTGAAGAGCCGCG
>CAZDGH010000470.1:0-3725 GCA_964504805.1 uncultured Myxococcales bacterium | reverse complement strand
CTCTTCCTGCTCCGCCAGCTTCCGCTCCAGCTCGCGGAGCTGCTCCGCGAGAGGACCGAGGGAGTCCGGGAGGTCCAGCTTCCCGTCCTCCACGAGGTCGAACAGCTCCTCGCCGAGCCGCTGGAAGAGCCGGTCGCGCTCGCGCCGGAGGAAGGTCGCGTCCAGCTTGATCTTCCCGACCTGCGAGGTGCGGACGACCGCGTCCTTCACCTCGCCGAAGGCCTCGACCGCCTTCTCCAGGAACGACCCGAGCTGCCGCTTCACGTCCTCCGGGTTGATCGTGCCGGGCTGCTTCGCCACGTCTCGTCCCCCCAGCAAGGCGCGGCGTTGTACCCGCCTCCTCCCTGCCTGTCAACCGATCAAGGGTGCCTGTCGGCCTCGCCGAGCTGCGGCGGCTTCGCCGCGTCCTGCCGCAGGAAGGCGGCGAGGCCGCGGTACTGCTCCACGCTCGAGGCGCCGCGGACGAGCTCGATCCGACCGCCCGAGGCGAGCACGCGCCGGCACAGCTCCTCCTTCAGATCGGGCAGGAGCGAGAGCTGCCCGCCGCAGTACGGGCAGGCGGCGTCGCCGCCGGCGCCGAGGGCGTCGCACGAGCGGCAGCGGAAGCCCGACGCCGCGAAGGTCTCGTGGAGCACGAGCTCGTCGACGTGCCGCTCGTTCACCGCGAGGAGCACGTCCTCGAGCCCGGCGACGGCGCGCAGCCCGCCGAGCCACGCCGCGATCACCTGCTCGCCGCGGCGGTAGCTGCGATCGCGCTCGTAGGTGAAGAGCGCGCTCCGCACCGCCTCGAGCAGCGCGGGCACCGCGTTCGCGCCGGCGATCGTCTCCGGCGGCAGCGGCAGCCGCCCGATGACGCGCGCGCGGATCCGCTCCGGCAGCTCGTCGAAGAGCGCCTGCGTCTCGCGATCGGGGCCGAACAGCACCACCCGCGCCCGCGGGTCGAGATCGGCGAGCGCGGCGAGGCGCGTCGCCGTCTCGCGGTCGCCGCGGGCGAGCATCGCCGCCTGGCGGCTGTCCTCGCGGTCACCGGGGCTCGCGAGGTCGAACCGCCAGGGAGAGCTCCGCTCCACCTCGTCGAGCAGCGTCACCTCGCCGACCGCGACCCGGTAGATCGTCCCGTGCGCCTGGTCGACGCGGACCGCGAGCACCGGCTCGAAGTCCGCGAGCAGCGTCGCGCGCGGCGACAGGTGCGGCACCTCGACGACGGCAGGCGAGCGCCCGATCGGCACCGCCAGCTCCCAGGCGCGGAAGAGGTCCAGGCCCTCGCAGGCGATCACCGCCAGCCCCTGGGCGCCGGAGGTGCGTCCGCCGGCGAGGCGCCGCTCGACCCAGCGCTGCACGCGCTCGAGGGTGCGGTGGAACGCCGCCTCGTCGTCCACGCGGGCGAGCAGCCGCCCCGACCGCGCCTCGTCGAAGCCCAGGTCGACGAACCGCATCGCCCGCATCGGCTGCGCGCCGTCGCGGAACGAGAGGTCGAGGTACAGCGAGACGATCGGATCTCGGATCGCCCGGATCCCGGCGAGCTCCACGAGCTCGGCGGGCAGGCTCGACACGTCGCGGATCTCTTCGGGCGGGCTCACGTGCACCTCCGTCGGCAGGGCGGCTCCGCGGAGCGGGAGCCTCTTCCAACGTGTGCACGGCCCGCGGCGAGGCGCGCTCCCGGGGAGCCGTCCTCGCGCCGGCTTGGTGGCCCGCCCCGGACTCGAACCGGGATGGGGTCGCCCCCGCGCGATTTTGAGTCGCGTGCGTCTACCGATTTCGCCAGCGGGCCGAGCCGGCTGCCGTACGACTACGTTCCCGCCACCTCTGCGTCAACCGCCGGGGGGCGCGGCGGGCGGCGGCTTCTCCACCGGCGCCGCCGACGAGAGGCGGATCGCGTAGCGGACGCCGATCGGCACCGGCTCGCCGGCGGGGTCGAGCGCGTCGAGCGCGAACAGCTTCACCTCGTAGCCGCGGAACGACCAGACGCAGGAGAGGAGCTCGCACCTCGTCGGCCTCCCGAAGGAGGTCTCGGTCGCCTTCCGCATCTGCTCGAAGCGGTCTCCGACGGTGCGGCGCATCGCCTCGAGCTCCGAGGGAGACGCCTGCCCGGCCTCGCGGGCCCCGACCGCCAGGCCCTCGCGATCCAGGGTGGAGAGGATCACCCGGTTCACCCGGAGCTGGTCGTCGGGCGGCGCCGGCCCCTCCGAGGCGGCGTGGAGCCACAGCTCGGCGTCGCGGAACCGCGGCGGGTCCCCGCGCTCGTGCAGGAAGACGTCGCCGCCCTCGCGCTTCAGCTCGGCCTTCGGCCGCGCGGCGCGGACGTCGGCGAGCGTGGAGCCGGGGCGGGCGCTCTCGAACCCCGCGGGCATGGTGATCGGAGGATCGCCCGCACAGGCCGCCAGGGCGGCCGCGAGCGCGAGCGGCAGGGCGTGGCGTCGCACGGCCGGCGAGTCTAGCCGGGAGGCGCCGCCCACGGTGACGGAGCCTCGCCGCGGGCCTACCTTCCACGGCGGCGGCTTGCGCCCGGGCCGACGCCCCGGTATGCACCCCGTCCTTTCGACCGGGGCCGCGGTGGCCCGGCCGGGGCGCGCAGGGGCGCGCAGGCGGAGCGACCCATGGTGAACCTCGTCATCGCCCTCCTCGCCGCCGGCGGCGTCTTCGCGATCTTCGCGACGTTCTTCTCCTGGTACGCGGCGCTGGTGCCGGGCGTGCTCGCCGGCCTCGGCGCCTACCTCCTGCTCGCGCGCAACGCCATGAAGCAGCTGCAGGCGATCCAGGAGAAGGCGCAGAAGGAGCTGATGGCGCAGCGCATCGACCGCGCCGTCGAGATCCTCAAGGGCGGGTTCGCGCTCGAGAAGCGCCAGTTCTGGGTCGGCTCGCTGATCCACGGCGAGCTCGGCTCGCTGCTCTACGTGAAGGGCGACTTCGAGCAGGCGAAGCCGCACCTCGAGCAGGCGATGGCCCGGAGCTACTGGGCCCGCGCGATGCTCGCCTGCTACCACTTCAAGAAGAAGGACGGCGCGAAGATGCGGGCGGAGTTCGAGCTCGCGGTGAAGCACGGCAAGAAGGAGGGGATGCTCTGGTCCCTCTACGCCTACTGCCTCTTCAAGCTCGGGGAGAAGGACGAAGCGCTCAAGGTGCTCGGCCGCGCGGTGATCGAGAACCCCACCGACGAGAAGCTGAAGTCGAACCTGCTCGCCCTGCAGAACAACAAGAAGATGAAGATGAAGGCCTACGAGCCGCAGTTCTACCAGTTCCACATCGAGCCCCCGCCCGCGCAGATGGGCGGCGGTCGCCGGGTGGTCTGGGAGCGCCGGTAGGTCCGGTAGAACGGACCGGATCGGTACCGGTCTTCCCACGCGTTCCTACAGCCGGGAGCGCCGCGCGCGACGTGGCGTGGCCCTGAAGCGGCCCTGGAGCGGGTCCGCTCCGGCACGGGTGTTGCTCTCCTTCGGCCTCGCTTCGGGCGGCGTGGGAGGGTGGCGTGGAGCGGGGCCGGATCGTGGTCGTCTCGCCTTCGCCCGCACGGGCGGATCGGCTGGCCGCGTCCCTCGAGGCCGCCGGCTTCGAGGTGGTGCGCGGCCCGGCGGGGGCCGTCCCCGCGGAGCCCGGGCCCGTCGTCCTCGACCTCGCCGGGGTCGCTCCGGACGTGGCGGCGGCGACCGCCCGCGGCCTCGCGCCGGCGCCGGTGCTCGCCGTGGCGGCCGAGGCCGACCTGCCGGCGCTCGAGGCCGCGCTCGCGG
>CAZDGH010000469.1:0-3749 GCA_964504805.1 uncultured Myxococcales bacterium | reverse complement strand
ACGTGGGGCGGCGGAAGGACTGGCGGGTCGGAGGCCGGGCAGCGCGTCGGCGGGAGCTGGTACGGCGATGCGCCCGCGGTACGGCACGGCGCGCGGCGGGGCCGCGGGTAAGGCGGTGGGGCCGCCGGTCGGCGGACGGCCTTGGGTCGACGGTGGGGTCGGGGTCCGGCGGCGTCCGCGCGCGGTGCCGGGGCGGCGCGGCGGCGTGGCGGCGTGGCGGCGTGGCGGCGTGGCGGCAGGGGTGGCGTGGCGGCAGGGGTGGGCGGGGGGCGGCGGCGGGCGGGCTGCGCGCGGGCGGCGGGGCGCGGTGGGGTTTTCCACAGGTCGGTTCCTGGCGATAGCGGGGTGGTGCGTCGACGATGGCGCCGTGGCGAACCGTCGCAAGGTGGATCGCGCCGAGACGGCGCGGATCGCGATCTCGAGGGCGAGGGGGCTCGGGCTCCTCGCCGGCAAGATCGTGCTCGCGGTGGCGACGATCGCGGCGCTCGCGGTCGCGGGGCGCGAGGCGCATCGGTTCCTCACGACGTCGCCGCGGCTCGCGATCGCGACGATCGAGGTGCACGGGGCGGCGCGGTCGGCGGGGGCGGTGCGCCGGCTCCTCGGGATCGGCGAGGGAGAGAACCTCTTCCAGGCCGACGTCGAGGCGGCGGCGGCCTCGCTGAAGACGCACCCGTGGATCCGCGACGCCACGGTGGAGCGGCGTTTTCCACAGGCGCTCGAGGTCACGGTGGTTGAGCGGCGGGCCGTCGCTCTCGTAGAGCTGCAGCACCTCTACATGCTCGATGAGCAGGGAGAGGTGTTCGGCCGCCACGGACCGGGCGAGCCCGACGATCTGCCGGTGATCACCGGCCTCGCACGGGACACGTGGAGCGAGGATCCGGACGAGGCGAAGGAGAAGCTGCTCGAGGCGGTGGCGGTGCTCGACGCGCTCGCGGCGCGGCGGCTGCCCGGGGAGCTCGCGGCGGGCGAGCTCCACCTCGACGACACGGGGATGACGCTCTACCTCGGCGACGCCGGCCCGGCGGTGAAGCTCGGCCACGGCGACGTCGAGGGAAAGCTCGACCGGCTCGCGCGGGTGCTCGACGAGGTCGCGCGGCGCGGCCAGCGGGTGGAGCTGGTGCGGCTCGACAACCGGGCGCGGCCGGGCTGGATCGCGGCGCGCCTCGCCGACGCGCCGAAAGGCAAGGCGGCGAAGGGCAAGACGGCGACGCAGTAGCGCCGGTCGGTGAGGTGCCGGCGCGCCGGGAGGCGTGGTCGGCGCGAGTGGCGGAGCCGGCGCGCCGGGAGGCGTGGCCGGCGCGAGTGGCGGAGCCGGCGCGCCGGGAGGCGTGGTCGGCGCGAGTGGCGGAGCCGGGGCGCCGCGAGGGCGGAGCGCCGGAGTGACGAGCGGTGGGGCGGCGGCGCCGAGAGGCCCGAGGCCCGCGGACACCGCGTGAGGGCGGCCGGAGACGGCGCCCGAGGAGCAAGGATGGCCACCAAGAAGTCCGGGGAGCTCATCGTCGGCCTCGACATCGGGACGACGAAGATCTGCGCGATCGTCGGCGAGGTCTCCGACGACGGCATCGACATCATCGGCATCGGCACCCACCCGTCCAAGGGCCTGCGCAAGGGCGTGGTGGTCAACATCGAGTCCACCGTCTCCTCGATCAAGCGCGCGATCGAGGAGGCCGAGCTGATGGCCGGCTGCGAGATCAGCACCGTCTACACCGGCATCGCCGGTGGCCACATCAAGGGCTTCAACTCCCAGGGCATCGTCGCGGTGAAGGACAAGGAGGTCCGCGAGACGGACATCCAGCGCGTGATCGACGCCGCGAAGGCGATCGCGATCCCGCTCGACCGCGAGGTCATCCACGTCCTCCCGCAGGAGTTCATCATCGACGACCAGGGCGGCATCAAGGAGCCGCTCGGGATGGCGGGCGTCCGCCTCGAGGCCAAGGTCCACATCGTCACCGGCGCGGTCTCGAGCGCGCAGAACATCATCAAGTGCGCGAACCGCACCGGCCTCAACGTCGCCGACATCGTGCTGCAGCCGCTCGCCTCCAGCGAGGCGGTCCTCGGCGAGGACGAGAAGGAGCTCGGCGTCTGCCTCGTCGACATCGGCGGCGGCACCACCGACATCGCCATCTTCTCGGGCGGCTCGATCGTCCACACCGCGGTGATCGCGCTCGGCGGCAACAACCTCACCAGCGACATCGCCATCGGCCTGCGGACGCCGGCCCACGAGGCGGAGCGGATCAAGCAGAAGCACGGCTGCTGCCTGCCGGCGATGGTCGACAAGGACGAGACCCTCGAGGTCCCGAGCGTCGGCGGCCGCCAGCCGCGGGTGCTGTCGCGGCAGATCCTCACCGAGATCCTCGAGCCGCGCGTCGAGGAGATCTTCCAGCTCGTGCACCGCGAGATCCAGAAGTGCGGCTACGCGGATCTCCTCGCCTCGGGCGTGGTGATCACCGGCGGCTCGACGCTGCTCGCCGGGATGGCGGAGCTCGCCGAGGAGACGATGGGCCTGCCGACGCGCCGCGGGATGCCGCGCGGGATCGGGGGCCTCGTCGACGTGGTGAAGAGCCCGATGTACGCGACCGGCGTCGGCCTGGTGCTCTACGGCGCGAAGCACTCGGACCTGCGGCACTTCAAGATCCGCGAGGAGAACGTCTACCGGAAGGTGAAGCACCGGATGAAGGACTGGCTCACCGAGATCTTCTAGTCCCCTCGCGAACGACCTTTCGGAGACTTCCCATGATCGAGTTCGAGACCAAGCAGAGCTCCTACCCCGCGGCGAAGATCAAGGTGATCGGCGTCGGCGGCGGCGGCGGCAACGCCATCAACACCATGATCGCGGCCGGCCTCTCCGGCGTGGACTTCATCGCCGCGAACACCGACATCCAGGCCCTCGCGAACAGCAAGGCGCCGATCAAGCTGCAGCTCGGCCAGGGCCTGACGAAGGGCCTGGGCGCCGGCGCGAACCCGGAGGTCGGCCGCGAGGCCGCGCTCGAGGATCGCGAGCGGATCGCCGAGCTCCTCGAGGGCGCCGACATGGTGTTCGTCACCTGCGGCATGGGCGGCGGCACCGGGACCGGCGCCGCGCCGGTGATCGCCGACGTCGCCAAGCAGCTCGGCGCGCTCACCGTCGGCGTGGTCACCAAGCCCTTCAACTTCGAGGGCAACCGGCGGAAGAAGCACGCCGACGCCGGCATGGTCGAGCTCAAGGCGGCGGTCGACACGCTCATCACCATCCCGAACCAGCGACTGCTGTCGGTCGCCGACGCGCGGATGCCGCTGCTCGAGGCCTTCCGGCGCGCCGACGAGGTGCTCGTCAACGCGGTGCAGGGCATCGTCGACCTCATCCAGGACCACGGCTACGTGAACGTCGACTTCGCCGACGCGCGCGCGGTGATGGCGGACCAGGGCCTCGCCCTCATGGGCACCGGCCGCGGCGCCGGCGCCAGCCGCTCGATGGACGCGATGCAGCAGGCGATCCACAGCCCGCTGCTCGAGGACATCACCATCGACGGCGCCACCGGCCTGCTCATCAACATCACCGGCCCGGCGGACCTCTCGCTCGCCGAGGTGGACGAGGCGCTCTCGCTCGTCCGCGAGGCGGCCGACGAGGACGCGAACATCATCTTCGGCTCGGTGATCGACGACACGATCGGCGACGAGGTGAAGATCACCATCATCGCCACCGGCTTCGCGCCGCGGGACCTTCCGAGGGTCCAGGCGCCGTCCGTCGGCCGCGTCGCGGCGGCGCCGGG
>CAZDGH010000468.1:0-3804 GCA_964504805.1 uncultured Myxococcales bacterium | reverse complement strand
CGTCGTCTCGCCGGGCGGCCCGCCCGCCGCGTAGTGGAGCTCCGCGCTCCAGCGCGGCCTCGGCACCTCGGTCACCGCCGAGACGTTCTGGAGCACGTTGCGCCAGTAGCTCTCGAGGTCCGGCGCGCCCGGGAAGACGCACGCCATGCCGACGATCGCCACCGCCGGCTGCGCGGGCGCCCGCTGCGCCGGCCGCGGCAGCGCCTCGAGCCGCGCGGCCGCGCCCGCGGTCACGTCCTCGTGGAGCGCCGCCATGGACACGACGCGGTCGCGCAGCGCCGCGACCTGCCCGAGCATGTACATGCCCTCGGCGCGCTGCTCGTCGGGGCCGACCTCGACCTTGGCGGCGCCGTCGCGGCGCACGCCCTTCGCCGCGATCCGGAGGCGCCCGAGGTTCAGCTTCTCGAGCTCCGCCCACACCTCGTCCTTCGGCTTCCCCTCGGCCTCGAGCCGCGCCCGCGCCTCGGCGAAGGCGTGGACGAACGGCGTCTCCGCGCAGCGCGTCGCGTGGCCCGGCGCCGTCTCCACCAGCACCGTGCGCTGGCACCGGAGCGCCTCCTCCTGGAAGCCGGGCTGGATCGCGCCGGTCGCCACCGCCTCCTCGGTGAAGAGGTAGGCGGTGCCGAGCAGCACGCCGACCTTCGCGCCGCGGGCCGCGAGCGGCGACGCGAGCGCCGCCACCGCCGCGCCGGAGCGCGCGTCGTGGATCCCGCCCGCGAAGAGCACCGAGCACGACGCGGCCTCGCCGCCGGCGAGGAGCCGCTCGACGGCGCTCTCCCAGAGCACGAACGAGGTGCGCGGGCCGACGTGGCCGCCGCACTCGCGGCCCTCGAAGACGAAGCGCCGCGCGCCCTCCTTGAGGAAGAGGTCGAGGAGCCCGGGCGACGGCACGTGCAGGTAGGTGGCGATGCCCGCGTCCTCGAGCGGCCTCGCCTGCGCGGGCCTGCCGCCGGCGACGAGCGCGACCCCCGGCCGCACCTCGCGGATCGCCGCGAGCTGCTCCTCGCGGAGCTCCGGCGGCACGAAGCCGAGGACGCCGACGCCCCACGGCCTCTCGCCGAGGAGCTCCTTCGTCTCGCGGAGCAAGGTCCGCGCCTCGTCGCCGCGGAGCAGGCTGAGGGCGAGGAACGGCAGCGCCCCGGCGTCCGCCACCGCCGCGGCGAAGGCCGGGCGATCGGAGACGCGGGTCATCGGGCCCTGGACGATCGGGTAGCGGAGGCCGTGGGCCCGCGCGAGCCGCGAGCCGGGCGCGAGGGGCCGCAGCGACCGGGCCTTGCCGAGCCCGCCGTCGATCGCGGCGTCGAGGGCGGCGACGAGGGCGCCGGCGGTGCGGTACCGCCCGGCGAGCGCCTTCGCGAAGGCGCCGTCCTGCCCGACCGGGAGCAGGTGCCGCGCCGGATCGGGGCCGAGCCTCGCGCGCACCAGGGCGGCGTCCGAAGGCGGCGGCGCCCCGCCCGGCCTGCCGAGGAGCCGGTGGCCTCCGGCGAGCACGGTCTCGCTGCCGTCCATCGCGCCGATCGCGGCCTTCGCCGCGGCGGGGAGCGAGGCGCCGTCGAGGAGCGCGAGCTGCACGTCGAGCACCACGCCCGACGCGCCCGCGGCGAAGCAGCCGGCGGCGGTGTGGAGCCCCACGCCGCCCTGCGCCAGCACCGGGATCCGCAGCGCCGCGACGAGCCGCTGCACGAGCACCAGCGCGCCCTCGTCGCCGACACGTCCGCCGGACTCGTGGCCCTTGGCGATCACCGCCGCGGCGCCGGCCGCCTCGGCCGCCTTCGCCTCGGCGAGCGTCGTCGCCTGCACGTAGACGCGGCGCCCCGGGAACGCCCGCGGGTCGGAGGCGATCACCACCTCGACCGACGGCGGCAGGAGCGCCGGCGCCAGCGCGACGCCCTCGGGCACGCGGACGCCGAAGGGCCCGCGGGCGATCCGCACCGTCTCGGCCAGCGCGGCGGCGGCGGCGGCGGGATCGCGGCCGAGGTCGAGGACGCCGAGGGCCCCGGCCCTGCAGAGGGCGGCGACCAGCGTCGGATCCGGGTGCTCGAGCGGGGTGAGGCCGACGATCCGGCGCGCGACGGCGGACAAGGTGCGTCCTCGTGGGTGGGCGCCCGCGCGCGGGCGCGTGGGAGCCGAAAGAGCGGTGGAGCCGGGAATCGTCGCACCTTCCCGGCCCTGGCCGCCACCTCGCGTCCCCGGGGCCTCCCGGCCGCGCGCGCGGTCGCCGACGGACGGTGTGCACGGCGGGTCCGGCCCCTCCGGGGAGGCTTACGGTCCGCGGACTTACGACTTAAGGTCCGAAAGCTCCAAGGAGCCTCCGCCATGCCTGGTCGTATTCTCGTCGTGGACGACGACTTCGACGCCCGCGAGATGATCGCCGCCCTGCTGGAGACCGCGGGCCACGAGGTCGTGCAGGCGCGCGACGGCGTGGAGGCATTCGCCGCGATCGCCCGGGGCCCGCGGCCGTCGCTGCTCATCCTCGACATGGTGATGCCGTGGCTGAACGGCGTGGACTTCCGGCGACGGCAGCTCTGCGATCCCGCCCTCGCGGAGACGCCGGTGCTCGTCCTCTCCGGGACCCGGCCGTCGTCGAACCTGCTCGCGCAGCTCGAGCTCGACGACGGCGACTGGATCCCGAAGCCCTGCCGGCCCGACGAGCTCCTGCGCCGCGTGGAGCTGGAGCTCGCCGGCTAGGTCCTGTCAGCCGCAGATCGCGTCGGCGCCGCAGGCCAGCGGCTCCTGGCAGTAGTTCTGGAGCCCCTCGGGATCGCAGGGCTGCCCCTCGCGGCGCGGGCCGTAGTTGATGAGCGGCACGGTGAGGAGCGGCGAGCGGCTCCGGCCGGAGTCGACGATCGCCACCGTCACCTGCGAGACCTGCACCAGCGTGGCGGCGAAGAACCCCGGAGCGTCGACGGCGCCGGTGAACTCGGTCAGGCCGAAGATCTCGTTCTGGAAGCCGGCCATCGGGAGCTCGCTCGACTCGGCCGTGCCGTCGCCGTCGAGGTCGAGGGCCGGCACCGGATCGCCCGCCGGGTTCTCGAAGCGCAGGTAGAAGCCGATGGCGTCGGCGTCGACGTCGCCGCCGGTGATGCGCAGGCGGAAGGTGTTGCCGCCGCCCTGCCCGCTCGCCCCGCGGACGGCGACCACCGAGTCGATGGTCGGCGGGTTGTTGCCGATGCAGGTGCCGGCGCAGCGGAGGCCGTCGGCGCAGCGGTTCTCCGCCTGCGCCGGGTTGCCGTCGACGCACGCCTCGCCCTCGCCGACGTACGGCAGGATCTTGGTGAGGAGGTCGAAGGTTCCGATCGAGTCCTCGAACGCGTCGACGAGGAAGAACAACTCGTCGCCGGCCTCGACGTGGGCGAGCTCGCCGAAGAACAGCCCCGGCCAGCAGCTCCCCTCGAGCTCGGTCGCCGCCTCCTCGCAGGTGGTCCGGGCGTAGACGCGGACCGGGAGGTCGGAGCTGACGAAGTAGGCGAGCACGCCGGAGGACGGCGCGACGTAGCGGTACGCGACCTCCTGCCCGAGTCCGCCGCAGCTGCCCTGGTGCTCGAAGGTGGCGACGCCGAAGTCGCCGCTCACCGTGACGAAGCCGTCGTCCGCGGGCTGCGCCAGCGAGGCGTAGTCCTTCGGCGCGTCGCAGCCGGCCTCGACGGCGCAGACCGGGCTGCAGCCGTCGCCGGGATCGGTGTTGCCGTCGTCGCAGCCCTCGCCGGCGTCGAGCGTGCCGTCGCCGCACGCGGGGCCGCCGCCGCCGTCGCCGCCCGCGCCTCCGGAGCCGCCGGCGCCGCCGCCCTCGCCTCCGGTGCCGCC
>CAZDGH010000467.1:0-3836 GCA_964504805.1 uncultured Myxococcales bacterium | reverse complement strand
GGCCGCACGCTCAACGACTCGTTCGTCATCCTCGACGAGGCGCAGAACACCACCACCGAGCAGATGAAGATGTTCCTCACCCGGCTCGGCTTCGGGTCGAAGGCGGTGGTGACCGGCGACGTCACCCAGATCGACCTGCCGAGCGGCCGGACCAGCGGCCTCGCCGAGGCGACGCAGGTGCTGAAGGACGTGGAGGGCATCGCCTTCTGCCACTTCACCGAGGTCGACGTGGTGCGGCACCCGCTGGTGCAGTCGGTGATCGTCGCCTACGAGGCCCACGACGCCCGGCGGGCCGCCGAGAAGGCGGCGAAGGCCCTGGCCGCGGCCTCCGCGCGCCCGCCGGACGAGCAGGGGTAGGGCCGCCTCCCACCGTCGTTTGACCCGCTGCGTCGCTCCTGCGAGCATCCCGCCACCGCTTCGCCGCGGGATCGATGGCAAAAGACGGCAGGACCGAGAAGGGCGAACCCCGCGCGGGAAGCGCGGCGCCGAAGGACCCCGTCCCCGCCACCCTGGCGGTGGTCGAGACCCTGAAGGCGCAGGCGAGCCTCCGCGAAGGCCTCGTCAACCGGCTCGTGGCCTACGCGCTCCTCGTGGCCGTGGGCGCCGCGGCGGCCTTCACGCTCTCGCCGGGGCTGTTCGCCCAGCGGATCCCCTACGACGACGGCGACCTCGGCGGGATCTCGAGCGGCACGCTCAAGGCGAACCAGGACTACGACATCCCCGACGAGGAGACGACCCGCCGGATGCGCGACGAGGCGGTCGCGGCGGTCCGGTCGGTCTACGTCCACGACGCCTCGGCCCTCGAGGTCACCCTCCGGCGCATCCACGACGGCTTCCGGATGATGCGCAACCTCGCCGGCGTCGGCGCGGAGCCGGCGGCGCCCGTGCCCGAGGACGGCCGGCGCAGGCCGAAGACGGACCCCAGGGCCGACGAGGAGACCGCCCGCCGCCTCGCGATCTGGGAGCCGGCCCGGGCCGACCTCGAGGCGCGGCTCGAGGTGCGCCTCGACGACGAGGAGTTCCGGGTGCTGGCCGAGGCGGGCTTCTCCGAGGCCGTCGAGCGGGAGGTGGTGCAGCTCGTCGGCAAGGCGATGCGAGAGATGGTGGTCGCCGACAAGGAGGAGCTCGCCCAGCACCGCACCCGCGGCATCTCCATCCGCCGCGTCGGCGCCGGCGCGCGCCCCGGCGACGAGGTGCGGTCGGAGGTCGCCGGCATCCGCGACCTCGCCAAGGTCCGCGAGGAGATCGAGGCCGAGGCGGCGGATCTCGGCGACTTCCCGCCGGCGGTCCGCAAGGTGATCGGCTCGGTCGCCCGCCGCGAGATCCGCTCGAACCTCCAGTACGACCCCGACGCCACCCGGAAGCGCCGCGAGGACGCGAACGACAGCGTCAAGCCGGTCGTTATCCAGCTCAAGAAGGGCGAGAAGATCATCGGCGACGGCGAGCGGATCGTGCCGCGCCACCTGCTGATCTTCCGCGGCATGCGCGAGCAGTCGCGGTCGACGGATCTCGTCCAGGTGCGGATCGGCGGGGCGCTCTTCGCCTGCCTGGTGGTGCTCGCGCTCTTCGGCTACTCGCGCAGCTCGCTGACGAGGTTCCGGCCGACGCGGAAGGACGCCCTCGTCCTCGCCATCACCCTGGTGGGGATGCTGTTCTTCGCCAACCTCTGCACCTCGATCTCCGACGCGGTGCGCGACCGCACGCCGGAGATCCCCCTCGAGGCCTACTACTTCGCGATCCCGTTCGCCGCCGGGGCGATGGCGGTGCGCTTCGTCCTCGGCGCCGAGGTCGCGCTCGTGTTCGCGGTGGCGTTCGCCTGCCTCGTCGGGGTGCTCACCGGCGACTCGCTCTCGTTCGGCGTCTTCGCGCTCGTCGGCGGCGTGGTGGCCGCGGCCCGCACCGGCACCGCCCGCGATCGCGCCGGGCTCTTCCGGGCGGGCGCCTGGGCGGGCCTCGCCCAGGCGGTGATGGTGCTCTGCTTCGCGCTCTTCGGCGGGAAGCTGGCGAGCTGGGACGTGGTGGTGAGCATGATCGCCGCGTTCCTCGGCGGCGCGGTGGCGACGCCGATCCTGGTGATCGCGTACTCGACGGTGCTCGAGAACGTGTTCGGCTACACCACCGACATCAAGCTGCTCGAGCTCGCCAACCTGAACCACCCGGCGCTCAAGGAGCTCATCGTCCAGGCGCCCGGCACCTACCACCACTCGATCATCGTGGGCTCGCTGGTGGAGCAGGCGGCCGAGGCGATCGGCGCCAACCCGCTGCTGGCGAAGGTGTGCGCCTACTACCACGACCTCGGAAAGGGCCGGAACCCGCTCTCGTTCGGCGAGAACCAGAAGGGCGAGAACCGCCACGACCGCCTCGCGCCGGAGGAGTCGGCGCGCCTCATCATCAAGCACGTCGAGGAGGGGCTCGAGATCGCCCGGAAGTACAAGATCCCGCGGCGCGTCTCCGACGCCATCCCGCAGCACCACGGGACGCGGCTCGTGGGCTTCTTCTACCACAAGGCCCTGAAGGCCCAGGCCGCGGCGGAGCAGCCGCAGCCGGTCGACCCCGAGAAGTTCCGCTACGCCGGCCCGAAGCCCCAGTCGAAGGAGGCCGCGCTGGTGATGATGGCCGACGCGGTCGAGGCGGCGTCCCGGGCGATGGCCGAGCCGTCGCCGGCGAAGCTGAAGGAGCTGGTGCAGAAGCTCGTCAACGGCATCTTCGCCGACGGGCAGTTCGACGAGTGCGATCTCACCCTGAAGGACCTCTCCAGCGTGGCGAAGAGCTTCTGCCGCACGCTCGACGGCATCTACCACTCGCGGCCGGACTACCCGGCGAGCGCGAAGGGGCCGCAGGCGCAGATCAGCGCCAGGGACGACGGCGCGGAGAAGGGCGAGCCCGACGAGGCCGGCGAGGCGAAGGCCGAGGGCGGCAAGGCCGCCGAGGGCGGGAAGCGGCTCCTCAACTAGATGGCGGCGAGGGCGACCGTCGAGGTGCGGATCGAGCACCCGAGGCCCGGCGCCGCGGCGGCGCGGGTGCGGAGGGACGCGCGGGCGTTCCTCGCCGCGCTCGGCGTCTCGAGCGCGCTCTCGATCCTGCTCACCACCGACCGGAAGATCCGCGCCCTGAACCGGACGTTTCGCGGCAAGGACCAGGCGACCGACGTGCTCTCGTTCCCGGCGGCGCCGGTCCCCGGGGGCCCGCCGCTCCTCGGCGACCTCGTCATCTCCCTCGACACCGGCCGGCGGCGGGCGAAGGAGGACGGGCGGCCGGTCGGCCGGGAGCTCGCCCGCTACCTCGCCCACGGGCTCCTCCACCTCCTCGGCTACGACCACGAGCGCTCGCCGCGGGAGGCCCGCCGGATGGCGAGGGCGGAGGCCGCCCTGCTGGGCGGCGAGGGCATGCTCGGCCGATAGCGCCCGAACCTTTCCCCTTCGCGCAAAGCGGGGTACAACGGCCCGGAACGCGCGGCCTTTCGCGCCTCCAAGGGGTGGTGATGAGCGACACGGAGACCTTCGAGGTCGACTACGACGCCGAGGCGGTGTGGTTCGACGGCGCCTGGCTGGGGCGCGAGGACCTCGCCCGGAAGATCAAGCAGATGATCGAGGGCGGCGACTACCGGGTGGCGCGCCCGTCGTCGGCGCTCGAGCGGCTCGAGTCGGCGCTCGCGAACGCCCGCGTCCTCGCGGTGCGGGTGGGCCCGGAGCTCGCCGACGCGCTCGACCAGGCCGCCACCCGCGCCGGCCGGCCGACGTCGGCGCTGCTGCGCGAGGCGCTCTCCTACTACCTGGGCGGCGGCGCGGCCGCGCAGCCGGTCTCGGCCGACGCCTACGCGACGCCGCAGCCCGAGG
>CAZDGH010000466.1:2367-3883 GCA_964504805.1 uncultured Myxococcales bacterium | reverse complement strand
CGGTGGCGGCGGCGGCGCCGGTGGGGCGGGCGGCGGCGGCGGAGGCGCGGGCGGCGGGAACGGCTGTGCGCCCACCGAGATCCGCTGCGGCCAGACCTGCTTCGATCCGTCGACGGATCGCGAGCACTGCGGCGGCTGCGACATCGTCTGCGACGCCGCCGAGGCCTGCATCTCCGGCGCCTGCGCGCCGTGCCCGGCGGGCACGTCGCTGTGCGGCGGCTCCTGCATCTCCACCGACGCCGACGATGCCAACTGCGGCGCCTGCGGCAACGCCTGCCCGCCCGGCGGCGTCTGCGAGGGCGGCCTCTGCGTCTGCGCGCCGGGCCTGGTGAGCTGCAACGACGCCTGCGCGGACCTCTCGAGCGACGTCGCCCACTGCGGCGACTGCGCCGTGGCCTGCCCGGCCGGCGGCACGTGCACCTCCGGCCAGTGCGCCTGCCCGGCCGGCACGGTGGACTGCGGCGACGCCTGCGCCGACCTCGCGAGCGCGCTGCTCGACTGCGGCGCGTGTGGCAACGAGTGCCCGGCGAACGGCTCCTGCGTCTCCGGGGTCTGCACCTGCCCCGGCGGCACGGTGGACTGCGGCGCGACCTGCGCGGATCTCTCGAACGACCAGCAGAACTGCGGGGCGTGCGGCAACGCCTGCCCGTCGAACGGCCAGTGCGTCTCCGGGGTCTGCACCTGCCCGCCCGGCACGGTGAACTGCGGCGACGTCTGCGCCGACCTCGCCGGCGACCTGGCGAACTGCGGCGCCTGCGGCAACGACTGCCCGGCGAACGCCGAGTCGTGCACCTCGGGCCAGTGCGTCTGCCCGGCGGGCACCGTGAACTGCGGCAACAGCTGCGCCGACGTCTCGACGGACATCTTCCACTGCGGCGGCTGCGGCAACAACTGCGGCCAGAACGAGGCCTGCGTCTCCGGCGTCTGTGGCTGCACCGGCACGCTCACCGACTGCGACCCGGATCCGGCCAACGTCCGCTGCCGCGACCTGGCGGCCGATCCGGGCGACTGCGGCGCCTGCGGCAACAACTGCAACGACCTCGAGACGTGCGAGGCGGGCCAGTGCGTCTGCCGGCCCGGCTTCGCGCTCGACGGCAACGGCACCTGCGTCTCGCTGAACAGCGACCAGAACTGCGGCGCGATCGGCAACGACTGCCAGGGCGGCGTCTGCCGCAACGGCCAGTGCCAGCCGAACGGCGGGTGCGGCGGCGGCCTGGACGAGTGCGGCGGCGGGTGCGTGGACACCGACTCCGATCCGCTCCACTGCGGCGGCTGCTTCGACCCCTGCAACGCCGACGAGGTCTGCATCCGCGGCAACTGCGAGGCGTTCTACCCGGCCACCTGCAACTCGTGCCCGTGCGACGCCTCCTGCAACGACAACGGGTTCAACTCGTGCTGCGGGCCGTACGGCGCGACGCCGTCCATCTGCGTCGACTCGCGGCAGGGCGCGTGCCCGTGACGGAGTAGCGGTAGCTCGGCGGGGGCGCCCCCGGGCGGGCCCCCGGGGGGCCCCGGG
>CAZDGH010000466.1:0-2357 GCA_964504805.1 uncultured Myxococcales bacterium | reverse complement strand
CAGTACCGCGGCGGGCCCGGGTGAGGTAGATCGACGCGGCATGGAAGGCACCCGCCCGAACCGCGACCTGATCGATCTCCACATCCACGTCGGCGGCGCCGTCGCCCCGCACATCCTCTGGTCGATCGCGCACCAGCAGGGCTACAAGCTGCCGGTCCGCAGCTACTGGGAGTTCGTCGAGCTCGTCACCGCGCGCGGCGACAAGGTGAAGAGCCTCGAGGACTACCTGCAGATCCTCCACCGCTGGACCGAGAAGATCCAGTCGTCCCCGGCTGCGATCGAGCGCTCCGTCTACGAGATCATCGGCAAGGAGTACCGCGGCTCGCGGGTCACCCAGCTCGAGCTGCGCTTCAACCCGATGAAGCGCAACGAGGGCGGCGAACGCGATCTCGACCACATCATCCACGCGGCCATCCGCGGGATGGACCGCGCCTCGCTCGAGTACGGCGTGAAGACGTGCCTCATCTTCTGCCTGGCCCGCGAGTTCGATCACAAGCTCAACTCGATCCTCGTCGAGAAGGCGATCAAGTACCGGAGCCGCGGCGTCCGCGGCATCGACCTCGCCGGCACCGAGAAGCTCGCGCACGAGCTCGACGAGAACGAGGTGCCGAAGTACCGCGACCTCTACGCCAGGGCGCGCGCCGCCGGCCTGGGCACCACCGTGCACACCGGCGAGACCCGCTCCACCAACGGCGAGGGCGTGATCGCGGTGCTCGAGCAGCTCGAGCCGGCGCGCATCGGCCACGGCATCCGCGCCGCCTACAACGAGGACGCGATGAAGCTCCTCCGGGAGCGCGGCACCGTCCTCGAGATCTGCCCGTCCTCGAACCTGCAGACGCGGGCCGTCGACGGCGTGAGCGAGCTCAAGCACATCCTCCGCACCTTCCTCGACCGCGGGGTGAAGTTCACCATCAACACCGACGGCCCGTACCTGCTCGACACCGACATGAAGACCGAGGTCGAGCTGCTCCGGCGCAACGAGGTGCTGACCGACGAGCAGGTCGACCAGTGCCTGCGCTGGGCCGAGGAGGCCTCGTTCTTCGAGGTCTGACGCGACCTCCCGATTCGGTTGTCCCACCCGCGCGCGGCCGTCGTACACTCGCCCGCCATGCGTCTCCACCTCCCGCTCCTCACCGGCCTCGCGGTCGCGCTCGCCGGCTCGACCGCGGCGGCGCTCCCGGCGCCGGGCCCGCGGCTCCCCGTCGAGGCACGGCTCCGCCTCCTCGAGACCGCGCCGGCGCCCGCGGCGAGCTTCCGGCTCGCTCCCGAGCTCTCCCGGCGCCTGGCCGAGGCCTCCCGCGACCTCGCCCACACGCTCGATCGCGACGCGCTGCCCGGCGTCGACGAGGGCGGCGGCGCGAGCGACGACCAGCTCTTCGGGTTCATCCTGGGGTTCATCCCGGGCTTCGGCCTCGGGCACCTCATCCAGGACGACGGCGACGGCTTCGTCTTCTACCTGATCGTCGACTTCGCCGTGGTCGGCGCCGGCGTGCTGCTCAGCGCGCTGCTCGGGATGACGAGCCTCGCGTGGGCGGTGCTCGTCCTCGGCTGGGTCGGCATCCACCTGATGCAGGGCCTCGACGCCTACCGCCGCGCGGGCGGAGGCGGACGCAGGCGCGCCGACGCGTGGGCGGCGCCGCCGGCCGAGCGCCTCGCGAGGCGCGGCGGCGACGACGGCTTCTTCGTGCAGGCGGGAGGGGGCCATGTCCTCGCCGTCGCGTTCTAGGCTCGTGGCGGCGCTCGTCGCCGCGACGCTCGGTGCCGGGTGCGCCACCGCGCAGCCGGGCACGTGGCGCGCCTCGGCCACGCCGGAGGGCGAGCGGTTCGACCCGCCGCCGCCGACCGGCAGCCACAGGTGGCACTACCACTCGAGCTCGTCGGCGGAGGGCCTGGTGCTCTGCCTCGGCTCGGCCGCGATCATGGGAGGCGCCGCCGCGGCGATCTACCTGAAGCGGTTCAAGGGCAAGGGCGGGATCATGGGAGGCGGCGGCGACCTGCCGGCGCCCGACGCGCTCGACGAGTCGCTGCTCGCGACGCCCGCGGCCGAGGAGGCCCGGCCGGCGGACGAGACGCTGCCGGCGGTGCCTGCGGCGGCGCTTCCGTAGCGCGGAAGCGCTTTCGTTATCCGCAGGCGTTTCTTAGGATCGGACGTCGCTTCCGGCGGGAGCCGCTCCCCGGCCGCGAGAGAGGGACGCCCGATGCCGCGTAGCGCCGTCTCGTTCGCCGTTGTGCTCGTCCTGCTCGCCGCGGAGGCGCGCGCCCAGACCGCGCCGCCGCCGCCGATCGCGCCGCCGGCTGCCGAGACGCCGCCCACGACGCCGCCCACGACGACGCCGGCGACCCCGCCGACCGACGCC
>CAZDGH010000465.1:0-3905 GCA_964504805.1 uncultured Myxococcales bacterium | reverse complement strand
GCGTGCGGGCGATCCGGCCCGGGCACGGGCCGGCGGCGGCGCGGCTCGAGGAGCTCTCCGCCGCGCCGTGACTACTTGAAGCGGATCCGGCTCCGCTGCGCCTTCTTCTTCTCGGTCTGCTGGGCGCCGGTCTCGTACTTGGCGCGGAAGTAGGGGAGCTTGGTGCCGCCGAGCTGGCTGCCCTTCACCTTCTCGAACCGCGCCAGCTTCGAGCCGCCGATCGCCTTGATCGCGTCGGGGGTGAGGAAGATGTCGTACGGTCCGGCGAGGTCCTCGCCGAGCTTCGCCGCGAAGTTCACCTCGACGCCGTAGACGTCCTCGTCGCCGAGCTTGAGCACCTCGCCGAAGCCGATGCCGCAGCCGAGGTAGATCTTGTCGGGATCCGCCGCGGCCTCGTTGTAGCGGAAGACCGCCTGCTGCATCTCCACGCAGGCCTTGAGGGCCTCCTTCGGGCTGCGGAAGAGGATCATGTGGCTGTCGGCGATCTTCTTCAGCACGAAGCCGGCGTTCTTGTGGATCACCGGCAGGCAGATCTTGTCGAGCTGGTGGATGAGCACCAGGAACGGGATGATCCCGCTCCGCGCCGCCCGCCGGGAGAAGCCGGCCATGTCGGTGAAGACGACGCACCACTTCTCGCCGAAGAGCCGCTGGATCCGGCCGTCGATCTCCGCGAGGTCGGCGCCCGGCAGCAGCCGCTCCTCGATGAGGCGCGCGAGCGCTTCCTCGGACTTGGTCACGGGAGACCTCCGGGGTTCGGGCATGCGGCGAGGGGTAGCCAAGGTCGCGCCGAGTATAGCGGCCGGGCCTCTTGCGTCCACCGCAGAACCCTCGTGATAGCGCGCAGGGACGTCTCCTTGCCGGGACCCGGATCCCTGATCTATGGCTCACCGATGAGCGACCTCGACTTCGACGACGACGACCGGCCGGGCCACGCCATCGGCCCCTCCGGCATCCCCTCCACCGCCCGCACGCTCGGCCCGCCGCCCGCGCCCCGGATCCCGGACATGCCGGTGACCGAGGAGCTGATCCGGGCCCTCCCGAAGACCGACCTCCACTGCCACCTCGACGGCTCGCTGCGGCTCCGGACCATCCTCGAGCTCGCCGAGAAGCAGGGCGTGAAGCTCCCCGCCGACACCGAGGACGGCCTCGCCCGGGCGATCCACATGGGCGAGACCTGCGGCTCGCTCGAGGACTACCTGGTCGCCTTCGACGTGACGCTCTCGGTGATGCAGACCACCGAGGCGCTCTACCGGTCGGCCTACGAGCTCGCCCTCGACGCCCACGCCGAGGGCGTGCGCTACCTCGAGGTCCGCTACGCGCCGAACCTCCACACGCGCGAGGGCCTGAAGATGACCACCGTCCTCGACGCGGTGCTCGAGGGCCTGCGCGTCGCCAAGCGGGAGGTCGGCATCAAGAGCGGCGTCATCATCTGCGGCATCCGCCACATCAACCCGCAGACCTCGCTGCGTCTCGCCGAGCTCGCCGTCGCCTACAAGAACAAGGGCGTGAAGGGCTTCGACCTCGCCGGCGCCGAGTACAACTTCCCGGCGAAGGAGCACCGGGCCGCGTTCCAGCTGGTGCTCAAGAACAACGTCAACTGCACCTGCCACGCCGGAGAGGCGTACGGCGCGGAGTCGATCTCGCAGGCGCTGCACTACTGCGGCGCCCACCGGATCGGCCACGGCGTGCGGCTGCGCGAGGACGGCGACCTCCTCAACTACGTCAACGACCACCGGATCCCGATCGAGAGCTGCCCGTCCTCGAACGTCCAGACCGGCGCGGTGCCGAACCTCGAGTCGCACCCGCTCAAGTTCTACCTGGACTACGGCCTGCGGGTGTCGGTGAACACCGACAACCGGCTGATCACCGACACCACGGTGACGAAGGAGCTGCTGCTGTCGCACCAGAAGATCGGCCTCAGCCTCGACGACATCGTCACCTGCGTGATCTCCGGGTGGAAGAGCGCCTTCATGCCGTACCGCGAGAAGCAGGACATGCTCGCGATCGTGAACCGGCAGATCGAGAAGGTGCTCGGCGACTTCAAGGCGCGGGCGACCGTGAACGGCGCCTCCGCCCGGGTGTGACGTCCCGGCTGCTCGCGGTGGCGCTCCTCTCCGGAGGGTGCGCCACCTCGCTGACCACGATGCAGACGGCGCGCACGCTGGACCCGGGACAGGTCCAGGTCGCGGCGTCGGCGTCGCTGCCGGTCGCGACCTCGCTCGTCGGGGAGGTGGTCGACACCGGCGCCGCGGTCGCCGACCGGCTCTCCGACGCCGCGCGGCGCGGCGAGCCGATCACCGTCGAGGAGGAGCGGCAGGCGTTCGAGACCGCGCTCGCGCTGACGCTCTTCCAGCCGGGCGCGTACACCGAGCTCATGGCCCGGTACGGCGTGGTCGAGGACGTCGACGTCGGGCTCCGGTGGGGCGGGTTCCTGCTCAAGGCGGACGGCAAGTGGCGCTTCCACCGCGAGCGGGAGCTGCAGCTCGCGGTCCAGGGCGGCTACACGCTCCACCTGTCGCCGGCGCCGTCGTACGCGAGCGCGGCGGTGGAGCTCCTCGAGTTCGTGGGGCTCGGCGACTACTCGCGCCACGACCTCGACGTCGCGGTCCTCGCCTCCTACGAGCTCGGGGAGGAGAGCGAGTACGGCGGGCTGTTCGCCGGCGCCAAGTACCTCGTCGGCTTCCTCTCGCTCGATCCACGGATCCGCGACGTCGAGGTGATCGCCGGCGCGCCCACGACCGAGCTCGATCCGACGCTGCAGATGGCCGGCGGCGTCTTCGGCCTGAACGTCGGGTACCGCTGGGTGTTCCTGCACCTCGAGCTGGCGGTGCTGCGGGTCTTCTTCTCGCCGGTGATCCTCGGCGACGAGCGGGACCTGTCGGGGTTCGTGGTCTCCCCGGCGGCGGGGCTCTCGGCGCGGTTCTGATACGTTCGCCGGCAGCGGGAGGGAGCCAGGTGGGAATCGTCACGGCGGGGGTCGTCGCGCTGCTCGCGGCCGGCGCGGCCGACGCGCAGCGCACCAAGATCGCGGTCCTCGAGCTGCGGGCCGCGGACGAGCAGAAGGCCACGGCGCAGGCGCTCGCGGGCCTCGTCGCCTCGGAGCTGGCGAGGCACGAGGACCTGCAGGTCACCAGCGCCGCCGACGTCCAGGCGATGATCGGCTTCGAGAAGCAGCGCGAGCTCCTCGGCTGCACCGACCAGAGCTGCCTCGCGGAGATCGGCGGCGCCCTCGGCGTGGACCTGCTGCTCGCCGGCGAGCTGTCGAGGATCGGCTCGCAGTGGCTGCTCTCGCTCTCGCTCGTCGACATCCAGAAGGGCAAGCCGGTGTTCCGGGTGAGCCGCGAGGCGAGGAGCGAGGACGCGCTCGTGCCGGAGACGAAGGCGGCGGTGGCGGAGCTGGTGGCGGGGTTCCGGGCGCGCGCCGGGAAGGCGTCGGCGCCGCCGGCCCCGGCGCCCGCGGTGGCGACGGCGCCGCCGCCGGAGGAGGGGAGGCGGGTGCTGCCGTGGGTCGTGCTCGGCACCGGGGCCACGGCCGCGATCGTCGGCGGCGTGCTCTACGGCACCGCGCGCTCGGACGCGCAGGCGGGGGTCCTCGCCGAGGACGCGCCCGCGGTGGAGACGCGCGGGAACGCGGGGCTCGGCCTCGCCATCGGCGGCCTCGCCGTCGCCGCCGGGTCGCTCCTGCTCTTCGGAGGCGAGTGATGCGACGCCTGCTCGTGCTCGTCCCGGCGCTCCTCGCCGGCTGCGTCGAGGCGAAGATCATCTGCGACGAGGACGCGGACTGCGCGGCCGGGGAGCGCTGCGGCGACGACGGCGCGTGCGTCACGGGCGGCGGCGGCGGCGGCGCGGGCGGGGGCGGCGGCGAGGGCGGCACCGGCGGCGACGGCGGCACCGGCGGCGCGGGC
>CAZDGH010000464.1:0-3917 GCA_964504805.1 uncultured Myxococcales bacterium | reverse complement strand
CCCGGGCGCGGGGGCGCGGGGCCGGCGCGCCGGGCCGCCGCCGCGCGCCCCGGCCCCGACGGGCTCCGCGGCCTCGGCGCGCTGCCGCTCCGCGGCGCCGAGCAGTCCACGCTGCTCCTGGAGCGGCGGTGATCGCTGCCGCCGTCGCCGCGGCCCTCGTCGCGGCCAGCGCCGGCGCGGCTCCCGCCGAGGAGCGGTTCGCGGTCCTCGCCGGCCGGAACGACGGCGGCCCGGGGCGCACCCAGCTCCGCTTCGCCGAGGCCGACGCGGCGCGCTTCGCCGACACGCTGGTCGAGCTCGGCGGCTTCCCGCCGGGACAGGTCCGGCTCCTCCGCGCGCCGGGGCGGGAAGAGCTCCTCCGCGGGATCGGCGAGGCCGGCGCCGCCGTCCGCGCCGCGAAGGCGAAGGGCGCGGGCCGCGCGCTCCTCCTCGTCTACTTCTCCGGCCACGCCGGCGACGACGGCCTCGAGCTCGGCGGCGAGCTCGTCCGCTTCGAGGAGCTCAAGGCGGCCCTCGACGCCTCGCCGGCGGACGTCCGGGTCGCGTTCGTCGACGCCTGCCGCGCGGGCGCGCTCACCCGCGCCAAGGGAGCGCGGGCGGTGGCGGAGGAGTTCGAGGTCACCGTCGCCTCCGACGCCTCGCCGGACGGCACCGCGATCATCGCCTCCACCGCCGCGGGAGAGGACGCCCTCGAGAGCGCGGAGCTGCGCGGGAGCTTCTTCACCCACCACCTGAGCGCGGGGCTCCGCGGCGCCGCCGACGCGGACGCCGACGGGCGGATCAGCCTCGGCGAGGCCTACGGCTACGCCTACGCCCACACGGTGGAGCAGACGGCCCGCGCCGCGGGCGTGGCGCAGCACCCGACCTTCGAGCTCTCGCTGCGCGGCAAGGGCGAGCTGATCCTCGCGGAGCTCTCGCGCGCCGACGGCGCCCTCTCGCTCCCCGGCGATCCGGCGCACCGCTGGCTCGTGGTCGGCGAGAGCCGGCCGGTCGTCTACGAGGTGCGGCCCGCCCGCGGCGTCGACAAGCTGCTGGCGCTGCCCGCCGGGCGGTACCGGCTGGTCCGCGCCACCGCGGGCGAGGTCCTGAGCGGCGGCTTCGAGCTGCGGCAGGGGGATCGGCTGCGCGCCACCGACGTGCCCCTCGCGAGCGCGCCGTACGCGGCCGTGATCAAGAAGGGCCTCGCCGATCGCGACGCCCACGCGGTCACGGCGCAGCTCGGCCTCGGCACGAGCTTCCTCAGGAACTTCGGCGCCGCCCAGACCGTCGGACTCGGCACGCGCCACGACTTCAGCGAGCGCTTCGGCCTGCTCCTCCGCGGCACCTACGGCTGGAAGAGCGTGAACGACGAGGGCTTCCGCTACGACTACCGCTCGTACGGCGGCCAGGCGATCGGCGCCTTCCGCTTCCCGCTCGTGGGCTTCGAGGCCTGGGCCGGGCCGCTCCTCGGCGGGGCCGGCGTGGTGCAGCGGCTCGCGAACGGCGAGGAGGCGGGCACCTTCGACCTGCAGGCGGGGGCCGCCACCGGGCTCTCGCTCCCGCTCTCCGGCCCGCTCGCGGCGCACGTGGCGCTCGAGCTCGTGGGCCACCGCTTCGTCCTCAACGAGGCGCCCGCTCTCCGCGCCACCGCCGCGGGCACCTTCGGCCTCGAGTACTCGGTGCTGCCATGACGAAGCGCCTCCCGCTCTCGATGCTCCTCGCCGCGGCGGCCGCCGGCGCCTGCGGCGACGGCCTCTTCGACGCCGAGGGCCGCCCCGAGCTCCGGACGATCTGCGGGGGCGGCGGCGAGGTCCGCTCCCGCGACGGGCGGCTCGTGCTGGCGATCCCGCGGGGCGCGCTGCGCGCGTGCGTGGACGTCGAGGTCCTCGCGGAGGCGGTGGAGGGCGCGGTCGGGAGCGGCTACCGCGTGCGCCCGGAGGACGAGGTGCTCGCCGCGCCGGCGGTGCTGACGCTGCACACCGACGCCGCGCTGCCGGCGCCGCCGGTGGTCTCGCGGATCGGCGCGGACGGGCCGGAGCCGCTGCCGGCCTCCGGGGAGATCACCCGCTTCGGCGTCTTCGCCGCGATCGCGGCGTGCAGCGCCGACGCCGAGTGCCCCGCGGGGCGCTGCGACGGCGGGAGCTGCGTCCCCGACGGCTGCCGGATCGACGACGACTGCGGACCGGGGCTGGTCTGCCTCGACGGCGCCTGCACCTGCGCGCGCACCTGCGCCGCCGACGAGGACTGTGGCCCCGGCTCGTTCTGCAGCGCCGATCCCTGCGGCGGCTGCGTCGCCTGCGGCGCCGGCGAGCTCGCGTGCGACGGCGCCTGCGTCCCCGAGGACGAGCGCAACTGTGGCTCGTGCGGGACCGCCTGCCAGGGCGCGGAGCGCTGCGTGAACGGCGGCTGCTTCACCTGCGACGTCGCCGAGACCTGCGGCGACGGCCTCGACAACGACTGCGACGGCGCCGTCGACGACGGCTGCAACGCCGGCGTCTGCACCACCGACGCGGACTGCGCCCCCGGCGAGCGGTGCGAGGCGGGCTACTGCCAGGGCGGCTGCGCGGCCGGAGAGCTCCCGTGCTTCGGCGCCTGCGTGGTCGAGGACGAGCGGAACTGCGGCGCCTGCGGCAACGCCTGCGAGGCGTGGGAGCAGTGCGTCCGGAGCGCCTGCACCGCGAGCGCGCTCTGCGACGGCGATCGCGATGGCCACGCCTCGGACGACCCGGCCTGCGGCGGCGACGACTGTGACGACACCGCCGGCGCCGTGCACCCCGGGGCGCCGGAGGCCTGCGACGGCGAGGACGACGACTGCAGCGGCGTCGCCGACGAGGGCTGCGGCGACCCGTGCCGGTCCGACGCCGACTGCGCCGCGGGACAGGCCTGCCTGAACGGCGTCTGCGGGTAGCGGTTCCCACGAAGCGCCGCTCGCGGGTTACCCGCCCTCCACGGCAGCAGAACGGAGGGAACCCATGAACGGCAGCAAGCTTCTCCTCGCAGCGCTCTGTACCGGCTTCCTCGCGGCGGTCGCCTGCGGCGGCCCCGGCAGCAGCACCTCCGACGCGCCCGGCGGCGGCGATCCCTCGGGCACGCCGATCGGCGAGAGCGGCGGCTCGCTCCGCTCGTCCGACGGCAGGCTCGAGCTCAGCGTCCCCGCCGGCGCGCTCGATCGCGAGGTCCGGATCGAGATCGCGCCGCTCGCCGACGCTCTCGACGGCCACGTCGGCGCCGCGTACGAGATCGGGCCGAGCGGCACCCAGTTCGCCGTCCCCGCCCGCCTGACCTTCACCTACGACGCCGCCGCGCTCGGCGGCGCCTCGCCGTCGCAGCTCCGGGTCGCCACCGTGGTCGACGGCGCCTGGGCCGCGCTCGAGGGCGCGCTCGTCGACGTCGAGGCCGGCACCGTCTCCGGCCTCACGCCGCACCTCTCGCCGTTCGGGGTGATCGTGCTGCCGTGCGCCGACGACGCCGACTGCCCCGCGGGCACGGTGTGCGTGAACGGCAGCTGCGCCGCGGATCACTGCGAGGCCGCCGAGGTCTGCGACAACCGGGTGGACGACGACTGCAACGGCGCCGTCGACGACGGCTGCGGGTGCCAGCACGGCTGCGCCAGCGACGCCGACTGCGCCCCGGCCGAGCTCTGCGTCGCCGATCCGGCTGGCTGCAACGTCTGCCAGCCCTCCGGCTGCGACCCGGCCGAGACCTGCGGCGACGGGCTCGACAACGACTGCAACGGCCACGTGGACGACGGCTGCCACGCGCCGCCGTGCGCCAGCGACGCCGACTGCGCCCGTGGCGAGCTGTGCCAGAACGGCGCTTGCGTGCCCGGCGGCGGCTGCGGCTTCCTCGCGGCGTGCAACGGCGCCTGCGTCGACCTGACGTCCGATCCGGCCAACTGCGGCAGCTGCGGCCATGCGTGCGACCCCGCGGCGCCGTCC
>CAZDGH010000463.1:0-3933 GCA_964504805.1 uncultured Myxococcales bacterium | reverse complement strand
CGGCTCGTCGCACAAGGTGATCGCGCCGGCGTCGACGCCGGCGGTGATCACCGTCGGCGGCGTCAACGATCTCGGCGATCCGCGCCGCGGCCTCATCGGCACGTACTCCTCGTGCTTCGGCCCCACCATCGACGGGCTGCAGAAGCCCGAGGTGATGGCGCCGGGCATCTGGGTGGTGGCGCCGATCCTCCCCGGCACGCCGACCGCCCAGGAGGCGGAGCTCCTGACGCTGCTCGCGCAGACGCCGGACGGGGAGCTGCGGGCGGTGATCGAGAAGCACCCCGGCGTCATCCCCGCCCTCGACGCGGTGAAGACCGACGCGCCCTACCTCTCCCGGCAGATCATCGGCTCGCGGCTGCGCGGCGAGAAGGTGATCTCGGGCTCCTACAAGCACGTCGACGGCACGTCGTTCGCGGCGCCGATCGTCTCGAGCATCGTCGCGCAGATGCTGGAGGCCAACCCGGCGCTCGAGCCGCAGGCGGTGAAGCGGATCCTGGTCGACACCGCCCGCCGCCTGCCCGGCGTCGCCGTGGAGCGCCAGGGCTGGGGCGTCGTGCAGCCCGCCGCCGCGATCGCCGAGGCCGAGCGCCGCAAGCCCTGACGCGAGCCCGCCGGAGCCCGGAGCCCGGAGCCCGGAGTCCTCCTTCCCGGCACCCCGCCCTTCGCGTTAGAACGATTCCACAGTGACCCCACTCCGCATCTGCCTCGTCGACATGAACAACGGCGTGGCCAACCAGGCCATCCGCTCGTTCCGCTCGATCGTGGCCGCCTTCGTGGAGCGCGTCCGCGCCACGAACCCCGGCCTCGAGCACACGCTCACCTACGTGCAGCCGCGCAACCTCGGCGAAGCGCCGCCGAGGGACTGCGACCTCTACCTCTCGACCGGCGGCCCCGACTCGCCCGTGGACGGCTTCCGCGAGTCCTGGGTGCCGGCCTACCGGAAGTTCGTCGACTCGGTCGTGGAGGGGCAGCTCAAGCACGGCCCCGCGTCGCCCGGCCTGCTCGGCGTCTGCTACTCGTTCGAGATCCTCACGCTGCACTTCGGGATCGCCAAGCTCGAGCCGCGGCCGCGGAAGTTCGGGATCATGCCGGTCTACCCGACGGAGACCGGCCAGCGCTCCGACCTCCTCGGCGCGTTCGGCGACCGGTTCTTCGCCTGGGAGCACCGGAGCTGGCAGGCGGTGGATCTCGACGAGCGGCGCCTGCGGGAGCTCGGCGGGGAGCTCTACGCCCGCGAGAGCCGCGACGGCGTCTCCAAGGGCCCGTGCATGACGTCGTTCCGCTTCGCGCAGGGCGCGGAGGGGACGATCTTCCACCCCGAGGCGGACCGCCCCGGCGTGCTCAACTGGATCGACCGGCCCGAGCAGCAGAAGGCGGTGATCGAGGCGTACGGCGAGCTGGTCTACCACCGGATGCGGAAGACCATCGACGACCCGATGCGCCTGGCCCGGACCTACGCGCTGCTCATCCCCGGCTGGCTGTCGCGGCAGTTCAACGCGCTCGCCCCGGCCCGGGGCTTCCGGCCGGTCCCCCTGCCGACGTACGACGGAGCGCTCGGGGCCTTCGAGCGGCCGAGCGAGGCGTAGGTCCCGGGGCCCCGGAGCGGAATCGAGGGCACGTCGAACGGCTTTCTGATCGCGACGAAGTCGAGGCGGCCCGCGAGGCCGCCGAGGGAGAGGGGCAGATGGCGGAGAAGATCGGGGTGCTGGTCGGCATGGAGCAGCCGTTCCCCGCGGCGCTCATCGAGCGGATCAACAAGACCCCGGGCGTCCACGCCGAGCTCGCGAAGATCGACGCGACGCCGGAGCGGTTCGCCTCGCAGTACCGGGTGCTCGTCGACCGCATCAGCCACGAGGTGCCGTTCTACCGGTTCCACCTCAAGGCGGCGTCGCTCGCCGGCACCTACGTCATCAACGATCCGTTCTGGTTCACCGCCGACGACAAGTTCTTCGGCTTCTCGCTGGCGGCGAAGATCGGCGTGCCGGTGCCGCGCACGGTGCTGCTCCCGCAGAAGCAGTACATGGAGCGGATCGACCCGGCCCGCTCGCTGCGCAACCTCGTCTACCCGCTCGACTGGGAGGGGATCGCCAGGTACGTCGGCTTCCCCGCCATCCTGAAGCCGGCGGACGGCGGCGGCTGGCGGAACGTCACCCGCGTCAACGACCTCGGCGAGCTGATCCGCGACTACGACGCGTCCGGGCAGCTCTGCATGACGCTGCAGCAGTTCATCGACTTCGACGACTACGTGCGCTGCCTCTGCATCGGCAAGGAGGAGATCCGGCCGATCCGCTACGACCCGAAGCGGCGCTGCTACCTGCCCGACCAGGGCTGGCTGCCGAAGAAGCTCGAGGAGCAGATCGTCGAGGGCGCGCGCGCGCTCAACCGCGCGCTCGGCTACGACATGAACTCGGTGGAGTTCGCGATCAAGGACGGCGTGCCGTACGCGATCGACTTCACCAACCCGGCGCCGGACATGGATCGCAACGCCATCCTCCCGCACAACTTCGAGTGGTGCGTGGAGAAGATGGCGGCGCTGTGCATCGCGCTGGCGCGGTCCGGCAAGCCGCAGGACGGCTCCTACGCCTTCCAGCGGCACCTCGCGCGGCAGGAGGCGGCGGGCAAGGCGCCGCAGGCGATCTCGGGTCTTCCGTGGGCGAAGGCGGGTCAGGGCTAGGTCGGAGAAGGGGGAGCGATCATGGGCAGCGTGCTCGACGGGCAGTTCACCCTCGGCGTCGAGGAGGAGTTCCAGATCGTCCACGGAGAGACCGGCGAGCTCCGGTCCTACGTGAGCCGGCTGCTCGACGACGGCAAGTCCGTGCTCCGGGAGCGCGTGCGCCCGGAGATGCACCAGTCGGTCGTCGAGGTCGGCACCGGCGTCTGCCCGAACGTCGCCGCGGTCCGGGCCGAGCTCTCCGAGATGCGCTTCGAGCTCGACAAGCTCTCGAAGCGGGGCGGCATGCGCATCGTCGCCGCGGGCACGCACCCGTTCTCCGACTGGAAGACCCAGGAGATCACCGACAACCCGCGGTACCACGGCATCATCGAGGACCTGCAGGACGTCGCCCGGGCGAACCTCATCTTCGGCCTCCACGTCCACGTCGGCGTGAAGGACAAGCAGGCCGCGGTCGCCCTCGCCAACGAGGTCCGCTACTTCCTCCCGCACATCCTCGCGCTCTCCTGCAGCTCGCCGCTCTGGCTCGGCCGGGTCTCCGGCGTGATGTCGACGCGGACCCAGATCTTCAAGCGGTTCCCGCGCACCGGCATCCCCGACCACTTCGAGACCTACCTGAAGCTGAAGGAGTTCATCGACCTCCTCATCAAGACGGGCTGCATCGACAACGGGAAGAAGATCTGGTGGGACGTCCGGGTCCACTACCTCTACGACACGGTGGAGATCCGGATCTGCGACATGGCGACGCGGCTCGATCACACCATCGCGATCACCGCGCTCATCCAGGCGCTGATGGCGCAGCTCTACATCTTCTACCGCCGCAACATGTCGTGGCGGAACTACCCGCGCTCCCTGATCGAGGAGAACAAGTGGCGCGCCGCCCGCTACGGCGTCCGCGGCAAGCTCATCGACTTCGGCGAGGAGCGCGAGCGCCCCTTCTCCGAGCTCATCGACGAGATGCTCACCCTCGTCGGCGAGGCCGCCAGCATCCTCGGCACCGAGAAAGAGGTCGCCGCCGTCCGCAACATCCTCACCGACGGCACCTCCGCGGAGCGCCAGCTCGACGTCTTCCAGAAGTCCGGCAAGGACCCGCGCGCGGTCGTCCGCCACCTGATCGACGAGACCATGCACGGCATCGGCTAGCCGCCGTCTCCGGGCGAGTGACCGCCGGTCGGGCCGCAGGGGCCGGGCCTCCGTGGGTCCCTGTTTTGGAGGTACCCCGCCGCCCGCGTGGCGGCGGCGGGGGCCCCCCCTCCAAATCC
>CAZDGH010000462.1:0-3947 GCA_964504805.1 uncultured Myxococcales bacterium | reverse complement strand
ACCGCGGAGAAGCCGCGCTCGACGAGGTTCGCGTGCAGGTGCGTCACCGCCTCGTGGGTGGCGCAGAAGACGAGCGCGCGCGGCGCGTCGGCGTGGCGGAGCACGTTGACCACCGCGTGCTCGCGATCCCGCGGCGCCACCAGGTGGGCGCGGTACTCGATGTCGGCGTGCGCCTCGCCGGCGTCGGTGGCGGCGATCCGCACCGCGTCGCGCTGGTAGCGGCGGGCGAGCTCCTCGATCGGCGGCGGGATGGTCGCGGAGAAGAGCAGCGTCCGCCGCTCCGCCGGGCTCTCGCCGAGGATGCGCTCGAGCTCCTCGCGGAAGCCCATGTCGAGCATCTCGTCCGCCTCGTCGAGGACGACGACGCGGGCGCCCGAGAGGTCGAGGCTGCGGCGGTCGAGGTGATCGCAGAGCCGGCCCGGCGTGCCGACGACGACGTGGACGCCGCCGGCGAGCACCCGCACCTCGCGGCGCGCGTCGGTGCCGCCGACGCAGGAGGTGACCTTGGCGGAGAGCGGCGCCCACAGCCAGGTCAGCTCCGCCTGCACCTGCACCGCCAGCTCCCGCGTCGGCGCGACCACGAGCACGAGCGGCCCCTCCGAGGCGGGCGGGAGCGTGCCGTCCTCGCGGAGGAGGTCCTTCGCCATCGCCAGGCCGAAGGCGACCGTCTTGCCCGAGCCCGTGCGCGAGGAGACGAGGAGATCGCGCCCCTCGTGCGAGGGCTCGAGGACCGAGCGCTGCACCGGGGTGGGGGCGGCGAAGCCGCGGGCGGAGAGGGCGCCGAGCAGCGGGGGAGGGACGTCGAGCGCGTCGAAGGTCACCCGATAGGAGTAGGCGATGCGGGGCGCGGAAGCGAGCGCCGCCGTGCGGGCGGCCGGCGAGCCTGCTAGAGAACCGGCCCATGAGCGAGACCCGCACCCTGGCCGTGGGCGACCGGCTGCCCGACGTCACCCTCCCCGACGCCTCCGGGACGCCCGTCCGGCTCCACGACCGCCTCGGGAAGAAGACGCTGGTCGTCTATTTCTACCCGAAGGACGAGACCGCCGGCTGCACCGCCCAGGCCTGCAGCTTCCGCGACCAGTACGAGGACTTCACCGCCGCCGGCGCCGAGGTGATCGGGATCAGCGCCGACGACGCCGCGTCGCACGCGAGCTTCGCCGCGCACCACCGGCTCCCGTTCACGCTGCTGTCGGACCGGGACGGCGAGGCGCAGCGCGCGTTCGGCGTGAAGCGGGCGCTGTTCGGGATGATCGCCGGCCGCGTCACCTTCGTCGTCGACCGCGGCGGCACCGTCCGCTACGTCTTCGACTCCCTCGTCCGCGCCGAGGCGCACGTGGCGAAGTCGCTCGAGGTGGTGCGGTCGCTCGAGGACGGCGCCCAGCCTTCGGCCTAGCGGGCCGGCACCCAGCGCATCTTCATGTAGACGCCGCCGCGGTCGAGCTCGTCGAGCATCTCCGCGAGGCGCTTCGCCTTGGTCTCGTCCCGCTTCGCCCGCGCGATCCAGCCGAGGTAGTCGTGCTGCTGGTACGCGGGCCGCGCGCGGTAGGCGTCGAGCAGCCCGCGGTCCACGAGCGCCTTCCGCACCGGCGCCGGCATCGGGACGCGCGGGCGGCGCAGGCCGCGGGTCGGCCGCGACGGCGCGGGGTGGTGGGTGAGCACCTTCCGCGTCGTCTTCGCCCGACGGGTCACGGCAGCGCGGCCTCGAGCGCCTCGCGCTCCTTCGCCGTGAAGCCGAGGGTGACCGTCTTGCCGGCGATCACGATCGGCTTGCGCACCCTCCGCCAGTCCTCGGCGAGCCACGACGCCAGCTTCGCGTCCGGCACCTCCTCGGCGGCCTTGCGCTGCTTCGGCGCCACCAGCTCCCGGATCCCGCCCGCCTTCGCCGCCAGCGCCCGGAGCTCCGCCTCCGAGAGCGGCTCCTTGACGAGGTTGCGGACCCGGAGCTCCACCGGCTTCTGCGCGAGAAACTCCCGCGCTCGGACGCAGCCCGTTCAGCCGGGCTTCCAGACGAGGTCGACGGTCGGCATGGCCGCGACCTTAGCCGATCCCGCGCCGCCGGAGCTCCTCGAACCGCGGCAGCGCCCGGAGCCTGGCGAAGAACGGATCCTTCTCCTCGCGGTACGCCGCCATCGAGCGGCCGTCCCAGCGGCGCTTCAGGTCGTCGTACGCCGCCCGGAGCGCCGCGTCCTCGCGGAGCATCTCGGTGAAGATCCACTGGAAGTCGGCCTCGCTGCCGCGGACGGTGAGGTGCAGGCCGACCGGCGGCGAGGTGCTCGGATCCTCGAACGACGCGCCGTGCGGCGGCGGCACCCCGCCCGGGTTCGGCGCGTAGCGCGCGGCGAGCACCGCGCGCGCCGCCTCGAAGCCCGCGGCGTCGACGCGGAGCTGCACGTCGAGGTCGCCCTTCGAGAGCGAGCCGGGCACCGCGGTCGAGCCGACGTGGAGGAGCTCCACGCCGGGCAAGAGCGGACCGAGCGCCTCGAGGAGGCTCGCGAACAGCCGCGCCGCGCCGTCGTCCGAGGGTCGGATCCGGAAGAGCTCGTCGTCCATTCCCGCAGCCTACCCCGCCGAGCCGTGCCATCCTCCGCCCGTGAGCGACGAGCAGCCCACCCTCGAGCGTCGCATCGGCCTCGCCGGCCTCGTCGTCTACGGCGTCGGCGACATGCTCGGCTCCGGCGTCTACGCGCTCGTCGGCAAGGTCGCGGGCACGATGGGGACCGCCGTCTTCCTGGCGTTCCTCGGGAGCTTCGCCGCGGCGCTCCTCACCGCGCTCTCGTACGCGTCGATCGGCTCGCGGCACCCGCGGGCGGCCGGCGTCGCCTACGTGGCGGACCGCGCCTTCGGCAAGCCGTTCCTCTCGTACGTGCTCGGCCTCGCCATGGTGGCGTCGGGCCTCACCTCGATGGCGACGCAGTCGCGGGCGTTCTCCGGCTACTTCCTCGGGCTCCTCGGCCTCGAGGCCTCGCCGGCGACGACGGTGACGGTGATCCTCGGCTTCCTCGCGGCGCTCACGATCGTGAACCTGCGCGGGATCCGCGAGTCGGTGGCGCTCAACGCGCTCTGCACGCTCGTCGAGGTGTCGGGCCTCCTGCTGGTCATCGCGGTGAGCGTGCCGCACTGGGGCTCGGTCGACCTGCTCGTCCCGCCCGCGGGCGCGACGCTCGGGCCGTCGCTCTTCCTGCAGGGCGCGCTCCTGACCTTCTACGCGTTCATCGGCTTCGAGGACATGCTCAACGTGACCGAGGAGGTGAAGGACCCGAAGCGCACCTTCCCGCTCGCGGTCCTCCTCGCGGTCTCGATCGCGGCGGCGGTCTACGTGGCCATCGGGATCTCGGCGGTGTCGGTGGTCGCGCCGGCGGACCTCGCCGGTTCGGGGCAGCCGCTCGTCGACGTGGTCCGCCGCGCGGCGCCGTGGTTCCCGCCCGGCGCCTTCTCGGTGATCGCGCTGTTCGCGATCACCAACACCGCGCTGCTCAACTTCGTGATGGGCTCGCGGCTCGTCTACGGCCTCTCCCGGCAGGCGCTGCTCCCGGCGGCGCTCGGCGCGATCCACCCGACCCGCCGCACGCCGCACGTCGCCATCCTCGCGCTGCTCGCGATCGTCGTCGTCCTCGCCCTCGCCGGCGACATCGCCCAGCTCGCCTCGGCGACGAGCGTCCTGCTCCTCGGCTCGTTCGCGGTGGTGCACGCGGCGCTGCTCGCGCTGCGCCGTCGCCCCGACGAGCCGAAGGGCGCCTTCGAGGTGCCGGCGGTCGTGCCGGTCGCCGGCATCGCCGTCTGCGCCGCGCTGCTCACGCAGGCGAAGCCGGCCGCGCTGCTCATCGCCGGCGCCCTGGTCGGCGGGATCGCGCTGCTCTACGTGGTCACGCGGCGAGCGACGCGACCGCGCCCGTAGCGCGCCCTGCTAGCATGGGCCCATGCCCGCGTACCTACCGTGGCTCGTCGTG
>CAZDGH010000461.1:0-3961 GCA_964504805.1 uncultured Myxococcales bacterium | reverse complement strand
CGCCCTGATCGACTGCGCCGACGCCGTCTGCGACGGCGCCGCGTGCGGCGCGTACGGCCGCGTCTGCGGCGGCGGCGCCTGCGCGTGCCCCGGCGGCGCGGGGCCCGAGGCCGCGTGCGGCGACGCCGTCGACGACGACTGCGACGGCCTCGCCGACTGCGCCGATCCCGACTGCGCCGCCCGCCCGCCGTGCGCGCAGCTCGCCGCCGACGGCGCGCCGTGCTCCACCGCGAACCAGTGCGCGAGCGGCATCTGCGCCGCCGAGGCGACCGACGGCTTCCCGAACGGCTACTGCACCGGCGGCTGCACCGCCCAGAACCCCTGCGACGGCGGCGGCACCTGCTTCCTCGCGCCCGGCGACCCGCAGGGCACCTGCTTCGACGGCTGCGCGACGCCCGCGGACTGCCGGCCCGGCTACACCTGCGCGAACCTCGGCGACGACGCGGCGCCCCAGACCGTCTGCATCCCCGACTGCACCTTCGACGCCCAGTGCGCGGGCGGGTTCTGCAACCTCTGGTCGGGACGCTGCGAGGCGCTCCGCGGCCTCGCCCTCGACGGCGAGGCGTGCGCGACCCCCGCCGACTGCGAGTCGGGCATCTGCCTCACCGAGGCCAACAGCGGCTGGCCCGGCGGCACCTGCACCAGCGGCTGCAGCGTGGCCGGCGGCGGCTGCCCGCCCGGCGAGGTCTGCTTCGATCCGTTCCCGAGCACGCCGGGCGACGACGGGCTCTGCTTCGAGACCTGTCCGGCGAACGGGATGGGCACCGCCTCGTGCCGCTCCGGCTACGCCTGCCAGGACCTCGGCCCGCCGAACCTGCCGCAGGACACCCTGCTCTGCTTCCCCGCGTGCCACCTCGACGGCCAGTGCGCCACCGGCCACTGCGACAAGTTCCGCGGCCTCTGCCAGCCCGACTCGCCCGGCGCGCTGAACGGCCAGCCGTGCGCGGCGCCCGCGGACTGCGCCGGCGGCCAGTGCCTCTCCGGCGCGGCGTACCCCGGCGGGTACTGCAGCTCGATCTGCACGCTCTCGATCGGCAACGCGAGCTGCCCCGGCGACGGTCGCTGCGCCGCGGTCTTCGCCACCGCGCCCGGCTCCGACACCGGCGGCTGCCTCGACGGGTGCGCCGTCGCCGGCGACTGCCGCGGGGCCGAGGGCTACCAGTGCGTCGGCCTCCAGGGCGTCTCGGGCAACGCCTGCTACGACGTGCCCTGAGCGCGAGGACCGGAATGCGGCCCCGGCCCGCGCGTTGCAGGGTCCCGCAGCGCACACGCCCACGGGGTCTCCGTCCATGACCGATCCGCTCGCGCCGCAGCCGACGATCCTCGTCGTCGACGACGAGGCCGCCAACCTCGAGTCGGTGGCGCGCACGTTCCAGAAGGAGGGCCTACGCGCGCTGGAGGCGCCCACCGGCGAGGCCGCGCTCGATCTGCTGCGCAAGGAGCGCGTCGACGTCCTCGTCACCGACCTCTCGATGCCCGGGATGTCGGGCGTGGACCTCCTCCGCGCCTCTCGCACCGTCTCGCCCGAGACGGAGGTCGTGCTGATGACGGCGTACGGCACCGTGGAGACCGCGGTGTCCGCGATGAAGGAGGGCGCGTACGACTTTCTGACCAAGCCGCTGAAGCGCCACCAGCTGGTGAAGAGCGTCCAGAAGGCCCTCGAGAAGCGGCACCTCCTCGAGGAGAACAAGCGCCTCCGCGCCAGGGTCGCGCAGCTCGCGCCCGGCGGCGGCATGGTCGGCAACTCGCCGGCCTTCCGCGCCACGATGGACATCGTCCGGCAGGCGGCACCGTCGTCGGCGACGATCCTCATCCTCGGCGAGAGCGGCACCGGCAAGGAGCTCGTCGCCCGGGCCGTCCACGATCTGTCGGCGCGGGCCTCGGGCGCGTTCGTGCCGATCAACTGCGCGGCGATCCCCGAGACGATCCTCGAGAGCGAGCTCTTCGGCTACGAGCGCGGCGCGTTCACCGGCGCGGTGGCGCGAAAAGAAGGTCGGTTCGAGCGCGCGAGCGGCGGCACCCTCTTCCTCGACGAGGTCGGGGAGATGAGCCCGTCGGTCCAGGTGAAGCTCCTGCGGGTGCTCCAGGAGGGCGAGATCGAGCGCCTCGGCGGCACCCAGGCGGTGAAGGTCGACGTCCGCATCGTCGCCGCGACCAACAAGGACCTCGCCCAGGAGGTGAAGGAGGGCCGCTTCCGCGAGGACCTCTACTACCGGCTCAACGTGGTGAAGATCGGCCTCTCGCCGCTCCGCGAGCGGCACGGCGACGTCCCGCTCCTCGCCCAGCACTTCCTCCGGGCCTTCTGCGTGAAGAACGGCAAGACGATCGCCGGCTTCGGCAAGAGCGCGCTCGAGGCGATGGAGCGCTACGGCTGGCCCGGCAACGTGCGCGAGCTCGAGAACGCGGTCGAGCGCGCGGTGGTGCTCTCGCGCGGCGAGACGATCGAGCTCGCCGATCTCCCGGAGACGGTGCGTGGCGCCTCCGACGCGCCGCCGGCCGCCCGCGCGATCGTCATCCCGATCGGCACGCCGATGGACGAGATCGAGATGCGGGTGATCCACGAGACGCTGCGGCACACCGGCGGCGACAAGACGCTGGCCGCGCAGCTCCTCGGGATCGCCGCGCGGACGATCTACCGCAAGCTCGATCGGGAGAAGGCCGCGGGGCCCGAGGGCGAGCCGGCCGCCTGATCGCCCGCCGGCACGTCCTGCCGTTTTGTCAGGGCGGGACGGCGGCTCGTGGGTCTCGTGACAAATTGGCAACCCGGCTCGCCTGGCCGGTGTCGACCGCGCCGGATGGGCGGGGCCGCGGCCGCGGTTTCGCCTGGAGTTGCGCGGGGAGACCATTCCCGCGACCCGAAACCGCGTGGCATGCCGGTTGCTACCTCCGGCCCGAGAGAGCCTATGGAGCTGTTCTTCCGCAAGTACTTCTGGACCCTGAACCTGGCCTTCCTGGCCCTCGCCGCGTTCCTCGTGGCGCGCACCGCGAACGTCTTCGTCGCCGGCGCGATCGCGCCGGACGCGGACGACGCCGCGATGGCGCCGGCGAAGGGCGGACGCGCCGCGCCGGTCCGCTTCGGCGCCGCCGCCATCCACATCGAGCAGGCCGCGAAGATGTTCGGCGTCGAGGTCCCGAAGCCCGAGGTCGAGGAGGCGCCGGCCGTCGCCGCGGCGTTCGACCCGAGCGGCGAGCCGGTGAAGTCGAGCCTCCGCGCCTCGCTGATCGGCACCATGGTCGCGAACCGGCCCGAGTGGTCGCTCGCCACCCTCCGCGACGACTCGAGCTCGGACGTCGGCGTCTACATGCCGGGCGACAGGTTCATGACCGCGGAGGTCGACAGCATCGAGCGGCTCCGGGTGATCGTCCGCAACGAGGGCCGCCGCGAGTACATCGCCCTCGACGACGGCACGCCGAAGCCCGCGCCCTCCGCGCCGCCGCCGCCCGCCGTCGCCACCGGTCCCTCGGAGCCGTCGACCGCCGGCATCGAGAAGATCGACGACAACAACTACAACATCACCCGCGACCTCATCGACCAGCAGCTCGCGAACCTGAGCCAGCTCTCGACGCAGGCCCGCATCGTCCCGTCCTTCAAGGACGGCGTCGCCAACGGCTTCAAGCTCTTCTCGATCCGCCCCGGCTCGCTCTACTCGCAGATCGGCATCCAGAACGGCGACGTCATCAAGCGGATCAACGGCTACGAGATCAACAGCCCCGACAAGGCGCTCGAGGTCTACTCGAAGCTGAAGGAGAGCGCGAAGGTCGAGATCGAGATCGAGCGACGCGGCTCTCCCATGAAGAAGTCCTACACGATCCGCTGACGCCGCTCCGAGGAGCAGGAACGCCCGATGAACGTCCGCCTCGCTTTCGCCTTCACCGCGGTGCTGCTCGCGCCCGTGGCCGCGTCGGCCCAGGTGCCGGTGCGCAGCCCGCTCACGCCGAAGGCGCCGCTCACCGCGAAGCG
>CAZDGH010000460.1:224-3963 GCA_964504805.1 uncultured Myxococcales bacterium | reverse complement strand
GCCACGCCTCCCTCGGTCGGACCTGCGGTTGCCCGCCTCGCCTCCCGTCTCGTGCGCCTCGCGACGGCGTCTTACCGCAACAGCCTCCTAGCGGGTGAGCGGGTTGCGGAGCAGCACGTACCGCTGGCCCGCCGACACCTGGATCTGCGCGTCCGGGAGCGCGGTCGTGTCGACGCCCGCCCAGAACATGATGTTGTCCGCGCCGGCGGTCGCGCACTCGCGGCTGCCGACGGAGCAGTTCGGGGGCTGGCCCGTCGAGCCGTCCTGGGCGCGGCCGCACTGCGGCGTGTCCGGGATCGGGTCGAAGGTGTTCTCCGCCTCCGGCGTGCAGTTGCCGTCGCCGTCGGAGAACGCGCGCTCCGAGGTGTGGTTCAGGCCGAGGTAGTGGAACGTCTCGTGGACGGCGATCTGCGCCACGAGCATCGGGTCGGCGATGAGGTCCTCGCCGTTGGCCACGATGCCCGAGTGCGGGGTGCCGACCATCGAGCCCGGCCCGGGGACGCCGCCGGAGATGCCGAGCAGCGGGTCACCGGACTCCTGCGAGAGGCGGCGGATGAAGAACAGGTTCAGCGCCCGGCCCGGGTGCGCGGCCGAGCTCGAGAAGAGCCGGCCGAGGTCCGTGCCCGCCGCCGACGACGGGCCCTGCAGCTCGAACAGGCTGTCGTCGGTGACGTCGATGAAGTTCACGTTGCCGACGGTGATGTTCGCGAGGGCGAAGAGGCGGGTGACCTCGGTCCACATCGTCTGGAACTGCTCGTGGGTCGCGGCCGACGTCGAGTCGAGCTGGTCGATGCCCGCGAGGTAGACGTTGAAGTCGAGCGTGCCCGAGCTCGTGGAGCCGTCGGTCTTGTAGATGCCGTAGAGCTTCACGCCGGACTGCGCCGAGTCGGCGGAGACGCGGATGGTGTGCTCGCCGGTCGCGTAGTCGACGTCCTCGGAGGTCGGGTACTGCAGCGTGAACACGCTCTCGATCGGCTCGCCGCGCTGCGCGCCCTGGCCGCCGTTGGCCCAGTAGTCGTGCACCACGGTGTCGCCGCGCTTCACGGTGTCGATCATCACCAGCGAGTCGGAGCCCGCCGAGCTCGGCAGCACCGCGATGATGTTCGCGCCGCTGGCGCCGCCGGGGATGGTGACGGTGGTCTCGGCGTAGAAGACGCCGTTGTCGGCGTCCTCGGTGGTGGCGTCGACCGAGCCGAGCTCGACGACCTGGGTGCCGCCGCCGTCGCCGCCGCCGGAGCCGCCGCCGCCCTCCTCGAGGGCGTCGGAGGCGTCGTCGCAGCCGACCGCGAGCGTCATCGGGACCGCCGCGGCGATCAGCGCCGCGAGGATCAGGTTGCTTCTCTTGCCGTTCATGTCGTTGTCGTCCCTTGGAATGGAGGTGAGCGGGGGCGGGCTACTTGCCGGCCGTCAGCTCCTCGAGGGTCTTCTTCACCACCGGCTCGGTCTCGATCGCCTTGCGCTCCTTCAGGAGCGCCAGCGCCTCCGGGCTCGGGACCTTGGCGACGGCCTGCGCCACCGCCTTGCGGACGAACTTGTTCGAGTCGGCGAGGCCCGGCTTCAGCGCCGGGAGGCCCTTGTCCTTGAAGCCCTCGGCGATCGCCACCGGCGCGCGGGTGCGGAGCGACTCGTGCGCCTTCGGGTCCGCGAGGATCCCGGTGAGGAACGCCAGGGTCGCGTCGGTGGGGAACTCCTTCAGCGCCACCAGCGCCTTCGCCCGCGTCGTCGGCGGGAGCTTCGCGTCGGAGGCGATGTCGCGGAGGGCCTCCTCGGCCCCGGCGATCTTCTTGATCGCGTCGAACTGCACCGGCGCCTCGATGCCGGCGAGCTGCTCCTTCACCTGCGCGATCGCGTTCGCGTCGGCGGCCCGCGCAGCAGCGGGGACCAGCACGGCGAAGGCGAGCACGACGCCCAGAATTCTCCTCATCGATGCCCTCCGAGATGCCCGTCGCCTTCCCGGTCGTCGGGCGGGCGGGGCAGCATGCGGGCGCGGATCGTCGGCCCCATGACGGAGTGCCGTCAAGGGTCGTGCCGCGGGCGCCCTCCGCGGCTCGCCTCCGGACGGAGGCAGGGGTTCGTGGCGCGCCTTCGACGGCGCGCGACCCGCGGTGTTCACCCGGACGGACGGATCGTGCGCGCCGCGCGCAGCCCGCGCCGGCCCCGCCGACTCGTGCAGGATCGGCCGGAAGCTCTTTCCGGGCCCCCGCCGGGCCGCGCTGTAAGAACGAAAGTCCCCCGGGCCGGGCGCACGCGCGCCCACACGTGATCGATCGCGCGCTTGCGCGATCGCGCCCGCTGGCACGCCCGCTGCTCTTCCGTCCGTGCGAACGAACCCGGCGGGCGAGGCCCGCGCACGGAGGAAGCCATGGCGAAGAGCTCGAACGTGCAGGCCCGCAAGCTGCAGCTTCCGCTCCGCTGCCGCACCACCCGCATCCACGCCGCCGGCCGCGCCCGCCGGACCCAGCGCGCGACCCTCGGCGAGCTCATCGCCGCCGCCTACGACGCGATCGGCCCGAGCGCGACCGCGGAGGACGTGGCGCGGTTCCTCGGCGCGGCGGGCCTGGCGCCGCGGGTCGTGGTCGGCTGAAGAGGCCGACCGGGCTCCAGGCGCCGACCAGGCTCCAGGCTCCAGGCTTCAGCAACCAGGGCCGTCTCCTCGCGGAGGCGGCCCTCGTCGTTCGCGAGCTCCGGCGGCTGGCCGGAGCCAGCCTGGAGCCTGGAGCCCGCCTCTACTCTCCGTCGTACACGCCGATCCCCCGCGACGTGCCGAAGAGCACGCGGCGTGGGCTCGACGCGGCGTCGATCCCGACCGCCATGTACGTGCCGTTCGGGCCGTTCATGTTGTTGAAGGTCTGGACGATCGCGTGGCCGTCGAGGCGGACGAGGCCCTCGCCGGCGGCGGCCCAGAGCGTGCCGTCGGGATCGCGGGCGAGGTCGTAGACGCGATCGTCGGGGAGGCCGTCGGCGGTGGTCAGGTGGGTCCAGCTGCCGCCTTCGGTCATGTGGCCGAGGCCGTTGCCGAAGCCGGCGACCCAGACGCCGCCGGCGCCGTCGACGGCCATCGCCATGGTCCAGTCGTCGGCGTTCGGGTCCTTCGAGACGCCGGGCGGGAAGGCGTCGATCTCGGGATCGATCGGCGCGAAGAAGTTCCCGCCTTCGTCGGCGTAGTGGATGACGCCGCCGCGGTGCGCGCCGCCGATCCAGACGTTGCCGTTCGGCGCCACGGCGAGGCCGCGGAAGTCGCCGGTGTAGAGCGAGCCGTTGCGGTTGATCGCGGTGTGGCGGTGCTCGAGCACGCGGCCCCAGCGCGCGCTCCACATCGCGACGCCGTGGTTGCAGCCGAACCAGACGTCGCCGGCAAACGGGCCGGAGAGCACCGGGACGATCCGGTAGCAGGTGCGGACCGGGTCGCGGCCGTCCGGGTACTCGTCGTCGGGCGGCGAGGAGATGTCGTAGTGCACGCGGTCGAAGGTGCCGTCGGGCCGCAGGGTGAGCCGGTCGACGTCGCCGGAGGTGGCGATCTCGGGAGGGTCGTCGAAGGCGTTGCCGTCGGGGAAGACGCCCTCGTAGCCGACGAAGACCTCGTTCGCGTTCCCGCCGGCGACCGCGAGGATCGGGTACGGCGCGAGGCCGTGCGTGGCGTCGAACGACTCCCACACCTCGCTCCCGGCGCGCAGCAGGAGCAGCCGCTCGCGGGTCGCGGCCCAGATCCGATCGATCAGCGCCTGGGTGCAGCCGGCTT
>CAZDGH010000460.1:0-214 GCA_964504805.1 uncultured Myxococcales bacterium | reverse complement strand
GCCCAGACGTTGCCGCCGCCATCGGCGGCGATGCTGGTGACGCGGCCGGTGAGGCCCTGCGCCTCGCCCCACATCCGCAGGTCTCCGGAGACCTCGGGCGGCAGGCTCGGTCCCGGGGCGCCGCCGCCGCCTGCCCCGCCGCCGCCGGTGCCGCTCCCGCCGGAGCCGCCGCCGCCGCTCCCGATCGAGCCGCCCGCGCCGCCCGCGCCGCCGC
>CAZDGH010000459.1:583-3964 GCA_964504805.1 uncultured Myxococcales bacterium | reverse complement strand
GGCGCCGCCTCCGGTGCCGCCGCCGCCGTCGCCGGCGGTATCCGACGAGGCGTTCTCGCAGGAGACGGCCAGGGCGAGGGCCGCGAGCGAGGAGACGAGCGCGGCGACGATCCGGTGGGTCTTCATGCAAGCCCTCCCCGAGGACGAAGGGCGGATCGTACACCGGCCCGGCGCGGGCTAGCATCCCGGACGTGATCGTCGAGGAGCTCTGGAGCGAGCAGGACGAGCGGGACGCCGCGGCCCTCGTGGCCGCCGTCCGCGCCGGCGCCCTCGCGCCCGCGCTCCACGCCGTCGAGGGCGTCAGCGGCCCGCCGGCGGAGGCCGACCTCTTCCTGCTCGACGAGTGGGGGCGTCGCGTCCGGCCGAGGGTCGAGGGCCGGAGCGCCGCGATGCAGGCGGCCGCCCTCGCCGAGGTGCTCTCCGGCGAGCTCGGCTTCTTCGGCGACACCGAGGACTACCACCGGGTGGAGAACAGCCACCTGCACGCGGCGATGTCGCGGCGGAAGGGCCTGCCGATCCTCCTCTCGGCGATCTGGATGGAGGTGGGGCGGCGCGCCGGCCTCGAGGTCGAGGGCGTCGGGATCCCGGCCCACTTCGTGGTGCGGATCGGCGGCCCGTCGGGCGCCCTCGCCGATCCGTTCGGCGGCGGCCGCGTGGTCGACCGCGCCGGCTGCAAGCGGATCGTCGAGGAGCTCACCGGCGGCGGCATCCCGTGGAGCGACGCCTACCTCGCGCCCACCTCGCTGCCGGCGATGCTCGAGCGCGTGCTCAAGAACCTCGTCACCGCCCACGGCCGGATCTCCGACGGCCGCGGCCTCTTCCGCGTCGCGTCGCTGCTCTGCCGGCTGCGGCCCGACGCCGCCGACGCGCTGCTCCGCCGCGCGACCGTGGCCGAGGAGCTCGGGGCCCTGGCGATCGCCGGCGCCGATCTCGCCGAGATCGAGCGGCGTTTCCCGGGAACGCCGGTGGCGCGCGACGCCGCGAAGAAGCGCCGCGTCCTCTCGGCGCAGCGGCCGAACTAGAGCAGGGCTCACTCGATCCGACCTGCTACGACGCACGATGCCTGCCTGCGGCGGGCGGACTCGTCGCTGCGCTGCCCAGCGGGCCTACGGGCCCGCCTCCGCTGCTCACTCCTCGTGCGCCCGCCTCGGCGACGGCCTCGCGCGTCTCGCGACGATCGTCTCGAGTGAGCCCTGCTCTAGCGCTCGCGCCGCGCCTCCTCGACGTCGACGTCGACGTAGCGGCGGAAGCCGAGGAGCGCCCGGGCGCCGAGGATGACCGCGAACCAGAGCGTGCAGAGCCGCACCAGGAACGACGCCGCCGCGGCGACCTCCTGCGAGAGGCCCGGCGTGAACCGTCGGGCGAGCTCGATCAGGCCGAGGTCGGTGGGCCCGAGGCCGCCGGGCGAGACCACGCCGAGCACCGTCGAGAACGCGTAGGCGAAGACGCCGACGTCGAGCTGGAAGCTCTCGACGCCGAATCCCCGGAAGGCGAGCCAGTAGCCGACGCACTCGCACAGCCAGGCGGCGGCTCCGAGGCCGAGGCCGGCGAGGAGCGGACGCGGTCCGAGGAGCCGCCGCGAGCTCGCCGCCGCCGCGTCGAGCCGCGGCGCGACCCGGCCGACGAGCGGCAGCTTCCCGAGCAGCGCCACCGCCTTCGAGGTGAGCGCCTCGCTCCGGAGCACGACGAGGAGCACCGCCATGCCGGACGCCGACGCCGCCAGCACGACGACGCCGGTGCGCCCGCCGTAGGCGGCGACGCCGAACGACGCCAGCAGCACCAGCGAGAGCAGGTCGGCGAGCCGCTCCACGAGCACCACCGGCGCGGTGCGCTCGACCGGCACCGCGGCGGCCTTCCTGAGCAGGTACGCCTTGAGGAACTCGCCGACCTTCCCGGGCGTGACCGTCATCGCCAGACCGGCGAGGAAGACCTGCAGCGACAGCTTCCGCTCGACGTGGACGTCGATGGCGCGGAGGTAGACCTGCCAGCGCACGAAGCGGAGCCCGTAGTTGAGGAGGCTCGTCGCCAGCATCGGCGCGAGGAACCACCACCGGAACGACGCGAGCGCGGCGTAGACCTCGTCGGTGCCGGCCCAGAGCGCGTACCCGAGGTAGACGACGAGCCCGAGCACGATCCCGAGGATCACGCCCTGGCGGAAGCGCGCGAGGATCGTCCGGCCCGGCACGGTGCGGGCTTCTCCCCGGGCAGCGCCGGCAAGTCAACATCTGGTAGAGAAGCCCCATGCGCCTCGTCGTCCTCGGTGCGGGCCGGATGGGCTCCGCCATCGCCTTCGATCTCGCTCGCTCCGCCGGCAAGGACGCCGTCGAGGTGGTCGACGCCGATCCCCACCGCGCCCGCCTCGTCGGCGAGGCGCTCGGGATCCGCCACCACGCCGCCGACCTCGCCGACGCGGCCACGCTGCGGAGGCTCCTCGCCGGCGCCACCGTCGCGGTCTCCGCCTCGGACTACGCGCTCAACGAGGGGCTTACCCGGGCGTGCATCGAGTCGCGCACGCACTTCTGCGACCTCGGCGGCAACATCCACGTGGTCGCCCGGCAGCGCGCCCTCGACGCCGAGGCGAGGAAGGCCGGCGTCACCGTCGTCCCCGACTGCGGCCTCGCGCCCGGCCTCGCGGGCCTGCTCGCGTGGCGCGCCGCCGAGAAGGTCGGCGGGGCCGAGAAGGTGCGGATGCGCGTCGGCGGCCTGCCCGCGCACCCGAAGCCGCCGCTCGACTACTCGCTGGTGTTCTCGGTGCGCGGCCTCACCAACGAGTACCTCGAGCCCTCCGAGGTGATCCGTGACGGCAAGGCGGTCCGGGTCGAGTCGATGACCGAGGTCGAGGAGCTCGAGTTCCCGGCGCCGTTCGGGAAGCTCGAGGCGTTCCACACCTCCGGCGGCGCGTCGACGCTCACCGAGACGATGCTCGGGAAGGTGCAGGACCTCGACTACAAGACCATCCGCTACCCGGGCCACGCGCGGATCGTGAAGGCGCTCATCGACCTCGGCTTCCTCTCCGAGGAGCCGCTCGACCTCGGCGGGGTGAAGGTCGCGCCGCGGCCGTTCACCGAGGCGATCTTCACCCGCTCGCTCTCCCACGGCGACGACGACGTGGTGCTCGTGCGGGTCACCGCCGAGGGCGGCGGCAAGACCGCCGGCTACCAGCTCGTCGACCGCAAGGACCCCGCGACCGGCCACAGCGCCATGGCCCGCACCACCGGCTACCCGACCGCGGTGATCGCGTGGCTGCTGGCGACGGGGAAGATCGAGAAGCGCGGCGTGCTCCCCGGCGAGCACTGCGTGCCGGTGGATCTCCTCGTCGAGGAGCTCAGGGAGCGCGGCGTCGCGATCGAGGAATTCTAGGCGCGCTGCTCGGCGGCCTTC
>CAZDGH010000459.1:0-573 GCA_964504805.1 uncultured Myxococcales bacterium | reverse complement strand
GGCGCCGAGCTGGAAGGTGAGGATCTTGAAGGTCATCACGTGGTCGGCCCAGAGCGACCACAGCGGGTACTTGAAGGTCGCCGGCCGGTTCTTCTCCACCACGAAGTGCGCGAACCAGGCGTTGCCGTAGGCGACGACGGGGCAGAGCGCGATCCACCACCACGTCCGGGTGGCGATCGCCGCGGCGAGCACCGAGAGGTAGCCGAGGGTGCCGACCACGTGGATGGCACGCGTCGCCGGGAGGCGGTGCTCGCCCAGGTAGAAGGGCCAGAACTCGGCGAAGGTCTGGAGCCGCGTCTCGGACATGGTCGCCCCCGGGGAGGCGGCGAATGTGTGCCGACGCGGGTGGCACGGTCAAGCCGCCCCGGACCGCGCTATCCTGCCGGGCTTCGCCCCGGAGGCTCCATGCGGATCCCGACTTCCTCGCTCGCCCTGCTCGCCTGCCTCTCGCTCCTCGGACTCGCCGCGTGCGACGACGGCGGCGGCGGCGACGATGGCGGCGCGGCCGGCGACGGCGGCGGCGGCACGGGCGGCGACGGCGGGACCGGCGGGACCGGCGGCGCGGGCGGGACC
>CAZDGH010000458.1:0-3977 GCA_964504805.1 uncultured Myxococcales bacterium | reverse complement strand
GGCGCGGCGCTCTTCGCCCGCGGCGCCGGCGGCACCTGCCGGATCGACCGCGGCAAGGTGACCTGGAACGTGCCGACGCCGCCGGGCGGCGCGCCGACGCTCGTCCGCGGCGTGCTCGCGCTCCCCGGCGAGCGGCTCGGCCTGCTCGACGCCAGGACTGCGCGGGATCTCCTCCCCGGAGGCCCGCGAGGCGAGGTGCCCGCCGCCGATCACGTGCTCGGGTCGCGCGAGCTCCTCCTCGTCTGCGACGCCGAGGGGAGCTGCTCGGCGGTGAAGCTCGCCGGCGCGCTGGCGGTGCTCTGAGCGTCCGCCGCGGCGCGCTCAGACGCCGAGGAAGAGCCGCTTCCCGAAGTTGAGCGCGAGGTCGGCGTCGAAGATCTTCTGCGCGCTCGCCTCGATGTCGTACTCGACGCGGTGGTACTCCACCTCGCGCGCCGTGGTGTCGTAGACGACGAAGCAGCTCCGGTTGTCGTAGTCCCGCGGCTGCCCGACCGAGCCGACCGAGCAGATGTACTTGTAGCCCTTCCGCACCGGGAAGCGCTGCGCGACGACGTCGTGCACCTCGCCGCCGCCCATCGCGAACGCCTTGCACAGGTGCGAGTGGCCGATGAAGGTGATGTCGGGGAGATCCTCGAGGTGGGGCACGAGCTCCCGCGCCTGCTCGAGCGCGAAGATGTACTCGTAGGCCTCGGGATCGAGCGGCGAGCCGTGGCAGAAGCCCACGTCGCCGAGGCGGTACGTGTACGGCAGGCTCCGCAGCCACGCCGCGTTCGACGACGAGAGCTTGCCGGCGCTCCAGTCGAGCGCGTGCCGCGCGGCCTCGTAGTAGAAGCTGTAGTCCATCCGCCCGGCGACGGCGGCGTCGTGGTTGCCGAGCAGCGTCACCTCGGCGAGGTCGCGGATGATGTCGCAGCACTCGTTCGGCGACGCGCCGTAGCCGACCACGTCCCCGAGGCAGACCACCCGGTCCACCTTGAGCCGGTCGATCTCCTTCAGGACCTCGGAGAGCGCTTCGATGTTCGAGTGCACGTCGGAGATGATCGCGATCCTCAACTCTCCCCCTCGCCTTCGGACACCTCCACCTCCGCCACCAGCTCCCGGAGCGCCTCCCGCAGCCGCTCCTCGAGCGACTCGAACCGGAGCCCCATCCCCGGGCTGAGCCCGGGGATCCCCTCGTCGCGCCGCCAGACCACCGTGGCCTCCGCCTCGATCGGCGAGCCGTCCTCGAGGGCGAACCGGACCTTCGCCCGGGCTCCCTCGGCGAGCGGAGCGTGGGTGCGCACGAACGCGCCGCCCTCGCTCAGATCGCCCATCTGGGCGTAGAGCGTGACGTTCCCCCCCTCGCACCAGCAGCGCTGGCGGATGGGCACCCGCCGGTACCTGCGCCGGTCGTCGGACATCCACGCCTCCGGACGTACGCGGCCCCGCGGCCCCGCACCCCCCCGGAGAACCACCTCGCTTCGGTGCGTCCGATCGTACGGGTCGCCGGAAACCCCCGTCAAGGCGCGGGCCGGTCGCCCGGCAGGCCGGCCGGCAGCTCCTCGAAGTGCATGAGGGTCCGGAAGGCCTCGAGGCGCCGATCGATCTCGGCCTGGGTCAGCTCGCGGAAGCGGTCGAGCGAGAAGCGCTCGACGTCGAAGCTCGCCATCGTCGAGCCCGCGACGCAGGCCTGCCGGAACGTCGCCGGCGAGAGCTCCTTGCGCCGGGCGAGGTACCCGATGAAGCCGCCCGCGAACGAGTCGCCGGCGCCGGTCGGGTCGAAGACGTCCTCGAGCGGGTACGCCGGAGACGCGAAGACGTGCTCCTGGTCGAAGAGCAGCGCGCCGTACTCGCCGCGCTTCACCGCGAGGTGCTTCGGGCCCATCCGCTGGATCGCCCGCGCCGCCTTGACCACGTTGTGCTCGCCGGAGAGCTGCCGCGCCTCGGCGTCGTTGACGAACAGCATGTCGACGCGGGCGAGCACCTTCAGGAGCTCGGCGCGGGAGCCGGAGATCCAGAAGTTCATCGTGTCCATCGCCACGAGCCGCGGCCGCGCCGCGACCTTGTCGAGCACGCGGCCCTGGAGCTCCGGGTGGATGTTCCCGAGGAAGAGCAGCTCCGGGCGCCGGAGGTGCTCGGGCAGCGCCGGGTCGAAGCTGCCGAAGACGTTGAGCTGGGTGTCGAGGGTGTGGGCCTCGTTGAGGTCGAACTCGTAGCGGCCCTTCCAGCGGAAGGTCTTGCCCGGCGAGCGCGCGAGGCCGGAGAGGTCGACGCCGCGCGACTCGAGGAAGCGCAGGTGCTCCTCGGGGAAGTCGTCGCCGACGACGCCGACCAGCGAGGGCCTGGTGAAGAACGAGGCCGAGGCGCTGAAGAAGGTGGCCGAGCCGCCGAGCGCGTCCTCGCGGCGGCCGAACGGGGTCTCGACGGAGTCGAGGGCGATGGAGCCCACGACCAGGACCGGCACGGTGCTCATCTCGTTCTCCTGGCGCGGGACGCCGCGGCGCGGGGCCGCTTCGCCCGCGGCTTCGGGCGCGCGGGGAGGTGCGGATCGAGGAGGAGCGCGAGGCGCTTGCGCGCCGCGGCGGGGATCGCCTCGGGGGCGGTCATCACCGCGTTCTTCAGCGCGTCCTTGCAGGCGCACGACCGCGGCGCCGAGGCCAGGGCGCGCACGGCCTCGGCGGCGGTGCGCCGGGCGAGGTCGGCGTTGGCGTGGACGACGGCGATCACCTGCTCGACGGTGACCGCGTCGTGGCCCTCGTGCCAGGCGTCGAAGTCGGTGACGAGGGCGGCGGTCGCGTAGCAGAGCCCCGCCTCGCGGGCGAGCTTCGCCTCCGGGAGCATCGTCATCCCGATGAGATCGCCGCCGAAGGAGCGGTGGAGCCGGGACTCGGCGGCGGTGGAGAACGCCGGCCCCTCCATCACCACCATGGTGCCGCCCTCGTGCACCGCGGGCGCGCCGGCGGACCGGGCCGCCGCGGCGAGGTGCCGGCGCAGGTCCGCGCAGGTCGGCTGGGCGAAGGCCACGTGGGCGACGACGCCGTCGCCGAAGAAGCTGCCCGCCCGCTTCACGGTGCGATCGAGCGCCTGGTCCGGGAGCACCAGGTGCCCGGGGAGGAGCTCCTCGCGGAGCGACCCCACCGCCGAGAACGAGACCAGCCGCTCGCAGCCGAGCTTCTTGAAGCCCCAGACGTTCGCCCGGCCGTTGAGCTCGGACGGCGACAGCCGGTGGCCGCGGCCGTGGCGGGCGAGGAAGACCACCTCCGCGTCGCCGAGGCGGCCGAGGCGGTAGCGATCCGAAGGCGCACCGAACGGCGTCGCCACCGCGCGCTCGCGCACGTCCCTGAGGCCCGGGAGGTCGTAGATCCCCGAGCCGCCGATGATCCCGATGGGCGGCATGGGCGCGTTGTAGCCCTTCGAACGTTCCTAGGCAACGAGGCCGCACCTTGCGGGCGGCGGGTCGGGAGGGCCAGGATCCGGCCGTGCGGCGGCTCCTCCCCCTGCCCCTCCTGGCGATCGCCGCGTGCGGCGGCGAGGGCGTGCGGCCGCCGGGGCCCGAGCTGCCGCGGGTCGAGGGCTCCTTCACGCAGCCGCACCTGCCGGTGCTGCTCCTCGTGCTCGACGCCTCTGGGTCGATGCTGCGCTGCACCGGCGCGCCGTCGGCGGTGGGCGGGAGCTGCGACGCGGACGGCGACGGCCTGGCGGAGACGCCCGGCGAGGCGCGCCTCGAGGTGGCCCAGCGCGACCTGGCCCGGGCGTCGCGGGCGGCCTCCGCCGCCGTCGGGCTGGTGGTCCCGGGCCCGTCGACCTGCGGCGCCGCCGAGGCGCACCTGCCGCGCCTCCCGCCGGACCGCTGCGCGCCGTCGACGCCCGGCGCGGTGCCGCTGCGGCTCGCGTCCGGAGGGGTCGAGGCCGCCGGCGAGGGCGGCCTCGCCTCCGCGCTGCTCGCCGCCGAGGCCGCGCTGGCCGACGCCGGCGTCGACCCGCGGGAGCGGGAGACG
>CAZDGH010000457.1:0-4002 GCA_964504805.1 uncultured Myxococcales bacterium | reverse complement strand
GCAGAGGCCGCGCGACCGCGCCGGATCGGTGCAGCCGGCGACGTTGCACGGCCGCGCCTCGCCCCGCGGCCTGCCTCCGCGGCGCGCCCGGCCCGGCGTCGCGCCGGCGAGCAGGCCGGTGGCGACGCCCTGCGCGGCGCCGCGCGGGACGCGCTCGCCGAGGCCCCCGAGGTCGAGGGACTGCGAGAGCCCCTCCTGGACGCCGCGGGTGATCCCCTCGGCGAGGGCGCGGCCGAGGGCCTCGCCGAGCTCGCGGAGGGCGGACTGCAGCGCCGAAGCGGAGTCGTCGATGGACACGGTGGGTTCCTCTCGGTTTTTCGTTTTGTCGGGTGCCGGTCGCACGGCGTTTCATGCGACGGATGGCTCGGGCCGGAAGGCGGCCCGGAGGACGGCATATTGTCCGCGGCCCCCCGATTCGTCAAGGGTTCCGCAAGGCTGGGCGGCGCTTGTGCCGCCTCCTCCCGCGGCGTAAGAAGGGCGCGTGCCGACCCTCGGTGAGCTGCTCGTACGCGATCGCGTGCTGACGCCCGAAACACTCAAGGACGCCCTCGCCGTGAAGGCCGAGCGGGGCGGGCGGATCGGCACGAACCTCGTCGAGCTCGGGTACGTCGAGGAGGACGTCCTCGCCCGCGCCCTCGGCGAGCAGCACGACATCGACTACCTCTTCGGCGAGGTCGCGATCCCGCCGGACGTGCTCGCGCTCGTGAGCGCCGAGGTCGCCGACGAGTACGACGTCGTCCCGTACCGCCTCGACGGCCAGCGCCTCACCGTCCTCTGCATCGACCCGACGGATCTGCAGCGCTTCGACCAGCTCCAGTTCAAGCTCGGCCGCCCGCTCGACAAGGTCGTGGTCCCCGAGTTCCGGCTCTTCGAGCTGCTCCGCCGCCACTACCGCGCCTTCCGCGACGAGCGCGGTCTCTCGCTCCGCCCGCAGCGCGCCAGGAATCGCCCCGACCCGAAGAAGGAGAAGCTGCTCGAGGCCGCGGAGCTCATCGACGAGAGCGAGTTCCAGGCGCTCTACGCCCAGGTGATCGCCGGCGACGGCAAGCCGCCCGAGGAGGCCCTCGAGGAGCTCGTGGTGCTCGAGGGCGAGGCCCTCGCGGAGCTGCCGGCGGAGCACCCCGCGGCGGCCGCCGCCGCCTCGCTCCCGGCGTTCGCGCGCCCCGACGACCTCTACGAGCTCGAGCGCCGCGACGGCGACCGCCGCTGGCACAAGCGCACCGTCCCCGAGGAGCGCCGGCAGACCGATCGCCGCGGCGCCGCCGGTCCCGCCGCGCCGCCGCCCTCGGCCGACGTCGCCGTCGATCTCGACGCCGCGATCGCCCACGCCAAGGCGGCCTCGCAGCCGCTCCCGGGCGCGCCCGCCGCCGCGCCGCCGCCCGCGGCCGAGCCGCCGATGGTGCCCACCGGGCGCATCGAGCTGCCCGCCGGGCTCCGCGCCCTCGCCAACGCCGAGGGCCCGCTCGATCGCGCCAGCGCCGAGAAGCTCCTCGAGGCCGGCGGCCGCGATCAGATCGCCCGCGCCGTCATCCGCTTCGCCCTCGGGCGGTTCCAGCGCGCGCTCGTCCTCGCCGTGCAGGGCGACGTCGCCTGCGGCTGGGACGGCCTCGGCGGCAAGCTCGACAAGGCGACGGTCAAGAAGATCGCCTTCCCGCTCGCGCAGCCCTCCGTCTTCCAGCTCGTCTGGGAGACCAAGAGCCACTACCTCGGCCAGTTCAAGGCGAACCCCGTCGTCGTCTACTTCCTCCGCGCCACCGGCGGCGAGGTCCCGAAGACGTTCTTCCTCATGCCGGTGCTCGTCGGCGGGAAGTGCGTGAACCTCTTCTACGCCGACAACGGCCACCAGAAGCTCGCCAGCCGCGACATCTCCGACGTGCTGCTGATGGGGCAGCGCGCGGGCCGCGCCTACCAGCGGCTCATCCAGGAGAAGCGGAAGAAGTAGTCCCCGAAGAAGTCGTTGCGGAGCCCGGCCCGTCGTGGTTCGACTCCGGCCATGCGACGCCTCCTCCTCGTCCTCCCGCTCCTCGCCCTCGCGCTCCCGGCGCCGGCCCCGGCCGCGTTCGAGCTCGAGCGCGAGGTGAAGACGATCGACCTACCGAACGGGATGCGCTTCCTGTTCGTGCGACGGCCGGGCACCGGCGTCTTCGCCGGCTACGTCCGGGTGAAGGTCGGCGGCCTCGACGAGGAGGTCGGCGCCACCGGCGTCGCCCACCTCTTCGAGCACATGGCCTTCAAGGGCACCTCGACCATCGGCACCCGCGACTGGCCGAAGGAGCGCGAGGTCCTGCGGGAGGTGTACGAGCTCGGCGAGGCCATCTCGCTCGAGCGCGCCAGGGGCGCCCGCGCCGACGCCGCGAAGATCGCCGAGCTCGACGGGAAGCTCCGCGCCGCGATGGAGCGGCAGCGCGCCTTCATCGAGAAGGACGAGCTCACCCGGATCCTGCTGCAGAACGGCGCCGCGAACCTGAACGCCACCACCGACAAGGACCTGACGAGCTACTTCGTCTCGCTCCCGAAGAACCGCCTCGAGCTGTGGGCGCTGCTCGAGGCGCAGCGCTTCGCGGCGCCGGTGCTGCGCGAGTACTACAGCGAGCGCGACGTGGTGATGGAGGAGCGGCGGATGCGGGTGGAGACGAACCCGTCCGGCCTCCTCTACGAGCAGGTCAACGCCACCGCCTTCGACGCCAGCCCCTACGGCTGGCCGACCATCGGCTGGATGCGCGATCTCGAGCGGCTGACGATCTCCGACTCGATGCGCCTCCGGGCGAAGACCTACGTGCCGTCGAACGCGGTGGGCGCGATCGTCGGCGACCTCGAGGAGGCCGAGGTGCGCGAGGTGCTCGCCCGCACCTTCGGGGCGATCCCCGCCGCGCCGCCGCCGCCGGCCGCGCGCTCCGCCGAGCCGCCGCCCCGCGGGGAGCGCCGCCGGCTGGTCGAGTTCGACGCGGAGCCGCAGCTGCTGGCGGCGTTCCACAAGCCGACGCTGCCGCACCGCGACGACTACGTCTTCGACCTGCTCGACATCCTGCTCACCGGCGGCCGCAGCTCGCGGCTCCACCGGCGGCTGGTGCTGGAGAAGCGCGTCGCCACCGCCGTCTACACCTTCGGCGGCCCCGGCTCGCGGCTCGACAACCTCTTCTTCGTCGGGGCGATCCCCGCGGCCGGGAAGACGAACGCCGACGTGGAGAAGGAGCTCTTCGCGGCGCTCGCGGAGCTCTCGACCGCGGAGATCCCGGCGGCGGACCTCGAGAAGGCGCGGAACCGCCTCGAGGCCGACTTCCAGCGCACGCTCGCGACCAACGAGGGCCTGGCGAGCTCGCTCTCGTACTTCGAGGCGGTGGCGGGCGACTGGCGCTACGTCGCCGAGCACCGGAAGGTGATCGCGAGCCTCACCGCCGACGACGTGCGCCGCGTCGCCGCGACCTACCTCGTCCCGGCGAACCGCACGGTGGCGTGGCTGGTGAAGCCGGCGACGGCCGCCGCGCCCGCGCCGGCGAGGAAGGGCGGTGCGAAGTGAAGCCGCGCCTGACGCTCCTCGCGCTCCTCGCGCTCGCCGCCTGCGCGTCCGACGCCGCGCCGCGACCCGTCGCCGGCGCCGCGCCCGCCGCCGTCGGCATCGGCCCCTCCGCCGCCCGGCCGCCGGCCGCCGCGGACGCCGGGCCGGCGTGGCTCCCGCTCCCGCCCGGCCTCGAGGCCGATCCGCGGAAGCTCGAGCCCGGCCTGCTCGCCTTCGAGCCGGCGCAGCCCACGACCTTCACGCTGTCGAACGGCCTCGTCGTCTACCACCTCGAGGACGCGACCGTGCCGCTCGTGGACGCGATGCTGATCCTCCGGGCGGGCGACGTCTGGGAGCCCGAAGATCGCGCCGGCCTCGCCGACGTGACGGCGCGCCTCGCCCGCGAGGGCGGGGCGGGGAAGCGCACCGCCGACGAGCTCGACGCGCGCCTCGACTTCCTCGGCGCCTCGCTCGAGACCTCCGCCAGCGACGAGGCGACCTTCGCG
>CAZDGH010000456.1:0-4054 GCA_964504805.1 uncultured Myxococcales bacterium | reverse complement strand
GGCGGAACGTGCGCGACGACGGCTACGGCGGCACGCCGGAGGGGCGGCTCCGGCTGCCGCTCGAGGCCTACGCCGCGGTGCGCGCCGAGGTCGGGCGCGGCTTCGCGGTGGGCGCGCGCTTCCTCGGCGACGAGGTGATCGAGGGCGGGAGCCGGGTCGAGGACGCGATCGGCCACGGCGTCGCCTTCGCCGGGGCCGGGATGGACTTCCTCTCGCTCTCGAAGGGCGGGAAGTTCGAGGACGCGCGGCAGCCGCGGGTCGGCCACGCCGCGTACCCGTACACCGGGCGCTCGGGCGAGGAGTGCATGCCGACGGTGGGGATCGACGAGCGAGGGCCGTTCTCGCGGAACCTGCACCTCGCCGCGGCGGTGCGCGCGGCGGTGCGCGCCGCCGGCTGCGAGACGCCGGTCGTCGCCGCCGGCGGTATCGCCACCTTCGCGCAGGCGGAGGGCGCGCTCGCGAGGGGCGAGGCCGACGTGATCGCGGCGGCGCGGCAGTCCCTTGCGGATCCCGACTGGTTCAAGAAGATCCGGCTGGGGCGCGGCGCCGAGGTGAGGCGCTGCCTGTTCACGAACTACTGCGAGGGTCTCGACCAGGCGCACAAGGAGGTCACCTGCCAGCGCTGGGATCGCGAGATCGCGGCGCACGAGCGGGGGACGATCCCGATGGCGAACGACGGGCGCCGGCGGCTCCTCGCGCCGCCTTGGAGCCCCAACGGAGGGAGCGGGACGTGAGCCAGGAGATCATCGACGAGACGCTGCAGGCGGCGCCGCTCTTCAGCGGCCTCACCGCGGAGACCGTGGAGAAGCTCGCCGCGCACCTGGAGCGAAAGCCGTTCAAGGCGGGCGACGTCGTCTTCGCCGAGGGCGATCCGGCCGACGCGCTGTTCGTCGTCCACAAGGGCGCGGTCTGGGTGTCGAAGGGCAGCGGCGAGAGCGTGGTGGTGCTCGGCAAGGGCGCCCACTTCGGCGAGATCGGCATCCTCCTCGAGGCGCCGCGCACCGCCACGGTGACCGCCGGCGAGGACTCGGAGCTGCTCGTCCTCACCGTGGAGGCGGCGGACCGCGTGCTGCTCGACGCGCCCTACGCCGCGGCGCTGTTCTTCCGCGCCCTGGCGGAGAGCCTCGCCGACCGGCTCCGCACCACGACCGACGAGTACACCTGGCTCCGGTCGCGGCTCCGCTAGGGCCCAGGAACGGCGAGGCCCCCGTCGCCGGGGGCCTCGGTCTTCGCGGCGCCTACTGCTTCGGCGCCGGCGGCGTCGGCGGCTTGCCCGGCCCGCCCGCCTTCATCGCCGGCGGCATCGGCGCCCGCGGCGGCATCGGCGGCAGGATCTTCAGCAGCTCGACGTCGAACACGAGCGTGCCCTGCGGTCCCGACTTGCCCTTGTAGGCGAGCTCCTCGGGGATCCAGAAGCGGCGCTTCTCGCCCTCGACCATCAGCTGCAGGCCCTCGGTCCAGCCGGGGATCACGCCGGAGAGCGGGAACTTCGCGGGCGCGCCGCGCGCCACGGAGGAGTCGAACATCTTCCCGTCGGTGGTCCAGCCGGTGTAGTGCACCTCGACCATCGAGGTGGCGGTCGGGTGCTCTTTGCCGTTGCCCTTGGAGATCACCTTCGAGGCGAGGCCGCTCTTGGTCTTCTGCGCGCTCGCCGGCACCTTGGCCACGTCGGGCGGCGCCGGGATCGGCTTCGGGCCCTCCTTGATGTCGAGGAGCTCGATGTCGAAGACGAGCATGCCCGCCGGCGCGCCGGGCTTCCCCTGGTAGGCGAGCGCCTCGGGGATCCAGTAGCGCCGCTTCTCGCCGACGGTCATCAGGCCGACGCCCTCGGTCCAGCCGGGGATGACGCGGTCGAGCTTGAAGGACGCCGGCACGCCACGGGCGACGGAGGAGTCGAACATCTTCCCGTCGGTGGTCCAGCCCGTGTAGTTCACCTTGACCGTGTCCTCCGGCGCGGGCTTCTTCCCGCCCTTGCCGGGCTCGAGCACCTTGAACTTGAGGCCGGACTTGGTGGCCTGGGCGTCGGCCGGCGGCGCGGCGACGTCGGGAGGCGCGGGGATCGGCTTCGGCCCTTCCTTGATGTCGATGAGCTCGACGTCGAAGACGAGCATGCCCTGGGGCCGCCCCGGCTTGCCCTTGTAGGCGAGCTCCTCCGGGATCCAGAAGCGGCGCTGCTCGCCGATGGTCATGAGCTGCAGGCCCTCGGTCCAGCCGGCGATGACGCCCTTGAGCGGGAACGACGCCGGCGTGCCGCGCTTCACCGAGGAGTCGAACATCTTCCCGTCGGTGGTCCAGCCCGTGTAGTGGACCTTCACCGTGTCCTGCTCCTGCGGCTTCTTGTCGCCGGTGCCGGGCTTGAGGACCTTCGAGGCGAGGCCGCTCGCGGTCTTCTCCGCGTCGGCGGGCGGCGCGGCGACGTCGGGCGGCGCGGGGAGGTCGGCGGCGGCCTGCTTCGTGCCGGCGTCCGGCGCGGCGGCGCCGGCGTCGGCGGCGCCGTCTCCCTTCGGCGCCTCGCAGGCGGCGAGCGCGAGGGCGGCGAGGATCGTCGGGAAGAGGACGTTTCGGTTCGTGCGCATGGCGGGGAAAGGACCACAGCGAGAAAGCCCCGTCAAAGCCTTCGCGGCGACGCGCGGGCTCTGCTAGCTATCCGACGACGGCCCCGTCCACGGGGGCCGATGGAGGCAACGGAATGCGGCGGATCTCCCTCTCGCTCCTCGCCCTCGCGGCCGCGGGCTGCGTCACCCAGGGCACCTACGACGAGCTCAAGGCGCAGCACGACGCCACCAAGGTGCAGCTCACCGAGCGCGAGCGCGAGAACGCGGATCTGAAGGCGACGCTCCACGCGGAGGAGGAGAAGGTCCGCACCCTCGACGCGCAGGTGAAGAAGGCCGAGGCCGACATCGCCGCGATGCTCAAGGACAAGTCCGCGCTTGAGAGCTCGGTCGAGGAGATGAAGACCGCGCTCGGCGAGCTGCAGAAGCGCAAGGCCGAGGCCGAGGCGCGCCTCGCCGAGTTCCGCAACCTGCTCTCGCGCTTCAAGAGCCTCATCGACGCCGGCAAGCTCGAGGTGAAGATCGTCGAGGGCCGGATGGTGGTGAAGCTCGCGACCGACGTGCTGTTCTCGTCGGGCTCCGCGCAGCTCTCCAAGGACGGCAAGACCGCGGTGGCCGAGGTCGCCGGCGTGCTCGCCTCGATCCCGAACCGGAAGTTCCAGGTAGAGGGTCACACCGACAACGTGCCGATCGCCACCGCGCAGTACCCGTCCAACTGGGAGCTCGCCGCGGCCCGCGCGCTCACGGTGGTGAAGACGATGACCGAGAGCGGCATGCCCGCCGATCGGATCAGCGCGGCGAGCTTCGGCGACGCGAAGCCGGTGCAGGCGAACGACACCCCCGAGGGGAAGAGCGCGAACCGCCGCATCGAGATCGTGGTGGTGCCCGATCTCTCGAGCCTCCCGGGCTTCGACGAACTCAACAAGCTCGGCAGCTAGTCCCCGCGTTCCACTCCCGGACGGGCGCACCGTCCGGGGCTGCCGCACCCGTTCGGCCGCTCGCAGGGCGGCCGTCCGTGCCTATCCGTTACGCCCGGCGCGCACGTTTCTCGCGGGGGCGAAAGGGACGGGTGCCGATGGGGTGCGGGCACGGCCAGGGCTGCGTGGGCGCGGAGGCTCGGTCCGAGACGGGGCCGTGCGCGCTGTGCGAGGCGTCGGCCGAGGACACGATCCTGCGCGAGGCGGGTCCGAGCGGGACCCAGCTCCTCGGCGCGCCCCTGCCGGCGCCGCAGGAGGCGCCGCCCGATCTCACCGGCCACGTGCTCTCCGGCCGCTACCGGGTGGCGAAGCTCCTCGGCCAGGGCGGGATGGGGCAGGTCTACCGCGGGATCCAGACCTCGCTCGGCAAGCCGGTCGCCATCAAGGTGCTCAGGCCCGAGCTCGCCGCGGACCCGCAGGTGGCGGAGCGCTTCCTGCTCGAGGCGCAGATCGCGGCGACGATCCGCCATCCCGGCATCGCCGAGGTCTTCGACTACGGCACCGAGGCGGGGATCCCGTACTACG
>CAZDGH010000455.1:564-4060 GCA_964504805.1 uncultured Myxococcales bacterium | reverse complement strand
GGCCGGCGCTGGCGAACGGGCCCCCGGGAGACGAGGCACGCCTTTCGGCGCGCACGTCGATGCTCTTACCGCTTGGAGAACTGGAACCGCTTGCGGGCGCCGGGCTGGCCGTACTTCTTGCGCTCGACCGCGCGGGCGTCGCGGGTGAGCAGGCCGGCCTTCTTCAGCACCGGGCGGAACTCCGGGTTGAACTCCACCAGGGCGCGGGTGATGCCGTGGCGGATCGCGCCGGCCTGGCCGGAGAGGCCGCCGCCGACGACGTTCACGTTCACGTCGATCTTGCCCTTCTGCTCGACGAGCTCGAGGGGCTGCATGAGCACCATCTTCGAGGTCTCGCGGCCGAAGTACTCGTCCATCGAGCGATCGTTGATGGTGATGGTGCCCTCGCCGGGCTTGATCCAGACGCGGGCGACGGACTCCTTGCGGCGACCGGTCGCGTACCAGTTCTGCTGCGTGGCCATTCTCGTCCCTTCCTTAGGCCTTGACCGTGAGCGCCGTCGGCTTCTGCGCGGCGTGCGGGTGCTCGGCACCCGCGTAGACCTTGAGCTTCCCGAACATCTGGCGGCCCAGCGCGCTGCGCGGGAGCATCCGGCGGACCGCGTTCTTGATCAGATCCTCGGGGTGACGCGCGCGGAGATCCTTCGCGACGGTCGTCTTGAGCGAGCCCGGCTTACCCTGGAGGCCGACGCGGTAGTACTTCTTGTTGTCCTCCTTCGTGCCGGTCAGCTTCACCTTCGCGGCGTTGATCACCACGACGAAGTCGCCGGTGTCGATGGAGGGGGTGTACAGCGGCGTGTGCTTGCCCTTGAGGACCGACGCCACCTGGCTCGAGAGGCGGCCGAGGACCTTGTCCTCCGCGTCCACCACGAACCACTTCCGCTTGATCTCGCCCTTCTGGGCGCTGTGCGTGCTCATGATCGCCAAAGCTCCGGACTTCCGTCGCCGAGGTGCCCCGGGACAACAGCCGGAGACGCCACGGAAATTGCCGCGCCGGACGCGCGGGAACACCGCGCAGCCGGGTGCGGAAAGCGCGCTTCTGTAGCGGAACGAACCTGGAGTGTCAAGCGACGGGACCCGTCCCGCCGCTCCCGCCGGCCCGCGGCCGGCCGGACGAGAGCTTCGTCAGGAGGTCCGCGAAGAACGTCTCGCTCTTCTTCTGGCTCTCCTCGGTGGGCGCGGCGATGTCGAGCTTCTCGATCGCCGCGTCCGGCAGATCGTCGAGGAAGCGGGAGGGCGTCCGGGGGAGCTCCTTGCCCCGGGCGATCCGCGTGCCGCACCGGGAGACGTAGAGCCGCTCCCGCGCCCGGGTGATCCCGACGTAGGCGAGCCGCCGCTCCTCCGCCAGGTCCTGCGGCGCGCCCTGGATGCCCTTGTGCGGGAAGAGGTCCTCCTCCCAGCCGACCAGGAACACGACGGGGAACTCGAGGCCCTTGGCCGCGTGGAGCGTCGACATCCGCACCTCGTCCCCCGGGGCGGCCGGCTCCTCGTCGCGGCGATCCAGCGTCAGCTGGGCGAGGTACTGGGCGAGGCTGCCCTTCTTCCCCTCGCGCTTCTCGAAGCGCTCGAGCGAGACGAGCAGGTCGTCGATGAGCGCGAGGCGCTTGCCGGCGGCCTCCGGGCTCTTCAGCTCGGCGGCGACCGCAGCGCGGAAGCCGATCTCCTCGCAGAGCTGCCGCGCCACCGTGGCCGGCCCCACCGCGCCGGACCGGAGGTCCTCGCCGTGGCGCTCGAGCAGCTCCACGAACGCCGCCACGCGGCCCGCCGCCGGCTTCACCTCGTCGAAGGCGCCCTGCCCCGCCTGCCGCATCGCCTCGAGGAGCGGCAGCCCCGTCGTGAGCGCGCGGTGCCGGATCTTCTCCATCGTGACCTCGCCGATGCCGCGGGCGGGGAAGTTCACGATGCGCAGGAGCGACACCTCGTCCTTCGGGTTCAGGATCACCCGCAGGTACGCGAGCAGGTCCTTCACCTCGCGGCGGTCGAAGAACTCGGTGCCGCCCACGAGGTCGTACGGGATGCCCTCGAGGCGGAGCGCCTCCTCGAAGCCGCGGGCCTGCAGGTTGGTGCGGTAGAGGATCGCGTGATCGCCCGGGCGGCGGCCGCGGGCGAGCGACGCCTTGAGCTCGGAGACGACGAAGCGCGCCTCGGCCTCGTCGCCCGGGCAGGTGACGACCTTCACCGCCTCGCCGGGGCCCGCCGCGGTGAAGAGCGTCTTCGCCTTGCGATCGGCGTTCCTGGCGATCACCGCGTTGGCGCAGTCGAGGATCCGCGCCGAGCTCCGGTAGTTCTGCTCGAGCCTCACCTCTCTCGCGCCCGGGAAGTGGAGGTGGAAGCGGAGGATGTTCTCCACCTCGGCGCCGCGCCAGCCGTAGATCGACTGGTCGTCGTCGCCGACGGCGCAGACGTTCCCGCGCGGCAGGCCGAGGCGCTTCAGCAGCTCGAGCTGCTGCCGGTTGGTGTCCTGGTACTCGTCGACGAGCAGGTAGCGGTACCGCTCGTGGAGCCGCGCGCGCACCGAGGGGTTGTCGTCGAGCAGCGCGATCGGCAGGCCGATGAGGTCGTCGAAGTCGACGAGCGCCATCGAGCGCAGCGCCTGCTCGTAGCGCGGGAGCACCAGCGTGGCGATCTCGTCGTAGTCCTCGCCGAAGAGCGTGGGCTGGCCCTCGCGGCGCGTCGGCTCGCCGGCGCGGACGCCCTCGCAGCGGGCGCGGGAGAGGAGCGCGAGGACGCGGCGCGCGTCGAAGGCGCGGTCGTCGACCTTCACGTCCTTCATCGCCCGCTTCACCAGCGCCTCCTGGTCGCGGGCGTCGGCGATGGCGAAGCGCGCCGGCAGGCTCATCCGCAGGTGCTCGTGCCGGAGCAGCTCGAGGCCGAAGGCGTGGAAGGTGCCCATGGTGAGGGCGGCGGCGGTGTCGCGCGAGACGAGCTTCGCGACGCGCTCGCGCATCTCCGCGGCGGCCTTGTTGGTGAACGTGACCGAGAGGATCTGCTCGGGCCTCACGCCCCGCTCGATCAGGTGGGCGATGCGGTGGACGATGACGCGGGTCTTGCCGGAGCCCGCGCCGGCGAGGACGAGCAGCGGGCCCTCGGTGGTGAGCACCGCCTCGCGCTGCGGCGCGTTCAGTCCGCTGAGGTCGAGACCCATCGGGCGGCGCAGCATGCCAGACGCTCCCGCCCGCGGGCAGACTTGACAGGGGATCGCGCGGATCGGCAGGGTGTCTGCCCATGAACAAGCGGGACTTCGTCGAGGCGTACGCGAAGCTGCAGAAGGGGTTCGCCACCGACGACACCAACCCGATGAGCTACGGCTGCGTCGGATCCCGCCGCTGCGCCGGGTGCATGTTCTGCAAGGACTGCGAGGGCTGCTACCGCTGCAGCCACTGCATCTCCTGCATCGAGTGCTCGAACTGCGTGCACTGCCTGCAGTGCGAGAGCTGCCACAGCTCGCAGCACTGCGTGCAGTCGAAGCTCTGCACCGGCTCGGCGTACCTGTACCTCT
>CAZDGH010000455.1:0-554 GCA_964504805.1 uncultured Myxococcales bacterium | reverse complement strand
ACCTCTCCGACTGCACCTACTGCTTCGGCTGCGTCGGGCTCGCCAAGAAGGACTTCCACATCCTCAACGAGCCCTACCCCCGGGCGCAGTACTTCGAGATCGTCAAGAAGCTGAAGCGCGAGCTCGGGCTCGAGTGACCTCGCCCGCGGCCCACGCCGGCGGCGCCGCGCTCGGGCAGGCGCTGCTCGCGCACCCCGACCACGAGCTCTACGACGCGGCGGCCGAGGCCGAGCTGAAGGCCGCGGAGCGCGCGCTCGGCGTGCCGCTGCCGCCGGCGTACCGCGCGCTGCTCGCGGTGGGCTCGGGCGGCGTCCTCGCGTCCGGCGATCTGCTGCTGGGCACGCAGGACCCGGACGGCTTCGGGGCGACGCTCGCGGAGGTCGCGCCGGCGCTCTGGGACGAGGGGCTGCCGCGGCGGTGGCTGCCGGTGATCGACGGAGAGCGGTTCGTCTGCCTCGATCTCGACGGGCCCGACCTCGGCGGCGATCGCGAGGCGGCGGAGCTCGATCCCGAGTCGTACGAGCCGATCGCGCGGCTCGGGGCGTTCGTGCCGT
>CAZDGH010000454.1:0-4074 GCA_964504805.1 uncultured Myxococcales bacterium | reverse complement strand
CCGGGCGACGTCGGCGAGCGCCTCGCGGCTGTCCTTCATCCACCCACCTCTCCGCGTCGAATGACCGCACGGCGCGGCCCGTCCGTGGGCCATGGGATTGTTCAGGCCCGGGGCGGCACCATACCCTTCCGTGCGGGACGTTCGCACGCGTGCGCCCGGAGGGGAACGGCCCCTCGCGGCGGCGGTCGCGGCTCCGGGCGAGGAGAGCGCTCCGATGGGACGCACCAGGTCGCGCGTGCTCGGCGGGCTCGCGCTCTCGACCGCGCTCGTCGTCCTCCTCCTCCCGGACGACGCCTGGGCCTGGGGACCGCTCGCGCACCTCGAGTTCTCGCAGACGGTGCTCTCGCGCCTCGACCTCCTGCCGGCGTCCCTGCGGATCCTCCTCGGCAAGTGCGGCAACGAGTTCCTCTACGGCTCGCTCGCGGCCGACATCGTCGTCGGCAAGAACCTCGCGCGGTACGCGGTGCACTGCCACAACTGGAAGGTGGGCTGGGGCGTGTTCGAGAAGGCGCGCGGAGAGCCGCAGCGGGCCTTCGCCCTCGGCTTCCTCTCGCACCTCGCCGCCGACACCGTCGCGCACAACTACTACGTGCCCTACAAGACCGTGCAGGGCTTCCCGGTGCGCTCCACCGGCCACGCCTACTGGGAGCTCCGCTACGACCGGATGCTCGGCGCCGAGCTGTGGAAGACCGCGCGCCGCGTCACCGACGCCTCGCTCCGGCGCCACGACGACTTCCTGCAGGAGGCGCTGCTCGGCTCCTACGTGATCCCCTTCGGCGTCTCGCGGCGGATGTTCGGCCAGCTCCTCCTCGCCGCGAAGATGAAGAAGTGGCAGCAGATGAGCGCGCTCTACGCCCGGGAGCGGAGCGGCGCCGACCTCTCGCTCACCGCCGAGGAGGTCGAGGACACCAAGCGCCTCGCCGTCGAGCAGATCGTCGGGATGCTCTCGGAGGGCGTACGCTCGCGGTCGAACCAGGCCGATCCGACCGGAGGCCGGAACCTCCACCTCGCCTTCGAGCTGAGGCAGCGGCTGCGCCGCGAGGACCTCCCGGACGGCGAGGCCCGGGACCTCGTCCGCCGCACCCGCTCGGCGTTCCGCGTCGCCATCGACGGCAAGCTGGTGCTCCCCGAGCTGCCGACCCGCGGCCTCTCGGCGGCGGCGCGCGAGGCGGCCGAGGCCAGCGTCGAGCAGGCGGCGGCGCGGACCGAGGCGCAGCTCGAGGACGAGGTGGTGGCGCGCGAGGCCGAGGACGAGGCGCCGCCCGGCGTCGCCGCCGCCTAGCCCCTTACGGGCCGGCGCGCGAGCAGCTTCGCCACGCGGTCGAGGATCGCCTCGGCGACCTCGCGCTTCGCGAGCCGTGGCAGCGTCTCCGGGGCGACGCCCGGCGCGAGGATCGTCACCCGGTTCGTGGCCGCGCCGAAGCCGGAGCCCGGCTCGGAGACGTCGTTCGCCACCAAGAGGTCGAGCTTCTTCCGGGCCAGCTTCTCGGCGCCGTGGTCGAGGAGCCGCTCGGTCTCCGCGGCGAAGCCCACCAGCACCGGCCGCCGCCTCGCCCGGTGCACCGCCTGCGACACCGCCAGCAGGACGTCGGGCGTGCGCACCAGCTCGAGCCGCTCGGCGCCCTCGCGCTTCTTCGCCTTCTGCGCCGCGCGCTTCGCCGGCCGCTGGTCGGCGACGGCGGCCACCGAGAGGAACGCGTCGGCCGCCTTCGCCGCCGGCAGCGCCGCCGCGAGCAGCTCGTCGGCGCTGGTGATCCGCACCACCTCGACGCCGGCGGGCGGCGAAAGCTCGGTGGGGCCGGCGACCAGGGTCACCCGCGCGCCGCGATCCCGCGCCGCCGCCGCCAGCGCGAAGCCCATCCGGCCGGTCGACGGGTTCGAGATGAAGCGCACCGGATCGAGGTGCTCGCGGGTCGGCCCCGCGGTGATCACCACCCGGCGGCCGGCGAGGTCTTTCGGCGCCAGGAGGCCGCGCGCCGCCTCGAGGAGCTCGTCCGGCTCCGCGAGCCGGCCCGGGCCGACGTCGCCGTCGGCGAGCACGCCCGACGCCGGGCCCACCAAGTGGTGGCGGCCGGTGGCGAGCAGCGCGGCGACGTTCGCCTGGACGAGCTCGTGCTCCCACATCGCGGTGTTCATCGCCGGCGCCAGCAGGACCGGGCAGCGGCAGGCGAGCGCCACGGTGGTGACCGCGTCGTCGCCGAGGCCCGCCCGGAGCCGGCCGACGAGATCGGCGGTGGCGGGCGCGACCACGAGCAGCTCCGCGCCGCGGGCCACGTCGAGGTGCCCGTAGCGGCCCTCCTGCGCGGCGTCGAGGACGTCGGTGAGCACCGGCCGCTGGGTGAGCGCCTGCAGCGTCAGCGGCCCGACGAAGCGGGTCGCCGCCTCGGTCATCGCCACCCGGACCTCGGCGCCCTCGTTCACCAGGAGCCGCACCGCGAGGCACGCCTTGTAGGCGGCGATCCCGCCGCCCATCGCGAAGACGATCTTCCGGCCGGCGAGCGTACCCATGGTCAGAACTTGTGCAGGACGGCGATCGACAGGTGGTTGAAGAAGCCGCCGAACTCGTAGCCGCCGCCGCCGGTCTTCTGCACGCTTCGCTCGCGGAGGACGAGGCGCTGGTAGGCGGCGTCGATCTGCAGCGGCTCCTCGAACACCTCGAGCGGATCGTCGAAGGTGAAGCCGATCCCGGCGGAGAGGCCGTGGACGTGGTTGTCGAGGTAGTTGGTGGCGCCGGTCTGGTCGGGCACGTAGCTCGGCCGCAGGAAGTACCCGGCCCGCGCCCAGAAGCGCTCGGTGACCCGGTACTCGCCGCCGATCCGCGGCACCAGGATGTCCTGGAAGCCGAGCGGGCCGTCGTCGGTGCCGACGTCGAGGGTGTCGCCGAGGCCGAGCGACTCCGGCAGCTCGCCGGAGACGTCGATGGCGAGCTGCAGGTTCGGGTTCGGCGCCCGCGACCAGAGCTGGTACTCGAGCGCGACCGACAGCGTCAGCGCCGGGTCGGGCAGCGCGTACGAGGCGCCGACGGTGAAGGTGTGCGGCGTGTAGTGCGCCACGCCGCGGAGATCCATGGCGAGCGCGCCGACGTCGGTGAGCAGCACCTGCGTCGGCAGCGAGAAGTCGAGCTGCAGCTCGGACCGCCAGGCGAGGCCGATCGAGAGCGCCTGGAGCGGCGTGAGCGAGATCCCGGCGACGGGCGCCTGCGCCAGGCCGAGGTCGTTCTTCAGCTCGCGCTGCCGGATCTGCTTCTGGAAGAGGTCGACCTCCACGGTGGCGCCGCCGTCGAAGGCGGCGAGCACCTGGGTGCCGGCGCCGATCGCCAGCCAGTCGGTGGCCCGCCACGAGGCGGCGGCGAGCACCACGATGCGGTCGGGCGAGGAGTCGTAGGCGTACCAGTAGGGCGTGCCCGGGTCCTTCAGCTCGGTGCGGAGGATGTTCTGCGACGGCAGGTAGAGGCCGACGCCGATCGCCACGCGCCGCTGCACCTTCCCCGCGAGCGGGAAGAGCAGGCCGATGGTGTAGCCGCCGTAGTCCGGCGGCACGTGGTGCAGCACCTCCTTGCCGGAGGGGTCGTTGACGGTGAGGTTCGGCCGCGCCCAGGCGAAGCCCAGCTCCCACTCCACCTTGCCGCGGCGGGTGAGGAGCGCGGGGTTGTACCAGGTGGCGGTGGCGCCGTTCGCCTCGGCGACCATGGCGCCGCCCATGGCGATGCCGCGCGGGTCGTAGCCGAAGCTCTGGAGCGGGTGGGCCGCGGCGAGCGACGGGAGGGCGACGACGAGGGCCGCGGCCCCGAGGCTGCGGACGAGCCCGAGGCTGCGGACGAGCGAGAGCGCGGGCACGGGTGCCTTCGATCCGGGGAGGTCCGGCGACCCTAGCCGCCGCCGCGCGAAGGGGTCAAGAAACGCGACGCCGGGCGCGCGCGAGGGCGAGCGCCGCGATCGCGAGGGCGAGCGCGCCGCCGCCGCCGCCGGCGGCGCTGCAGCCGGTGTCGTCCGCGGAGCCGGCCTCGGAGCGCCGCGGCGAGACCGGAGGATCGCCGCCGGAGCCGCCGTCGCCTCCCGGCGCGCCGCCGCTGCC
>CAZDGH010000453.1:0-4113 GCA_964504805.1 uncultured Myxococcales bacterium | reverse complement strand
GGACATCACCGGCGGTCTCCCCCGCGTCGCCGAGCTCTTCGAGGCCCGCAAGCCCAAGGAGTTCGCCGTCATCTCCGAGATCGACGGCATGGTGTCGTTCGGCAAGGACACCAAGGGCAAGCGCAAGGTGATCGTCACGCCCGAGGTCGACGGCAAGCAGCGGCCGGAGCTCTCGAAGGAGTACCTGATCTCCAAGGGCAAGCACATCAGCGTGCACCAGGGAGATCGCGTCCGGGCCGGCGAGGCGCTGATGGACGGCGCGCCGAACCCGCACGACATCCTCAAGGTGCTCGGCGTGAAGGAGCTGGCCCGCTTCCTCGTGGACGAGATCCAGGAGGTCTACCGGCTGCAGGGCGTGAAGATCAACGACAAGCACATCGAGACGATCGTCCGCCAGATGCTGCGCCGGATCCGGATCACCGACGTCGGCGACACGAACTTCCTCATCGACGAGCAGGTCGAGAAGTTCATGTTCGAGGAGGAGAACGAGCGCGTCATCAACGACGGCGGCAAGCCCGCCGTCGGCGAGCCGCTGCTCCTCGGCATCACCAAGGCGTCGCTCTCCACCGAGTCGTTCATCTCGGCGTCGTCCTTCCAGGAGACGACCAAGGTGCTCACCGAGGCGGCGATCTCCGGCAAGGTCGATCACCTCCGCGGCCTGAAGGAGAACGTCATCATGGGCCGGCTGATCCCCGCCGGCACCGGCATCACCGCGTACAAGCACCTCGACATCGAGGTGGAGACGCCGGTGGACGCGGTGCAGGAGGTGGAGTCGGTGCTCCAGGCGGCCGGGGGCGGGGAGTAACGGCAGGCTCCAGGCTCCAGGCTTCAGGCTCCAGCAGGCGGCGGCCCCACGCGCGTGAAGCGCCGGGGGGCGTCGTGGTTCCTGGGGCGGGCTCGCACCGGCCGACGCGGCGCGCTCCGGTTCTGCTGGCTGGAGCCTGGAGCCTGCCGCTGCCGGCGGCCTGCGCGAGTGAGCCATGGGTGAGCCGAGGGTCGTCCGGGAGAAGGAGTGGAGCGTGGCGGCCTCGCCCGCGGAGGTCGCCGGCCGGGCCGGGACGTTCCTGCGCGGCAAGGGCCACGCCCTCGTGCCCCACGAGCTGTGCATGACCTGGGCGGCGGGCACGCAGCTCGGCACCCGGCTCGTCGGCGGGTGGTTCTGCCCGCCGGGGTGGCTGCCGCGGCGCGGCTCGCTCTTCCTGCGCGAGCACGAGGCAGGCACCCTCGTCCGGGCGCGGCTCGAGGAGAGCCTCGGGTTCGGGCTGCTCGATCCGATGTTCGCCGAGAAGTACGGGAAGCTCCTCGACGCCGAGCTCGCCGAGCTCGAGGCCGCGCTGCGGTGAGCGTGGCGCTCCCCGCCGGGCCGGTGACGCTCCGCTCGTTCCGCCCCGGCGACGAGGTGGAGCTCGCCCGGCGGGCGAACCACCGCGAGGTCGCGCGCCGGCTGCGCGATCGCTTCCCGCACCCCTACGGCGTCGACGACGCGCGGGCGTGGATCGCCTTCGCCACCTCGCAGCGGCCCGAGACGAACCTGGCGATCGTCGAGGCCGGCGTCCTCGTCGGCGGGATCGGCCTCGTGCCGGGCGGCGACGTCTACCGCCGCTCCGCGGAGCTCGGGTACTGGCTGGCGCCGGAGGCCTGGGGCCGCGGCCTCGCCACCGCCGCCGTGTCCGCGATCGTGCCGTGGGCGTTCGAGGCGCTCGGCGTCGTCCGCGTCTGGGCCGCGGTGTTCGACGGCAACGTCGCGTCGGCGCGGGTGCTCGAGAAGTGCGGGTTCGCCTTCGAGGGCCGCCACCGGGCCGCGGTGACCAAGGAGGGCGCGACCCTCGACGAGCTCGTCTACGCCCGCCTCGCGCCGTAGTAGCCTCCCCGGCTCCCGGAGGGACCCATGGCCCGCGCGAAGAACCTCACGCCCCACCACGACGCGCTCGCGAAGCTCGCCGGCCGGTGGAAAGGCACCGCCGCCACCTGGTTCGAACCGGCCGCGAAGCCCGAGAAGGCGGAGCTCACCGCGCAGGGCCGCGTGCTCCTCGACGGCCGCTTCGCCCGCCTCGACTACAGGAGCCGGGTCATGGGCAAGCCGCACGCGGGCTCGTTCCTGTTCGGCTTCGACACCACCACCAAGCTGCCGGTGGCGGCGTGGATCGACGGCTTCCACAACGGCACCACGATCATGGACTGCCGCGGCGACCGGCCGCCGGCCCGCGGCCGCTACTCGGTGCTGGGCAGCTACCCCGACGGCCAGGGCGGCCGCTGGGGCTGGCGCACCGAGGTCAAGCCGAAGCAGGACACCCTCGTGATCCGCGCCTTCAACATCCCGCCCGGGCAGCCGGAGGCGCGGGCGATCGAGATCCGCCTGCGCCGCGCCTAGATGTCGCTCGACGCGCTCCTCGCCGCCGCGCCGCCGTACCCGCGGCGGGTCGTCTGCCTCACCGAGGAGACCACCGAGACGCTCTACCGGATCGGCGCCGGCGACCTCGTCGTCGGCGTCTCCGGCCACACCGTGCGCCCGCGGGAGGCCCGGGCGAAGCCGAAGGTCAGCTCGTTCCTCGACGCCAGCTACGAGCGGATCCTCGAGCTGCGGCCCGACGTCGTCCTCGGCTTCTCCGATCTCCAGGCCGACATCGCCCGCGAGCTGGTGAAGCGCGGCGTGCCGGTGGTGGTCTTCAACCAGCGCTCTCTCGCGGAGATCCTGCAGGCGGTGCGGCTCACCGGCGCGCTCGTCGGCCGCGCCGCCGAGGCGGAGGCGCTGGCGGCGGAGCTCGCGGCGAACCTCGCCCGGCACGCCGACGCCGCGGCCTCGCTCCCGAAGCGCCCGCGGGTGTTCTTCGAGGAGTGGCACGACCCGCTCATCTCCGGGATCCGGTGGTGCTCGGAGCTCGTCGAGGTGGTCGGCGGCGACGACGTCTGCGAGGAGACCCGCGCCGAGCAGGGCGCGAAGGGCCGCATCCGCGAGCCGGCCGCGGTCGCCGTCCTCGACCCCGAGGTGGTGATCGCCTCGTGGTGCGGGCGGAAGGCGTCGCGGGAGAAGATCCGCGCCCGCCCGGGCTGGGAGCGGGTGGCCGCGGTCCGCGACGACCAGCTCTACGAGGTGAAGAGCAGCTTCATCCTCCAGCCCGGGCCCGCCGCGCTCACCGACGGCGTGGACCAGCTCGCCCGGATCGTCGCCGCCGTCGCCCGCGGCGAGCGGCTCCCCCCGAAGCGCCCCGGCGACCTCCGCCAGGCGACCTGATCCGCGGTGCCCCGGCCGGGGTAGACTCGGCGACCCCTTCACCGGAGCACTCGATGCCCCGCCGCCTCTCCCCCCTCGTCGCCCTGGTGCTGCTCGCCCCCGCCCTGGCGGTCGCCCGTCCCACCGGCGTCGTCGGCAAGTCCGGCGAGCAGGGCGCGAACGTCTACTGCATCCAGTGCCACGCCGGGACCGGCAACCCGCCGACGGTCGAGCTGTCGGGGCCGGCCGCGCTCGCGCCCGGCGAGACCGGCGACTACACCTTCACGATCACCCGGGCGACCGGCACCCAGACGCACGCCGGCTTCGACGTCTCCTCGCCGAGCGGCACCCTCGCCGCCGTCGACGCGGACACGCAGCTCACCCGGAGCGCCGCCGGCTTCGCGAACGTCGCCCGGGACGAGGTGACCCACAGCTCGCGCCGCGCCTACGTGAACGGCTCCACGGTCTTCAACTTCCGGTGGACCGCGCCGGCGGCGGCGGGCACGTACACGCTCTACGCGGCCGGCAACAGCGTCACCAACGCCGGCGACGGCAGCTCCGGCGACGACCCGGCGCGGACCACCTTCGACGTCAGCGTGGTCTGCCCCGACGCCGACGGCGACGGCGCGACGTCCGACACCTGCGGCGGCACCGACTGCGACGACGGCGACGCGACCATCGGGCAGGGGCAGGTCGAGGTCTGCGACGGCGTCGACCAGGACTGCGACGGCGTCGCCGACGACGGCCTCTCCGTCGACGCCGACGGCGACGGCCGCTTCGCCCTGGGCTCCTGCGCCGAGCCCGCGAACGACTGCGACGACGCCGACCCGTTCGTGTTCGGCGGCGCGCGGGAGCGCTGCAACGGCGTCGACGACGACTGCGACGGCGGCGTCGACCCGGAC
>CAZDGH010000452.1:291-4117 GCA_964504805.1 uncultured Myxococcales bacterium | reverse complement strand
CGCCGATCGCGCTCACCGAGGTGATCGCGCACCCGGAGGCGCCCGCGCCGGCCGAGGACGCGCCGGCCCCGGCGGCGACCGAGGCCGCGCCCGCGCCGGGCGACGCTCCCTGACGCAGGGACGCTAGCGCCCCGCCTTCCGCGCGCGCTGCTCGGCGCGCGCGGCGAGGGCCCGGGCGCCCGCCACCGCCGAGCCGACGTTCACGCCCATCGTGATCGTCTTCGACTCGTCCTCGATCGAGGCGACGAACGAGGAGAAGTTCCGGATCCGCACCTTGTGGTGGAGGATCGTCTTCTTGCCGCCCGCCGTCGGCTCGAGCCGGAGGAGCCAGCGGCTGCCCTGGAGGTCGCCGTCGACCTGCTCGCCGGCGAGCTCGCGCTTCTCCTCGTCGCGGCGCCAGCGCGCGGTGTACGAGGTGTCCGGGCCCGGGTTGTCGATCTCGAAGTGCACGTCGACGACGGCGCCTTCCTCCTTCACCAGATCGCTCTTCGTCATCCGGGGCATGAACAGCGACCAGGTCGCCGGCTCGCGGACGACCGCCCACACGTCCTCGGGCGGCGCGTCGACGAGGGTGAGCGAGGTCGCGCCGTCGAGCACGCCGCGCGTCTCCTCGAGGAGCACCAGCGGTCCGCGGCGGAGGAGGGTGACCGTGTCTTCGGCGGTCGCCAGGGACGGCACCGCGAGGAGCGCGGCGAGGAGGGCGCGTCGCATGGGACCTCCGGGTCGGGGACGTGCGCGCTCATCCTACCGTGCTGCCTTGACCGTGCAGGGGTCGGGGCACAGACTCGGAGCGATGCGCTCCTCGGTCGTGGTCGGCTTCGTGGCGTCGTGGGCGGTGGCGCTCGGGGCAGCCTGCACCCGGCCTGAGGCCCCCGTCACCTGGGTCGAGCGGGTCTCGGTGTCCGAGGCCGACGTCGCGGGGCACCCGTCGCTCGGCCTGGGCGCCGAGGAGCTGCGCAAGCGCGCCACCGCCGCCCTCGAGCGCACCGGCAGGGTCCGGGTGATGCCCCAGGGCGAGCGGGTCCCCGACGGCACCGAGGCGCACCACGCCGCCGTCGAGCTGGCGTTCGTCCGCGCGCTCCCGGGGCCGCCGCCGGACGCGCCCGACGCGGCGCCGGACTCGCTCCGGGCCGAGGTCGGGCTCGAGCTGGTGCTGGCGCGGTCCCGGGGCGAGCGGCTCCGCGGCAAGGGCCAGGGGCGGCGCACCTTCGTGCCCGGCGATCCGGACGTCCAGGGCGCCGCGTTCGAGGGCGCCCTCCACGAGGCGCTGGCGTCCGCCGCCGCCGAGCTCTCGCTGCAGCTCGAGGCCGCGGCGAAGACCGACGAGCAGCTCCTCGCCGATCTGCGGGCGCAGGAGCCGAGGACCCGCGACTTCGCCATCCGCGCCCTCGCCGATCGCAGGAGCGTCAAGGCGGTGCCCCTCCTCGTCGAGCGGCTCCGGGATCCCGATCGCGAGGTGCAGCTCCGGGCCATCGGCGCCCTCGTCGCCATCGGCGACGGCGGGGCGGTGCCGCCCCTCGTCCAGGCGACCTCGCAGCGCGACCCGTCCTTCGTCGCCACCGTCTGCCACGCGCTCGGCGACCTCGGCGGCCCCGACGCGGAGGCGTACCTGTTCACGGCCAGCACCGGGCACCCGGAGCTGGCCGTGCGGCGGGCGGCCGAGGAGGCGCTGCAGACGCTGCGCGAGAACCAGCGGCGCCAGGCCAGCCGCCGCTGACCTTTGGTGGTAGAAGGTCCGCCATGCGCCACGTCCTCGCCGCCGTCTGCCTGCTCCTCGCCGCTTCCTGCGCCGCGCCCGAGAAGGCGAAGCAGCCGCCCGCCGCCGCGGCCCACGAGCCCGGTGCGTACATGCCGCTCGCCGTCGGCAACTCGTGGACCTACGAGACCCGGTTCGGCAAGAAGGTCGAGGAGAACACCGTCCGGATCGAGAAGCAGGAGGGCGGGTTCTTCCGGGACAACCAGCGCGGCGCCTTCGCCGTCGACGAGAAGGGCAACCTCCGCGACGAGCGACGCTTCCTGATCAAGGCGCCGGTGAAGGCCGGCACCAGGTGGGCGAGCACGGTCGACGTCGGCAAGACCGAGACCTACGAGATCATCGACACCGACGCGGCGGTGACGGTCCCCGCCGGCACCTTCCACGGCGTGCTGCTGGTGAAGGGCACGACCCAGGTCGACGCGGGCACCGAGCTCGAGATCGTCTGGGCCTACGCGCCCGGCGTCGGCCTGGTCCGGATGCTCACGACCGCGGTCATCGGGGGCCGGGAGCGCGTGCCGCAGACCGAGATCGTCCTCAAGTCGCACCAGGTGAAGTGATGCGCGAGATCGGCGTCGGGCTGGTCGGCCTCGGCAACGTCGGGGCCGGGGTGCTGCGCATCCTCCGCGACAACGAGGCCGAGCTGACGGCGCGGCTCGGCGCCCGGGTGGTGGTGAGGCGCATCGCCGTGCGCGATCCGGCGAAGGACCGCGGGCTGCCGGTGGAGCCGCGGCTCCTCACCACCCGGATCCAGGACGTCCTCGAGGATCCTTCGATCGAGATCGTCTGCGAGCTCGCCGGCGGCGTCGAGACCGGGCGCGCGATCCTCATGGGCGCGCTCGAGGCCGGCAAGCACGTGGTCACCGCCAACAAGGCGGTCGTCGCGGAGCGCGGCGAGGAGCTGTTCCGGCTCGCCGTCGCCAAGGGCCTCGACGTCCACTACGAGGCGACGGTGTGCGGCGGCATCCCGATCCTCCGCACCATCCGCGAGGCCCTCGTCTCCGATCGCATCGAGGCGCTCTTCGGCATCGTCAACGGCACCACCAACTTCATCCTCTCGCAGATGGACGAGGGCAGGTCGTACGCGGACGCCCTCGCCGAGGCGCAGCGCCTCGGGTTCGCCGAGGCGGATCCGACCCTCGACGTCGAGGGCGGCGACGCGGCGCAGAAGCTCTGCATCCTCGCCGGTCTGGCCTTCAACACCCGGGTGCGGCCGTCGGACGTGCACACCGAGGGCATCACCGCGCTCGCGCCGGAGGACCTGGCCGCGGCCCGGGAGCTCGGCTACGTGGTGAAGCTCGTCGCCGCCGCGCGCCGCGTGGGCGAGGACGCGATCCGCGCCCACGTCTACCCGGCGATGATCCCCGCCGACGCGCTCCTCGCCGACGTGCGCGGCGCCTTCAACGCGGTGCTGCTCGTCTCCCGCGCGCTCGGGCCCTCGATGCTCTACGGGCAGGGCGCGGGCGGCCTGCCCACCGGCGTGTCGGTCGTCTCCGACGTCATCGACTGCTGCCGGAACATCCTCGCCGGGAGCCCGGGCCGCGTGCCGCTGCCGTGCGAGCCGTACGTGCGCGCGCTCCGGCTGCTGCCGCTCGCGGAGGCGACGAGCGCGTACTACCTGCGGTTCGCGGTCAGCGACGAGCCCGGCGTGCTCGCCAAGCTCACCGGCGTGCTCGGCGCCCGTGGGATCAGCATCGCGGCGCTGTCGCAGCGGGCGCAGCGCTCGGTGGAGGGCCGGCCGGTGCCGGTGGTGATCGTCACCCACGAGGCGCGGGAGCAGGACGTCCGGGCGGCGCTCGCCGAGATCGACGCGCTCCCCTCGACCCGCGGGCCGACGCGGCTCGTCCGCATCGAGGACCGCCCGCCGCTGGCGCGGGGGTAGCGCCGCCTTGGTCCCGACGAAGCTCCGCATCCTCTACGGCGACACCGACCGGATGGGCGTCGTCTACTACGCGAACTACCTCCGCTTCTTCGAGGCGGGGCGCAACGAGCTGATACGCGCCAGGGGCGCGCGCTACCGCGACATCGAGGCGCGCACCGGCCTCGGCCTCCCGGTGGTCGAGGCGCACTGCC
>CAZDGH010000452.1:0-281 GCA_964504805.1 uncultured Myxococcales bacterium | reverse complement strand
CGCGAGGCCGGCGCGCTACGACGACGTGGTGCGCGTCGAGACGCGGGTCGAGGAGCTCCGCCGCGCCTCGGTCCGCTTCGCCTACCAGGTGTTCCGCGACGAGGACGGCACGCTGCTCGCCGAGGGCCACACCGTCCACGCGGTGATCGACCGCGACATGAAGCCGGTCCGGCTCCCCGAGGAGCTCCGGGCGCTGCTCGAAGCACCCGATCCCTGAGGCCGGGCGGCCGGGCCCTTGCCTCGCCGGCCGGTCGTGGGCAAGGTTCGCGCATTTCCTCCAC
>CAZDGH010000451.1:0-4156 GCA_964504805.1 uncultured Myxococcales bacterium | reverse complement strand
GTCGTCGTCGCCGACGCCGAGGGCGCCACGGTGCGGGTCGACCGCGCGCCACGCGGCAAGGCGCCGCTGCTCCTCGAGGGCCTGCCCGCGGGGAAGCCGCTCCTGGTCGAGGTGGAGGCGCCGGGCCGGCGCACGTTCCAGCACACCTTCGCGCCGTCGGCAGGAGCGGTCACGCTGGTCGAGGCGAAGCTGCTCGCCAACGAGGCGCGGGTGCGGGTGGAGACCGACCCGCCCGGCGCGCGGCTCACGGTCGACGGCAGGGCCGTCGGCGAGACGCCGGTGCTGGTGGAGGCGCTCACCCTCGGCGACCCGCACCGGTTCCGCCTCGAGCTGAAGGGGTTCCCGGCGCAGGAGTTCGTCCAGTCCTTCGCCCGGCCGGATCCCGAGCCGCTGAAGATCGCCCTGAAGCGGTGAGGGCTCTCGCGATCACCGCGGCGCTCGTCGCCCTGCTCCTCCCGTCGCTGGCGCTCGGGGCGTCGACGGCGGACCTGGTGAAGCTGCTCGGCGACGGCTCGGACAAGGTCCGGGTGAAGGCCGCGCTCCTGCTCGGCAAGGGCGGAGACCCGGCGGCGGTGCCCGCGCTCTCGCGCACCCTCGAGAGCGACGACAGCGAGACGGTGCGCGCGGCGTCGGCCGCGGCGCTCGGCGCGATCGGCCACGAGGGCGGGCGGAAGGCGCTGCTCTCGGCGGGGCGCGATCCGTCCCGGCTGGTCCGCGACGCCGCCACCAAGGCGCTCGCGCTCGTCGAGAAGAGCGGCGGCAGCGGCGGCGCCGTCGCCGCCATGGCGGTCGACGCGCTCTCGGGCAGCCTCTCCGGCCCGCTCGGGGAGAGCTTCCGCGCCGCGCTCGGCGCGGAGCTGCAGAAGGCGGGCTTCGAGCTGGTGGCGACCGGCAAGGTCGACAAGGAGCTGCGCTCCGAGCTCGGCAAGCGGAAGGGGCGCGCCTTCGCGGTGAAGCCCTCGGTGCTCTCGCTCACCGTCACGCCGGGTCCCGGCAAGACGGTGTTCGAGACCAAGGTCTCGGGGATCGTGGTCGAGCCCGGCGGCCGCGTGGAGACCATCAGCGAGGCGTCGGCGAAGCTCACCGTCGGATCGGACAAGCTCTCGGACGCGCAGCGCAGCGACTACTCGCTCCGCGCGCTCCAGGCCGCGGCGCGCAGCCTCGCCGCGGAGATCCGGTCCCGGCTCTAGGGGGAAGGAACGATGGACGCGAACACTCCGCCGCAGCTCTCCGCGGACGCGACGCCCGGACCCGGCGGCGGCAAGCCGTTCAAGCGGTCGTGGAAGAACTACCTCATCGACACCAAGATGCAGCTGCGGCTCTCCATCTACGTGGCCGTGGTGGTGATGGGGATCGGCGCGACCTTCGGGTGGATGTACGTGCGGGCGCAGGAGGAGGCGTCGCTCGTCGCGGCGATGGACAACCCCGACTTCGACGCCGAGATCCAGGAGGCCCTCGCCGCCGAGGACCGCAAGAAGGCGATCCTGCTCTTCGGGGCGCTCACCCTGGTGGCGCTCGGCCTCTCGATCTCGGCGATCAAGCTGACGCACAAGGTCGCAGGGCCCGCGTTCGTGATCGCCCGGCACAGCCGGGCGCTGGCGCGGGGCCGGATCCCGTTCGTGCGCGCGCTCCGGAGCAGCGACTGGCTCCAGGATCTGGGCCACGACTTCAAGGCCGCGGTCGACGCGCTCAAGGCGCGGGAGGAGCACGAGATCGGGCGGCTCGAGGCGATCCTCGGCTCGCTGCCCGAGGCGTCGCCGGCCCGGGGGCCGCTCCAGGACCTCCTCGCGGAGAAACGCGAGAAGCTCCGCGAGTCGCCCGAGAAGAGCTCGCCGGACCTGAAGAGGATGAAGTGACGGCCGGTCGGCCCTTCCTCCTCGCCATCGTCGCCGCCGCAGGCTGTGCCGCCCCGCCCGTCCCGGTCGCGCAGGCCGCGACCGCACCCGCCGCGCCTCCGGCGTCGACGCCTGCGCCGGCGGCGCCCGCGCCGCCCGACGCGCCGGCGCCGGACGACCCGCTGGAGCTGCTGTACGCCCACCGGCTCGCCTTCGCCTCCGACGGCAGCCCGCTCATCACCGTGCGCATCGACGAGGGCGAGGCCTCGGCGCGGCTCTTCGGGAAGGGGCAGGTGCTGCTCTCCGGCCGCGACGCCGCGGCCGGCGCCGTCGCCGTCCCCGCCGGCGCACCGTTCGCGCTCCGCGTCCGCGACGCCGTGCCCGGCGAGCTGCTCTTCTCCGCGCAGGTGGCCGAGCTGCCGGTCCGCGACAAGGCCGGTGTGAAGGCCTCTCACGAGGAGTGGACGGGGCGAGGCTACCCGGTGCGCGTCGTCGTCGAGGGCGGCGTCTACGGGATCGCCGGCCGCGTCCTCGACACCCGCCGCTACGCGGTGCTCCTCGGCGCCCCACAGGCCCGCGCCGCCGCGCAGCAGCTCGCCGACGAGGCGGCCCGGAAGTTCGGCGGCAAGCCGGTGCTCCGCGGCGAGCTCACCCGGCGCCCGGCGGGCACGATCGAGGCCGTCGACGAGGCGGGCGCGGTGCTCGCCACCGGCCGCTCGGTGCTGGTCGTGGACGTGCCCGGCGGCGAGGGCGTCACCGTCTCGCAGGTCGAGCACGACCTCGGCTACGCCGCCCACGGCCGCGAGGACCGCACCTACCGCGGCCGCGTCTTCGCCACCGTCGGCGCCGACGGCACGCTCACCCTCGTCAACGTGCTCCCGCTCGAGGAGCTGCTCCGGGGCATCGTGCCCTCGGAGATCTACGCCACCGCGCCGGCCGCGGCGCTGCGGGCGCAGGCGGTGACCGCCCGCGGCGAGGTGCTGGCGAAGATCGGCGCCCGCCACCTCGCGGACCCGTTCCTCCTCTGCGCCGAGCAGCACTGCCAGGTGCACAAGGGCGTCGGCGGCGAGCACCCCGGCACCGACGCGGCGATCCGCGCCACCCGCGGCGAGGCGCTCTTCGCCAGGGGCGGCGGCCTGGTCGACTCGGTGTACTCGTCGACGTGCGGCGGCCACACCGAGCACAACGAGGTCGTCTGGGGCGGCCCGCCGGATCCGAACCTGCGCGGCGTGCCCGACTGGGACGGCCACCCGCCCGCGCTCGCCGCCTTCGAGGCGCGGATCGACGACGGCGAGGTCCCGGCCTTCCTCGCCGCGAGCGTCCCTGCGTTCTGCTCGACGGCGTCGCTGTCGCGGCCGGAGAAGTACCGCTGGGAGAAGCGCTTCTCCGCGGCGGAGCTCGACGCCCTCGTCGCCGAGCTCGGCGTCGGCAAGGTGACGTCGCTCGCGGTCACCGGCCGCGGCGTCTCCGGCCGTGCGCTCGGCCTCGCCATCACCGGCGACCGCGGCGCCACCGTGGTGAAGGGCGAGCTGAACATCCGCCGCCGGCTCAAGAACCTGAACTCCGCGCTCTTCGTCGTCGAGCGCGAAGGCCCGCCCGACGGACCGCCGACCGCGTGGCTCTTCCGCGGCGCCGGCTGGGGCCACGGCGTCGGCATGTGCCAGACCGGCGCCATCGGCCGCGCCGAGGCGGGCTACGGGCACCGGGAGATCCTCGGACACTACTTTGGTGGCGCCGAGGTGGTGCGGATCTACTGAGGTCGGGCGCCGGGCTCCGGGCTCCGGGCTCCAAGCGCCAGGCTCCAGGCTCCAGGCTCCAGGCTCCAGGCTCCGGCAGGCGGGGCGGCAGTCTCGTGGCACGCCGACCTCGGGCCTCGTAGCCTCGTAGCCTCGTAGCCTCGTAGCCCGCCTTCTTCCCGGGAATGGCGCTCCCGCGGCCGGGGTCGTTCCAGGCTTGCGCGTGGGGCGGTAGCATGGACGGTCCACGCCCCACGTGCCGAGGAGCGTGCCGCCTGGCCGTCCGGACCCGAGCCGTCGAGCGATCGAGGAGCCGCCGCGCGGCGTCGCGGCGGTCGCGGCGGGCGCTCGCGCCGGATCGGGAGCTGCCGGTCTCGCGGCTGCCGCCGCTGCCTATGCCCCGCCCGCGGCTGCTGGCGCGCGACGGCGCCCGGATCGTGCTGGCGCTCGTGGCGACGGTGGCGCTGCACGGGGCGCCGCTCGCGGTCCTCTCGCTCGCGGAGCGGCGGGAGGCGCCGCTCGAGGTGGTGCTCGTGGCGCCGCCGGTGCGGCAGGTCCCGGTGGCGAAGGGCGGACCGGCGCCCG
>CAZDGH010000450.1:0-4158 GCA_964504805.1 uncultured Myxococcales bacterium | reverse complement strand
CCTCGACCTGCCGGCCGGCACGGTCGTCGAGCTCGAGGGCTCGCGGCTCGGCGTGGCCCCGATCGCGCCGCAGGAGCTGCCGCCGGGCCGGTACACGTTCGTGGTCGAGCCGCCGGACGGGCCCCGGCTCGCCCGGGTGGCGAAGCTCGCCGCCGGCAAGCGCGCGGTGGTGCGGCTCCCCGGTCCCCTTCGGGAGGCGAATCGTGTACGTTCCGGCCGGTGAAGGTCCTGTGCGACGCGTGCGAGCGGCTCGCGGTCCCCACCGCCTGGAGCGTCCGCGACGGCGTCCTCGAGCTCACCTGCGGCGCCTGCGGCGCGGTGAGCCGGCAGCCCCCGTCACCCGGCGCCGCGTCCGTCCCCGCGCCGGCGCCCGCGCCGGTCCGCGGCCCGCCGACGCAGATCACCTCGCTCTCCGCCCAGGACCTCGCGGTCCGCGCCAAGGCGACCGGCGCGTTCGCGCCCGAGGTCCCGCCGGGCCCGCCGCAGGGCTGGCTCGACGAGCGGTGGCGGGAGCTCGCGCTCGTGTGGCGCGACGAGGCCGCCCACGCGCGCCTCGTCGACCAGGCCATCGTCCGCAACGAGCTCGAGGACCTCGGCAAGCGCTACGCCGAGCACCTCGCCCGGCACCCCGGCGACACCGTGGCGGCGCGGTCCCGCGACCTGCTCGTCCAGCGGGCGGCGTCGCGGCTCTTCGCGCAGCTCCCCGCCGAGGAGCGCGGCCTCACCAAGGAGAAGGCGAACCTGGTGCGGAACGCCGCGTTCGTCATCCTCCTCGTCGGCCTCGCCGCGTTCGCCGCCTGGATCTTCGTCGGCACCCGGGTCGCGAACGTCCACGACGTCGCCCGCCCATGAGCTCCGATCCCATCGGAGAGGTGCTCGGGCCCGGCGGCAGCCTCGAGCAGGCGATCCCCGCCTACGAGCACCGGCCGCAGCAGCTCGCCCTGGCGCGCCGCATCTGGGACGCGCTCACCGAGCGCCGCTACGTCCTCGCCGAGGCCGGCACCGGCATCGGCAAGACGCTCGCCTACCTGGTGCCGGCGCTGCTCTCGGGCCGCAAGGTCGTGGTCTCCACCGCGACCAAGGCGCTGCAGGAGCAGATCTTCTTCAAGGACGTGCCGCTCCTGGCCAGGGCGCTCGGCCGCCCGATCCGCGCCGCGTACATGAAGGGCCGCGCGAACTACCTGTGCAAGGCGCGGTTCGAGGAGTTCGCCCGGGCGCCGACGTTCGCGTCGCGCGACGACGGCGCGCGCTGGCCCGGCCTCGTCTCCTGGGCCGAGGCCACCGCCACCGGCGATCGCGCCGAGCTGATGCTCCCGGAGACCTTCGCGCCGTGGCGCGAGCTCTCCGCCACCGCCGAGACCTGCACCGGCCAGCGCTGCCCGGCGTACGAGGCGTGCTTCGTCACCAAGATGCGCCGCGAGGCCGCCGAGGCGGAGCTGGTGGTGGTGAACCACCACCTGCTCTTCGCCGACCTCGCCCTGCGCACGCGCTCGGAGGAGGGCTTCGGCGCCGAGGTGATCCCGCGCTACGAGGCGATCGTCTTCGACGAGGCCCACGCCCTCGAGGAGGTCGCCACCGAGCACTTCGGCGTGCAGGTCTCGAGCTTCCGGATCGAGGAGCTGTGCCGCGACGGCGCGAAGGCCGCGGCCAAGGCGCCGGACGTCGGCCCCGACCTCGCCCCGCTGCTCGCGCGGCTCGAGGGGAAGGGCGCGAACTTCTTCGCCGCCGCGCTCTCGGCGGTGGGGCTCTCGCCGACCCGCGGCCCGCGCGGCCCCCGCGGCGGCGGCGACGGCACCGTGCGCCTCGCCCGCGGCGCGCTCGAGGGCGTCACCCTCGACCTCCACGAGCTGCTCGACACCCTCGCCGCCGTGGCCGAGAAGGCCGCGGAGGCGAAGGACGTCCCCGAGCTCGTCGCCGTCGCCCGGCGCGCGAACGACCTCGAGCGCGACCTCGCCTTCGTCGCCGACGTCGGCCCGGGCAAGGCCTGGGTGCACTTCGCCGAGCGCCGCGGCCGCGGCAGCTTCCTGCGCGCGGCGCCGGTCGAGGTCGGCCCCGAGCTCTCGAAGCGGCTCTACCGCACCGTCGACACCGCGGTGTTCACCTCGGCGACCCTCGCGGTCGGCGGCGGCTTCCGCTTCCTGCGCGATCGCCTCGGCCTCACCGGCGGCGACGACGCGCCGGAGGTCGACGAGCTCGCGGTCGGGAGCCCCTTCGACTTCGAGACCCAGGCCGCGCTCTACCTGCCGCGGCACCTGCCCGAGCCCGCCGACCCGAGCTTCCTCGATGCCGCCGCCCGGGAGATCGAGGCGCTGGTGGCGGTGACCGGCGGCCGCGCCTTCGCGCTCTTCACCTCGATCCGGAACATGCAGCTCGCCCACCAGGCGCTCGCGGGCCGGCTGCCGTACCGGGTGCTGCTCCAGGGCGAGCTGCCGAAGCACGAGCTGCTCGATCGATTCCGCGAGAAGCCGAGCGTGCTCTTCGCCACCGCCTCGTTCTGGGAGGGCGTGGACGTGCCGGGCGAGGCGCTGTCGCTGGTGATCATCGACAAGCTGCCGTTCGCGGCGCCGAACGATCCCGTCGTCGCCGCGCGGATCGAGGCGCTCGAGGAGCGCGGCCGCGATCCGTTCGACGACTTCCAGGTGCCGCGGGCGGCGATCACCCTGCGGCAGGGCTTCGGCCGCCTCATCCGCACCCGCTCCGACCGCGGCGTGGTCGCGATCCTCGACCGCCGGATCGTCACCCGCGGCTACGGCCGCGCCTTCCTCCGGGCGCTGCCGCCGTGCCCGCGGTTCTCCTCGGTCGACGAGGTCGAGGGCTTCTGGGAGCGCGTCTCTTCCGCTGCTTCCTGAGCCGGACGTCGAGGTCGATCGGGTCGCCCCATGGACATCGAAGAGAAATTCGACTTCATCTTCGTGTACGGCAAGAGCGACACCCACGAGCCGCAGCTGTGGGAGCCGGTCCTGACCACGCTCGGCAAGTCCTTCTTGCCGCAACCGGACACGCTTGGCGGTCTGGAGAGGCCCGAATACCGCATCAGCGGCATGCTGGATGAGCGGGTCAGGAGGGCGATCCGGAACGAGAAGCTGGTCCTTCTCACCCGCACGGACGGCTCGCTGGAGATCACCTTCCAGCCGGTCAACCGGCTGAACCTGCTGGTCTCGGTGAAGGAGAGCTTCATCCGAGCGCTGCCGACCGAGGAGGTCGTCGGGCTGTTCGAGGCGATCGTCGTCACGCGAGCGCCCCTGACCGCGCGGTGCGGGTGTTACGCGGCGGAGCGGAAGATGCTCGACGAGTACTACATGGCCAACCCCAGGACGCCGCGTGTGCCTGGATTGAGCTGGCTGCAATATTTCGGTGCCGCCGAGCTTGCGCTGCAAGGAGGGGAGGCGATCCTACGAAACCCATACATCGAGGCCGAGAAGCTCGGCGACGGCTTGCTGGTGCAGGTCGGTGAAACGCCTTTCGACGTCCGTACGCCCGAGGGGGAGGCTCTGCTGGTCCAGGCGACGAACGCGATGCCACCGGTCGTCGCCTGAGCCGTGCAGGGCGAAGTCGGTCTCGGCCGACGGCGCCGCCCCCGGCGAGGCCCTCTCCTTCCACGACCTCCCGTGGCCGGAGGACGAGGACGTCGAGCCGCCGTGTCCGCGCTCCTCCTCGGTCGACGCGGTCGAGGCTCATGGGAGCGGGTTACTTCCGCTGCTTCTTGAGCCGGACGTTGAGGTCGATCGGGTCGCCCCACGTCTTCATGACGAGCTCCGGCTCGTGCTCGTCGAGCTCGATGCGGAGCTTGACCACGCGGCCCTCGGGCACGCCGGCGGTGGTGTCGAGCGGCGTCTCGCCGAGCAGGTGCTGGTCGAGGAAGACCGACGCGCCGGGCGGCGAGCTCCGCACCCGGACCGTGGTGACGATGGCGTCCTCTTCGTAGGTCTCGGTCGGCGAGGGATCGCCCTCGGGCGGCCCGAGCACCAGCTCGCGGTAGTGCCAGCCGGTGGCGACGAGGGCGATGGCCGCGAGCGGGATCAGCACGTTGACGACCACGATCCGGCGCCGCGGATCCTCGATCACGATCGGCTTCTGCTTCGGCAGCGGCAGCGCCTCGGGCGCCGGGGCGGGCGCGGGCCGCGGCGCCTCGCGCGCCGGCGGAGGCGTGGGCGAAGG
>CAZDGH010000449.1:0-4180 GCA_964504805.1 uncultured Myxococcales bacterium | reverse complement strand
CGCGAAGGCGACCGTCACGATCGCGGACGCGCCGGCGGCGATCGGCCCGGGGCGCTCCGGCGAGGCGGAGAGCCCCGGCGCGCCGGCCGCGAGCCGCGCGGCGGTGACCTGCAGCGTCTGGTCCCCGCCGTTCTCGATCCGGAGCGCGAGCTCGGCGCGGGTCGAGAGCTCGACCTCGCCGAGCTCCAGCGAGGCGGGCGTGGCGACGAGCACCGGCGGGTTCCCGCCGCCGCCGGCGAGCGACACCTCGTGGCGGAGCGGCGGCTCGGCGCCGCCCTCGTCGTGCAGGATCACCAGGCGGCCGAGCTCGGGCCGCGCCTCGCCCGGCGCGAAGCTGAGCTCGATCGGCACCACGCCGACCCAGCTCCCGTCCCCGCGGCGGCAGAGCCCGCCGGCCCCGAGATCGCAGCCCTGCCCCGCCGCGCAGTCGGCGTCGGCGGCGCAGCTCCGGAGCGGCGGGAGCACCAGCGGCTCGTCGGCCGGCCCGAGCGAGGGCGCGACGGCGAACGGCGAGCCGGCGGTCTCCACCGCCAGCGTGCCCACCCGCAGCAGCCGGTTCCCGGTGCCGACGTTCTGCAGGAAGAGCGTCGTCCGCCCCACCTCGCCCACGGGGACGGCGCCGAAGTTCCAGGCGGCGACCGTGTCCGCGCCGAACCCCGGCGCCTCGGCGAGCGCGAAGCGGCTCTGCCCCTTGTACTCGACCACGAGCCGGTAGCGCGCGGTGGGGTGCACGTCGTCGGAGAAGATCGAGAGGACCTGTCCCTCCCGGTCCTCCTCGAGATCGACGGGGCGGTACGCGACCGAGAGCGAGAGCGTCGCGCCGCCCTCGAGCCGCAGCGGCACGGCGGGATCCGCCTCGTAGCCGAACTCCGGCGAGGTGGTGGACTCGAACGAGACGTCGTGGATCGACACCGGCACGTCGCAGCGGTTCTCGACGCTGACGACGACGGTGCGCACGTCGCCGGCCTGCGGGGCGCCGCCGAAGTCGAGCGTGCCCGCGAGGGCGCGTCCCGCCGCGGGATCCTCCGCGACCGGCGGGTCGTAGACGAGGCAGCCGGTCTCGCCGCGGGGCGTGCAGAAGCCCTCGACGCAGCGCTCCTCGATGCTGCAGCCGGCGTCGTCCTCGCACGGGACGCGGCCGTCGGGCGCGCAGCCGCCGGCCTGGCAGCTCTCGCCGGCGGGGCAGGCGTCGTTCGTGGTGCAGGGCGCGCCGTCGCGGCAGGTGCCCGCGTCGCAGCGGCGCCCCACCCCGCAGTGGTCGTGCACGGCGCAGGCGACGCCGTCGGGCTCGACGCAGCTCCCGGCGATGCAGGCGAGGCTGCCCGGGCAGCCGTCGTCGGTCTCGCAGCTGCCGCCGGTCCCGCCGCCCGCGCCCTCGCCGCCGGCGGGTGCGGAGGCCGACTCGCCGTCGGCGCACGCGGCGAGGAGGAGCGCGGCGGCGAGGGCCGCGGCGCGGAGAGACGAAGGATCGGTGCGCAAGGCGGCCTCCGGAGGTCCGGATCCTCGCACGACCGGGGCTTCGACGGTGCCCCGGTCTCCGGCGGCGTCTCCCGCGCTGCCGCGTCCTGCCGCTACGGCGTCGACGCGCCGGCGCTCACGAGCTCGCGGCCGAGCTGCTCGCCGATGGCGTCGGCGGCGGCGCCGACGGCCTCGAGCCACGCGCGCTCGGGGTCGGCCTTCAGCGCCTCGGGGTCGACGACGAGCGCCGAGCCCGGATCGGGCACGAGCTCGAGCGAGGCGGAGGACCAGAGCTCCTCGTCGTCGGCCGCCCGTAGCAGCCGCGCCTTCGCCTGGATCCGCAGGCCCGCGGGCCGCGCGCCCGACGCCGGCACCAGCTCGATCTCCTGCACCACCAGCTCGAGCACGGCCTCGACCCCGGCCCGCGCGAGCGCCTTGTAGCTCGGCGGCCCCTCGGGACGGACGAGGAGGCTCCCCGTCGCCGCCGACACCGCCGCCTCCGGCGCGACCTCGAACGGCGCCGGGTGCCCGAGCGCGTCGACCAGCTCGCCGCGGAACCGCGTCTCGAGCTCGAAGTTGCCCTCGATCTTCCGGAGCACCGCGGCGAGGCGCTCGTCGGCCTCGGCGGCGGAGAGGTCCCTGGCGAGCAGCGCCCTCGTCGCCTCGTCCTCGTTGAGCCTCGAGCGCGGCCCCTCCGGCGGGACGCGGGCGACCACGGCGACGCTCCCGAGCTTCGCGAGGCGCTCCGGCGACGGCGGCTGCGAGGCGCAGGCGGCGAGCGCGACGAGCGCGGCGGCGAGCGGCGCGGAACGGCGCATCGTGACCTCCCGTTTTCCCGCGGAAAATCGCGGCGGTGCGCAGGGTAGCCGGGCCTCGCCGGACGGCGCAACCGCCACCGGCCCGGCGCTTGCCCGGTCGGACTCTCCGTGTATACTCCGCGCGCTTTCACGCACTTACCCCCAGTTCGAGGACGACGCATGCTCCGCCGTCTCGCTGTCGCCGCCACCGCCCTGACCTTCGCCGCCCTCGCGGGCTGCAGCGAGACGAAGGAGGCGCCGAAGGCCCCGGCGACCCCGCCCGCTCCCGCCCCCAAGGCCCCCGCCGCCGGCGCGCCGGCCGGGACCGGCGCCGCCGTCGCCGCCGCGTCGGGCAAGAGCGATCCGGAGTGCGTCGGACCGATCGACACCGGCGTGCCCGAGACCGTGAAGATCGGCGAGCGGACGCTCGAGCTCTCCGGGTACCTCGCCAGGGTGACCAGCGCCGCCGACGCCGACGACGAGGTGAAGATCGGCGTCATCGCCAACGCCAACGAGGCGTCGCCCGAGAACCTCTTCAACTTCGAGCGCTACAAGCAGTTCTTCCAGGAGAGCGGCGTCGAGCTCATCGTCGTCGCCGGCGACTCGGGCGACGACCGGGCCTCGATCCAGACCGTCCTCCGGAGCTTCGCCGACACCGGCCTGCCGGTCCTCGCCATCGCCGGCAACCGCGAGTCGAAGGCCGACTTCGTCGACGCCGTGAACGCCGTCCGGAAGGAGAAGCCGAACCTCCTCAACGGCAACCGCGTCCGCCACCTCGACTGGGACGACGTCGACCTCTTCACCCTGCCCGGCTACCACGACCCGCGCTACATCCACGCCGAGTCGAAGGGCTGCCAGTACTTCCAGCAGGACGTCGACGCCCTCGGGAAGATCGCCAAGAACGCGAACGATCCGGCGGTGCTCGTCTCCCACGGCGGGCCGAACGGCCAGGCGCCCACCGCGCTCGACGTGATCGAGGACAAGTCCAACGTCGGCGATCCGGCGATCAACGGCCTGCTCAACGCCGGCGGCATCGCCTACGGCGTCTTCCCGAACATCAAGGAGGCCGGCGGCCGCGCGGTCGCCGACATCGGCGGCGCCAAGCTCGTGGCCGAGGGCTCCGTCTCCCCGGCGCTCTACCTGAACCCGGGCTCCGCCGACTCCGTGGCCTGGACGATGAACGACGGCACGACCGCGCAGGGCCTCGCCGCGGTGCTCTCGTTCAAGGCGAAGCAGGCCAGCTACAAGCTGTTCAAGGCGCCGCCCCTCACCGACGCGGACAAGGCCGCGGCCGCGAAGCTCGTGCCGCCGGCCCCGGCCGGCGACGCGGCCGCCGTGAAGAACGAGTAGTCGAGCGAACGGCCCCGCGGGGGGTCGCACGGCGACGGGAGCGCGTGCGTGACGACTGGGTCCCGGCCGAGACCCGGCTGCAGGCCGCGCTCTCGGAGCAGCGCAAGTGGGGCGGCAAGCTCGGCCGCACCCTCGTCGACATGGGGTTCCTCTCCGAGGACCTCATGGTCAAGGCGCTGTCGCGGCAGCTCGGCATCGCCGAGTGCCACCCGGACACCGACCCGCTCCCGCCCGGCATCACCGAGTTCCTCGGCGTGCAGTTCTGCGAGCGCTACGGCGTGATCCCGATCGCCGGCGAGCCGCAGCGCAAGATCCTGCACCTCGCCACCTCGGACCCGACCAACTACAAGGCGTTCGACGAGATCGCGTTCAAGACCGGGATGCGGGTCGAGCCGGTGGTCGCCGCGGCGACGTCGATCGACCGCGCCATCCGGAAGTACTACTACGGCGAGTCGATCCAGCCGACGCAGACCGCGCAGCCCTCCGACTTCGGCTCGCGGGAGAGCGTCATCGACTTCAACGCCGGCGTGGCCGCGCCGCCGGCACGGGCGCCGGCGGGGCCGCCGGTGCTCGCG
>CAZDGH010000448.1:0-4193 GCA_964504805.1 uncultured Myxococcales bacterium | reverse complement strand
CCCGGGCGAGCGCGACCGCTGCGGCACCGAGAGCGGCCCCGACATCTGCTGCGCCGAGGGCACCCGCTGCTGCGCCGCCTCCTCGCTCGGCACCGCCACCGATCGCTGCGTCCCGGTCGAGGAGGAGTGCCCGCTCGCCTGCCCGGACGGCGTGAACGCCTGCCCCATCGGCCAGTACTGCCAGAGCGGCGACGCCGGCGCGGTGACCTGTGTCTCCGCGTGCGGCGCGACCCAGCGCTGCGGCTTCAACGGCTGCTGCGCCGCGGGCACCGCCTGCGTCGACGGCGCCTGCCAGGCCGGCGACCTCGCCCTCGACGCCGCGGGCGTGGCCGGCTCGATCCAGGTCGAGCGCCGCAGCTTCGCGAACAACGCCTGCGAGGTCGGCCAGGGCTGCGTCACCGGCAGCGGCGAGCGTCACCTGATGCGCTTCGAGGTGCAGGTCCGCAACGTCGGCGCCGCCGACGTCGTCCTCGGCACGCCGGGCGAGAGCGCCGCCTTCGAGCTCTCGCTCTGCGAGCAGAACTACGTCCTCGACGAGTTCCTCGGCTTCCGCCTCCTCGATCCCGCCGGCGCCACGCTCCAGGAGGGCGCCCTCGACACGACCTGCGTCGAGGACGGCGAGCGCTTCGACCCGGACGTCGGCTTCACCCGGACCTACGCGTGCACGCTGCAGGGCCTCGCCGCCGGCTGGTCGGACACCCAGCCGAAGGCCGACACCTGCGACTTCCTCGACGTCACCGGCCTCGCCGCCGGCACCTACGTCCTCGAGCTCACCGTCGACCCGGGCGCGCGGATCCCCGACGCCGACCGGGCCAACAACGTGGTCCGCGTCGACGTGACGATGCCGGACATGTCGTGCTCGACGGTGATGTGCAACGAGCGCTGCTGCCCGAACTCGAACGCCTGCAACGCCGCGGGCGACTGCGCGCTGCCCGACCTCAGCATCGACGCGAACCTGCTCTCGCAGTCCCTCGAGTTCGACACCCGGAACTTCCCGGCGAACGACTGCGTGATCCAGGAGGGCTGCGTCCTCGCCGGCGGCGACCGCCGGCTCCTCCGGTTCTCGACCTCGACGCCGAACCTCGGCGAGGCCGACTTCTTCGTCGGCAATCCCGAGCAGAGCCCGAACGCGATCTGGTCCGAGTGCCACGGCCACTACCACTACCACTCGTACGCGGACTACCGGCTCCTCGATCAGGGCGGGAACGTCGCCGCGGTCGGCCACAAGCAGGCCTTCTGCCTCATGGACATCCAGCGCTACGACCCGAACGCGCCGCCGCGCCGGTACGACTGCGGCTACCAGGGCGTGACCCAGGGCTGGGCCGACATCTACTCGAGCGCCCTCGACTGCCAGTGGGTCGACATCACCGGCGTGCCCGAGGGCGACTACGTCCTCGAGCTCACCGTGAACCCGGACCAGCTGATCGAGGAGCTGGACTACACCAACAACGTGGTCCAGGTGCCGGTCTTCATCTCCGCCGATCCGAACGCCTGCACGCCGGTGCCGGAGATCTGCGGCGACGGCCGCGACCAGAACTGCGACGGCGTCGCCGACGACGGCTGCCCGCCGCTCACCGGCATCGACACCTGCGCGACCGCGCACGTCGTCAACGGGTCGTCGTCGTTCGAGGCGACCATCGACGCCGCCACCGCCGCCGACGTCACGCCGTCCTGCGGCGGCGCGGGCGGCGACGTGTTCTTCCGGTTCGAGGTGCTCTCCGACGACATCGTCTACGTCTCCACCTACGGCTCGACGATCGACACCGTCCTGGCGCTGTACCGCGACGACTGCGGCACGCCGGCCGTCGCCTGCGAGGACGACGGCTGCGGCACGGGCCAGTCGCACTTCGCGGGCCTGCTCGGCCCGGGCATGTACTACGCGGCGGTGAAGGCGAAGAACCCGGGCGACACCGGCACCGTGCGCATCGAGGTCGAGCGCTCCGGCTGCGTCGACGGCACCCAGCTCGCGGCGCCCGGCACCGTGAGCGGCGACACCCGCAACCAGGGCAACGACGTGCAGACCGACTGCGGCAACGGCGACGGCCAGGACGTCTTCTACTGGCTCGCGGCGTGCCCCGGGGCGTCGACCCTCACCGCCTCGACCTGCGGCGCGGCGACGCGGCACGACACCGTGCTCGAGCTCCGCGAGGGCAGCTGCCGGGCGGTCTCGGCCGCCTGCGACGACGACATCGGCCCGGGCCAGGGCTGCATCGAGCAGGCGTCGGAGATCTCCGCGTCGATCGGCGGCGGCGGCCTCTACTTCCTCGTGGTCGACGGGTACGCCCCGAACAGCAACGGCCCGTTCGACCTCGAGGTCGACTGGTAGCCCTGGAGCGGCTCCGCTACGTCGAGGGCGCCGAAGGGCGCGCGGCGCTCCTCCGCGCCGCGACGCTCCTCCGCGAGGGGAAGCTCGTCGCGTTCCCGACCGAGACCGTCTACGGCCTCGGCGCCCGCGCGCTCGATCCGGCGGCGGTGCGCCGGATCTTCCAGGCCAAGGGCCGCCCGCCGACCCACCCGCTCATCGTCCACGTGCCCGACCTGGCGGCCGTCGCCGCGGTGGCGTCGTCGCTCCCGCCGGTCGCGGCGCGGCTCGCCGCGGCGTTCTGGCCGGGCCCGCTCACGCTCGTGCTGCCGCGGCGCCCCGAGGTGCCGCCCGAGGTCTCCGCGGGCCTCCCGACGGTGGGCGTGCGGGTGCCGTCGCACCCGGTGGCCCACGAGCTCCTCGCCCTCGCCGGCGTCCCGGTGGCGGCGCCGAGCGCGAACCTCTACACCACGGTCTCGCCGACCTCGGCGCGGCACGTGGAGAAGGGCCTCGGGGACCGCATCGACGCGCTGCTCGACGGCGGCGAGACGCCGCTCGGGATCGAGTCGACGGTCGTCGACTGCACCGGCCCCGCGCCCGCCCTGCTCCGGCCCGGGGCGGTCTCGGCGGAGGAGCTCGAGGCGATCGCCGGCCCGCTCGCCCGCCCGGCGGCGCCCGTCGCCGGCGCGCACCTCTCCCCCGGGCAGTCGGCGAAGCACTACGCACCCCGCGCGGCGGTGCGGCTCGTCGCCGAGGGAGGGGCGGCGGCCGCCGCGAGAGCGCTCCCGCCCGGGAGCCGCGTGGCCGTCGTCGCCCGGGTCCCGCGCCCCTCCTCGCTCGAGGTCGCCGCCTGGCTGCAGCTCCCCGACGAGCCGAGGGCGTACGCCCGGCAGCTCTACGGCGCGCTCCACGCGGTCGAGGACGCGGGCGCCACCGACGCGATCCTCGAGGAGGTGCCGCCCGGTCCCGCCTGGGAGGCCGTCCGCGATCGACTCCGCCGGGCGGCCGGCTGACGGGCCCAGGAACACGAAGGGCCGACTCTCGCGAGCCGGCCCGTCGCTTGTTCGATCGATGGTGGAGCTGAGGGGGATCGAACCCCTGACCTCTAGAGTGCGATTCTAGCGCTCTCCCAGCTGAGCTACAGCCCCGGAATCGGCCCGTCGTGCGAGCGGCGCGGGTTCTACTTTTCCGGGTCCGGGGTGTCAAGGACGACGGCGAGCGGGCAGGCGATCTTCCGCAGGTCCGAGGCGCGGGGGACGAGCCGGGAGCCCGTGCCCTCGCGTTGACACCCCTCCCTCGCCTTGGTACTTACGAAACCTCCGGTTTTGCAGGCTTTCCGCCAACTTGAGGCCCCCGCAACCGCGCCCCCGCGCGGCCGGCGCCACGAGGTGACGCCCGCTCCATGGCCCAGACCTCCGGTAGCAAGCTCTCCCCGGCCGAGCTGGCAGCCCTCGAGCACGCCTTCGCCGCCGACCCGACCTCCGACGCGTACCGGCCTCTCGCCGAGGCGTACCTGTCGATGGGTCGCTTCATGGAGGCGATGGTCGTCTGCAAGAAGGGCGTGAAGGCGCACCCTTCGTCGTCGGACGCCCGCATCCTGCTCGCGCGCGTCTACGCGGACCAGGGCAAGGACCGCAAGGCGCTCGATGAGCTCAAGAACGCCCTCGACGCGACGCCGAACGACGCGGACCTGCTGCGCTACTCGGCGGAGCTCCACTTCAAGGTCGGCGAGGAGTCGGCCGCCGCCGAGCTGCTCAAGAAGGCCGCCGCGCAGCGCCCGGGCGACGACGCCATCCGGGCGCTCGCCGAGAAGCACAACGTGGTGGTCGAGGCGCCGCCGCCCGCGCCGCCGGCCGCGCCGCCGCCGCCGCCCGCCGCCGCCGGCGCGCAG
>CAZDGH010000447.1:0-4197 GCA_964504805.1 uncultured Myxococcales bacterium | reverse complement strand
CGCCTCCGGGCGCGGAGGTCCCCGGCGATCCGGCCGACAAGGCGCGGCGCCGTCGCGAGAAGGAGAAGAAGAAGGACGACGACGACCTCGACAGCGACGACTTCTAGCCGCCGCTCGAGACTCGAGGCCCACCGCGCGCGAGCCGGTGGGCTTCGTCGTTCCTGACACCGCGCGTGCGTGAGGGCCCGAAAACGACGGCGCCCGGTGCCAGCTCGGGCACCGGGCGCCGCAACCCCCGCCGCGTGAGCGTCAGGTCAGGGGCCGCAGACGTTGTTCGCGGTGGCGTTCACGCCCGAGCCGCCGCAGGTCGTCCCGGGGCCGCAGGCGCCGCAGTTGAGGAGTGCGCGGCCGGCGGCGCGGGTGCCATTCGACACCTGGCCGCAGTTGGCGCCCACGTCGGCGCAGGTGACCGCGACCGGAGGCGTGACGACCTCGCCCTCGCAGACGCCCTCGGCGACGAGCTCGTACAGCGTCGGCGCCTGGCCGGCGCTGTCCTGCTGGAAGAAGTCCACCTTGACCACGAGCAGCTCGGCGGAGGTGACGCCGTCGTCGGGCAGGTAGACGACCGAGTCGTTGCGGTTCGTCGGGGTGGCGGGCGGCACGTTCGCCGGCAACACGTTCGGCGTCTGCCAGTACGGTCCCCGGAGCAGGGCGGCCACCAGCGCCGGGTCGGCGAGCGCCGCCGGGTTGTCGGTCGCCGCCGCGCTGAACGCCAGGGCGGTGGTGTCGGGCACGTCGGCGCGCCACCGCAGGTTCGTCCAGGTCATCCGGGCGTTGTCGCCGCAGGGCGAGGAGAAGATGCGGAAGTACGGCAGCGACTTCGAGGCGATGTTCGCCTGGGTGTAGCCGGTGAAGTCCGAGTACGTGTAGGTGCCGTAGCCGAGGGCCAGCTGGAAGCGCTGGTTCGCCGCGCTCGTCGCCACCGCCAGCGGGCCACCGGAGGCCGGCGCCGCGGCGTCGTCGGGGAAGAAGCGCTGCACGTCGTTGCCGCCGACGCGCCACAGGTAGCGCTGGAAGTCCATGCCGAGGCCGCCGTGACCGGTGATGTTCCCGGTGAACTCGGTGGCGGTCGCCGGGTTCATGGTGATGGCGTCGATGCGGCTGACCGTGCCGCGGCCCGCGTACGCCTGGGCGGGGCCGTTCTCGGCCGAGGCCTTCGAGACGAACACGCCGACGTTGCCCGTGGGCGCGGCGTAGTACGACCAGTGGCCGCCCACGCCGGCGACGGTCCAGGTGCAGGCCGCGGTGGGCCGGGTCGCGGCGCTGAGGCAGTCCGGGTCCATCGGCACCGCGCCGGTGCCCGGGATCTTCACCCCGGGCGGCGTGAACCGGTAGAAGGCGTCGCAGCCCCAGCCGGCGCTCCAGACGTTGTCGTACTCGTCGATGGAGATGCCGTAGAAGGCCGACTTGCAGTACCCGGCGCGCTTGATGGTGAGGTTCGCCGAGCCGCTCGCAGGGAAGACGAACTTCGGCGAGACGCACTCCTGCCCGACGCAGCCCATCGGGAACGCCGCACCGGTGAGGCGCGCGCGCTCGGCGGCGGGGGCGTCGATCGCCTGCAGCGCCGGCTCGCCGGCGCCGCCGGTGTACCAGACACGGCCGTCGGCACCGACCGCGGCGCCGTACGGGCGGAGATCGAGGCGGTACCAGTTGAGCTCGGTGCCGTCGTCGCCGTCGAGCTGCACCGCCATGCCGTAGCCGGTGTTGTGCGGGTTGTACCAGAGGCCCGCCCACGCGGAGCCGCCGGGCGAGTCGGCGTCGGACGCGGAGACGGCGAGCGCGCGGGCGACGCCGTTCACGCCCGTCTGCGCCGTCGGCCCGGCGACCGGCACCGTCCAGAGCACGCACTCGTCGGAGTAGCCGGTGCCGCCGTAGAGCGCCGCGCCGGTGGAGGTCTGGACGACGCCGTCGTCGATGATCGTGTTGCTCCGGTTGCAGTGCGACGCGGTGGCGAGGCCGCCGTACTTGGTGACGCTGGCCTGGCCACCGAACGCGCGGTTCGCCACGAACGCGTCCTGCCGCGAGTCCATCGCGGTGCGGCTCGCCTCGTTGCCGGCGCCGGCCGAGCAGTTGTTCGCCACCAGCCCGGTGAGCGTGACGAAGTTGCGCTGCGCCACGAGGAGCCCGTCGATCGCGACCTGGACCGGGCCGGTGAGCAGCCGCGGGTCGGCGTTGTAGGTGGGGGCGTAGATGATGCGGACCTGGTGCGCCGCGCCGTTGCCCAGGTTGATGGCGGGGAGCGTCGAGACCGGCGGGCCGTTGCCGGTCGGCAGCGCCGGCAGCGGGCCGGCGCCGTCCCAGTCGATGCCGGCGGCGTTCGACCAGTCGATGCGCACGAAGCTCGCCGTCTCGGCCCCGGCCCCGTCGCCGTCGCGGGTGCCGAAGCCGATGGCCAGGTCGCGGCCGTAGCCGCGGTGACCCTGGTTGTCGAAGGCCCGGGCCGACACGCCGTCGTTCGAGACGTTGAACGCGAAGCCGTCGGCGCCGGAGCCGACGTAGTCGAACTCGATCTCGAAGCCGTAGTTCGCCTCGAGGTGCGCGTCGCGCCACCACACCGCGGTCTCCTGGCCGAACGCGGAGGTGAGGCGGAGGTCCGAGCCGGCGACGCTCGGGAGGCCGGAGCGGCTGTTGAGCGACAGCTTCGCGAGGCCCTGCCGGGTGCCGGGGTCGACGTTGATCCACGGACCGAGGGTGCCGGTGAGCGGATCGGCGACGCGGTAGCGCCAGTTGCGGATCACCTGCAGGCCGCCGGCGGACTCGGAGCGCGCGGTGAAGCCGAACTGGAACGAGTTCCGCTGGCAGAGCGGGAGCGCCGACGGGTAGCGGGCGGCGATCGCGGGCACGCCGATGGTGGCGACCTTCGTCACCATGCCGCCGGAGACCGGGTGGTTGTACGGGTGCGCGACCCAGAGGAACGACTGATCCGGGACCGCGGGCTCCGCCGGCATGGTCAGGCCGCCGTCCGGGCTCTCGACGAGGCCGCCCTCGTTCAGGTGCGGCTCTTCCGGATCGAGGAACTCGCCCGGCTCCACCGTGTTGCCTTCGCCGCCGGGAGGACCGCCGGTGCAGTGCGCGCCGCGAAGGAGTCCCGAGCAGTGGCCGCCATCGTCGCCGCCCCCGGCGCCCGGGCCGACGCCGCCGCCGAGCCGCTGCGCGTCCGTGGTCTCCTCGACGCCGCCACAGGCGGCGGCGAGCGCGACGACCGGCACGACCAGCCAGAGCTTCTTCATGACGTACCTCGCGGCGGAGCCGATCACGGCCCGCGGCAAGAGGTTCGGGGATCGAGACCCTCCGAAGCAAGTTCGACGCCACCCGACGACGCCCCGGTTATCGGGGGCTTCGGCGGGTGGTGCGCCCGCGGTCCCGGGACGCGACCACGCATCGGATGCGGACCTGGCACCTTTTGCGTACCGCTCCACGGCGCGCCGCGTCATCACGGGAAGATCGCGCAGGCGCTGGAGAGCGGGTTCGCCGGCGTGACGTCGATGACGACGTCCTGCGTGGCCCCTCCGAGCGGCACGAGCCAGCTCACGTCGGCGCCGCCGTCGGAGCAGCTCGTGTCGCCGTCCCCGTCGACGAAGTAGATCACCGAGTGGGTGCGGTCCTGCCGCAGCGAGGCCGGGAACGAGAGCGTGAACGCGCCGCCCGCCACCACCGTCTCGCCGCGGACCCGCGTGACCCGATCCTCGTCGTCGATCACGCTCGCGAAGACCGCGATCCCTTCGTGCGCCTCGAAGCCCGTGGCGTTCACCGTCAGGTCGTACGCCGCCGGCGGGCCGAACCGCGCGCAGGCGGCGGGATCCATCCCGGGCGTCGCCTCGAGGAAGACCTCGCCCTCGACGGTCACCGGGCCGACGGTGCCGGCCTGATCGGTCGCCTCCTCGCAGATGCCGCTCGCGTCGACGTCGACCCACCAGGTCGCGGAGGCGGTCGTGCCGGCCTCGAACGAGCCGGCGAAGACGCCGAAGAACGTGCCGCCGCTCACCTGGCCGGTGGCGTCGTCGAACGGCTGCTCGGGCGTGAAGCTCGGGCGGATGAGCACGGCCGCGAGCTCGAACGCCTCGAAGCCGGCGCCGTTCACCTGCAGCCGGTCCTCCGCGCCGATGACGCCGCCGGTGCCGCCGGTGCCGCCCGCGCCGCCGGTGCCGCCGGTGCCGCCGGTGCCGCCCGACCCGCCGGTGCCGCCGGTGCCGCCGG
>CAZDGH010000446.1:0-4206 GCA_964504805.1 uncultured Myxococcales bacterium | reverse complement strand
CCACGCCGCCGCCCGAGGGCGAGCGGGTGATCAAGGCGCGCACCGCCACCGGCGGCACCTCCGGCGAGGCCGCGGCCGCGACCGCGCCGGCGGAGCCGCCGAAGGACACCAAGCTCGGCGCCAAGAAGATCGCCGCGAAGAAGAAGGCGACCAAGGAGAAGAAGGGCAAGGCCGACTTCTACAAGGGCGAGCTCACCAACGTCGGCGCCACCAAGCTCGTCACCGAGAACCGTCGCGTCGGCGTGCGGATCGGCTACGAGCAGATCGACACCTTCCACTACCTCCTGCTCGCGCCGGAGGTCGACCTGCACATCGGCGAGAAGTTCGGCTTCGGCCTCGGCATCCCGCTCCGCCTCGAGGCCTTCAACCCGACCGACGGCCTCGGCATCCACCGCGTCCGCCCCGAGGACTGGGACGAGGCGTCGGACTTCGCCAAGGTGCTCCGCTACGCGACCTACGGTCGCAAGGAGGAGGACCTCTACGTCAACGTCTCGCAGATCGGCGCGAGCACGCTCGGCCACGGCACGATCCTCCGCCGCTACAACGCCAACACCAACATCGACCGCACCCGCGTCGGCGCGCAGCTCGACGTCGACGCCGACGTCGCCGGCTTCGAGAGCTTCGTCAACGACGTGATCCAGCCGAACCTGCTCGGCGGCCTCGCCTACGTCCGGCCGTTCTCGCTGCTCTCGAGCTCGACCGTCGCCGAGGGCACGAGCTTCGGCGTCGCCTACGTCACCGACCTGTCCGCCCCGGTGGTCCTCGACCGCTTCGACAGCGGCGTGCCGCGCACCGACGTCGACGGCGCCTTCCAGGTGCTCGAGGAGCGGCAGGTCTGGGCCGCCGGCATCTCCGTCGAGACCAAGGTGGTGAAGACGAAGCACGTCGACGTGAAGCCGTACGTCGACCACTCGTTCATCGGCGAGCTCGGCACCGGCCAGACCCTCGGCGTGCTCCTCCGCACCAACTTCGGCGAGCAGAAGGACGACGAGGGCACGACGACGCCGCGGCACGCGCTGCGCCTCGTGCTCGAGGGCCGCCGCTTCGACGGCGACTACCTACCCGGCTACTTCGACACCTTCTACGAGCTGTCGAAGTTCCAGCTCCTCCGCCCCTCGCGGAACTTCACCAGCGAGCCGAAGTTCACCGAGCTCGCGCTCCGCGACCCCGAGGTCTCGCACCTCGGCTACTACGTCGAGGCGAGCTACGCGCTCGTCGGCGACCTCGGCCTGGCGATCGGCTGGGAGGACGCCGACGCCGAGAACGCGCGGTCGATCTTCGGCCACCTCGACTTCCAGGCGCTCTCGTTCCTGCAGCTCCTGGCGACGATCCAGCGGCGCGATCTGTCGCGCGGCGACGCGGTGTTCCAGGTCGGCCACACCGACAACACCCTCGCGATCGCCGCGTTCCGGCTGCGGGCGCTGCCGTTCCTCTTCGTCAACGGGTCGGCCTACAAGCAGTTCGAGCTGAACCGCTCGGTCGGCTCGTTCGAGGCGGTCGACGGCATCCAGGGCGACGTCGAGCTCGGCTGGGAGTTCTGACGCGACGGGACGTCGGAGGACCTTGCGGGCGGCCGCCCGGTCGGCCAGGGTGCCCCCGGCCCGGGGGTGACCGGCCCGCGCCGCGTTGTCCCCGCCCCGAGGGCCCCTCGTATTCAAGATGAGCGCCGCCGATCCCACCCCCGAGCTGCTCGCGAGGTTCCGGGACGGCGACGCCCAGGCGTTCGCGGAGATCTTCCGAGCCTTCCACCGCCTCACCTGGCGCGTGGCGGGGCGGTTCTTCCGCGACGAGCTCGTCCGTGAGGAGGCCGTGCAGGAGATCTGGCTCACCGTCCACCGGAACCGCGGCGTCGTCGATCCGGCCCGCGCCTCCGCGTTCCCCGGGTGGCTGCTCACCGCCGCCCGGAACCGGTGCCTCGATCTCCTCCGCGCCCGCGGCAGCCGCGGCGAGGACTCCGAGGTGGAGCTGCCGCCCGACGACGGCCTCGTCGACGAAGCGCCGCGGCCGGAGGAGCAGGCCTCCGCCGGCGAGCTGCTCGGCGCGATCGCGTCCTTCAAGTCGTCGTTGCCCGAGCACCTCCGCGAGGCGTTCGAGCTCATCTTCGAGCAGGAGCTCGAGCCCGCCGCGGCCGGGCGCGCCGTCGGCGCGTCGCGGATCCGGATGCGGTACCTGAAGAAGCTCCTGCTCGAGCGGATGCGCGACGACGCCGCGCTGCAGGCCGCGCTGGGGAGGCGCCGATGAGCGATCGCCTCCACGGCACCGGCGTCGACCGCGCGCTCCTCGGCGAGCTCTCCGGCGACGAGGAGCTCGCGCTGCACGCGCACCTCGGACGCTGCACCTCGTGCCGCTCGCGCTACGAGCAGGGGCTGGTGCTGCTCCGCGGGGTGAAGGGCGACGCGCCGACCGGGCGGGAGACCGAGCGGGCGCTCCGCCGCCTGGGCGCCGCCCTCGCGCCCGAGCGCGCGCCGGTGCCCGCGCCTCGGCCGTCGCTCCTCACGCGCCTCTCCGATCTGCTCGTCTGGCGGCCCCTCGTGCCGGCGGGCGCCGCCGCTGCCGTCGCGGTCGCGGTGCTGCTCGCCGCCGTCGTCGGGCTCTTGCCGCCGCGGAGCCCCACCGTGCGGATCGTGGCGCTCGCCGGCGCCGCGGAGGTCGACGGCGAGCCCGCGCGCGCGGGCCAGCCGCTGGTGGCGGGGCGGCGGATCACCACCGGCCCCGAGGCGCGGCTCGAGCTCGCCGGCACCCGCGGCTTCGTGAAGGTGTACCCGGCGACCGACCTCGAGGTCACGGGCGCGGGGACGGTGGTGTTGCGCGACGGCATGGTCTGGTGCGAGATCGAGCCCGGCAGCGGGGGATACGTGGTGAAGACCCCCGAGGCGGAGGTCGCCGTGCTGGGCACCGAGTTCGGAGTGGAGCGGCGCGGCGAGACGACCGAGGCGCGCGTCGCCAGCGGCAAGGTCGCCGTCCAGGGCGGCGGCGGGCTCGTCGAGCTCGGCCGCGGCGAGAAGGCGTCCGTGGCCGCGGGCGCGCAGCCCGGGCCGGCGTCGTCGTACGACCCCGCGGAGGATCGCCGCCGCTGGCGCGGCGAGGCCGGTCCGCCGCGCCGCGGCCGCACGGTCGACGAGGCGCTCGAGGACCTCCTCGGGGGCGAGTAGTGGAGGCGCAGCCGTCGGCTCCGCCCGCGCCGCCCCCGGCGCCGGGGGAGCTCCTCGCAGGCAGGTTCCGGCTCCTCGCGCGGCTCGGCGCCGGCGGCATGGGCGAGATCTGGACCGCGCAGCAGGAGGCGCTCGGCCGCAAGGTCGCGGTGAAGCTGCTCACCGCCGACGCCGCGTCGCGGCCGGAGGCGGCGGCGCGGTTCGAGCTCGAGGCGATGGCGCTCTCGCGCGTCGAGCACGACCACGTGCTCCGCGTCGTGGACTTCGGCCGCGATCCGGTGCGCGGCTTCTTCCTCGCCACCGAGCTGCTCGAGGGGCGGCCGCTCTCGGAGGTGCTCGAGAAGGAGGGGCGGCTCGCGCCGGAGCGCGCCGTGGCCATCCTGGCGCAGGTGCTCTCGGGCCTCGAGGTCGCCCACGCCGCGGGCGTGGTCCACCGCGACCTCAAGCCCGAGAACGTGATGCTGGTGAAGAAGGGCGAGGACCACGAGTTCGTGAAGCTCCTCGACTTCGGCATCGCCAAGCTGCTCGAGGGCGCGCGTCGCACCGACCTCACCGAGGTCGGCACGGTGTACGGGACGCCGGCGTACCTCTCGCCGGAGCAGGCGCTGGCGCGGCCCGTCGACCCGCGCTCCGATCTCTACGCGTGCGGGGTGATGCTCTACCGGTCGCTCGTCGGCCGCCTGCCGTTCGAGGCCGAGACGCCGACGGCCCTCGCGATCAAGCACGTGACCGAGGAGGCCCCGAGGCTGCCGTCGGAGGTGGCGTCGCAGGCGCTCGCGGAGCTCGTTCGCCGCGCGCTGGCCAAGGATCCGGAGGGGCGGCCGCGCGACGCGCGGGCGATGCGCGAGGCGCTGCTCGCCGCGCTGCACGCGCCGGCGCCCGGCGTCGTGCCGCCGAGGCCGCGCGAGGAGCTCGAGGCGTCGCGGCTCGCGGTCACCGCGCCCACGCGCCTCGCGCCGCAGCCCGGCGGCCCGCGGCCGGCGATCACCGGGCCGGTGCCGCGCTCGGGACGGAGCCTCGCGCGGACGTTGCTCGCGGTGCGGCTCGAGGGCGC
>CAZDGH010000445.1:0-4251 GCA_964504805.1 uncultured Myxococcales bacterium | reverse complement strand
GCTCGAGGCGCCGGAGGTCCGTGCCGCCGAGACCGGCGCGGCGATCCGCGCGGCGCTCGCCACCGAGGAGGCGGAGCGCCGCGCGTCCCAGGCGAGGCGCGAGGTCGAGCGCGAGGTGGAGCAGCGCGCGCGGAAGGGCACGAAGCAGCTCGAGCGGAGGGCGCGGGAGAAGGTCCGCGAGCTCCTGCCGTAGGCTCCTAGACCCACTTCGGCACGTGCCCGCCGTGGGCGGGCTCGCGGGCGAGGCGCTCGAGGAGCCCCTCCGCGCCCTCGACGCGCTCGAGGTAGGCGGCGTGCTCGGGCCGGAGGAGCCCCGCGGCCACCGCGCCCTCGGCCCAGGCGAACAGCGGCGCCCAGTACGGGATCCCCGGCGGCTCCACGAAGACCACCGGCTTGCCGTGGAAGCCGAGCTGCCGCCAGGTGAGCGCCTCGAAGGCCTCGTCGAGGGTGCCGAAGCCGCCGGGCAGCACCGCCACCGCGTCGCTGCGATCGGCCATCACCTGCTTGCGCTCGTGCATCGAGGCCACCAGGACGAGCTCGGTGACGCCGCGGTGGGCGAGCTCGCGATCGACGAGGTGCTGCGGGATGACGCCGACGACCTCGCCGCCGGCGGCGAGGGCGGCGTCGGCGAGCCGGCCCATGAGCCCGCAGCTCGCGCCGCCGTAGACGACGCCGAGCCCCGACCTCGCCAGGGCCTCGCCGGTCTCCTGGGCGAGGCGGTGGAAGGGCTCCGGCGCGGCGCCGGAGGAGGCGAGGTAGACCGCGACCGACTTCACCTGGAACTGCGCCATCTTGCGCCTCCGCGGCCGCCGCCGCCGCCGTACAGCCGGGCTGCACGAGTGTAGCGCCATCATCCCGTTCCGCCTGGCTTTTCGGGTTTTCGGAGCCGGCGCTGTCCTCTTCCGCGAAGGCCACGACGGCCTGAACGAGGGAACGGACATGATCACGAAGCTCTGGAAGGTGGTTCCGGTGGCGGCCCTGGCCGCGCTCGTGGCCGCGTGCGGCGGCGCCGGCGAGGAGGAGCCGGCCCCGACCGACGGCGACGACTTCGTCGAGGCCATCCCCGACGCGGACATGCTCGCGCTCGGCACCGACGAGTCCGGGCAGGGCCTCACCTCCGAGTCGCAGGGCCTCGAGGAGGGACCGGCCGGCTTCAAGGAGGTCGGCGAGAGCGTGATGAACGGCCTGAACGCGATGCTGCGCGACACCCACCGAGGCCTGCGCGACTTCGCGCTCGCCGCGCCCTCGATCGAGATCACCCAGGGCCAGAAGCGCTGCAAGGTGTGGCAGGCCGCCGGCGACGGCGTCGAGTGGCAGCTCGTCTCCTGCGAGGAGGACCGCCTCGCGCGCCGCTACGCCTACGTGCTCCGCGGCCGTCCGGACGGCGAGACCTCCGAGGAGGCGTGGCTCCCGGTGTTCGGCGGCAAGGGCGCCGCGCTCCCGCGGTTCGACGGCCGCCGCCGCGGCGCCGGCGTCCTCGGCTACCACTTCGACAACTTCGCGACGCTGACCGGCCGCCCCGACGCGGCGACCGGCAAGCTCGCCGTCGGCTACCGCGCCGCCGGCCGCGCCCGGCAGCTCGTCGTCGCCCTCGACGGCGTGGTCTTCGAGCCGGGCGAGGCGCCGAACAGCTCCGTCTTCCGCTTCACCCACGTCCTCGGCCGCGGCGGCCGCTTCAGCTGGCTCACCTTCGGCGACTTCCTCGGCCGCGACGCCGCCGGCGAGGTCGTCGAGGGCACCGACGGCGTGAGCGAGCTCGGCCGCGCGGCGATCGCCTGGAACCGCGAGGGCGCGGCCCGCACCGTCTACCTCGTCTGCGGCGGCACCCTCGGCGAGGCCTGCTTCCGGGCGGCGCAGTGCTGGGCGGTCGACGGCGCGGAGACCCACACCGAGATCGGCGCCGATCCGGCCGCCGAGATCAGCTGGAGCCAGACCGCCTGCGGCGAGGTGCCGATCCTCCCCGAGGCGCCGGACGAGGCCGACGGCGAGGCCCCGGCCGACGGCGCCGACGGCACGCCCGACGTGATCGAGCCGGCCCCGATCCCGGAGGAGGAGACGTAGCGCCCGGGTCTCACCCAGGGTGAAACCGACGGCGGCGGGGTCCCTCGTGGATCCCGCCGCCGTCGCGTTCTACGCTCCGCGCGTGCCGCCCGCGCTCCTGCCGCTGCTCCTCGCCGCGCTGCCGCCCTCGCTCGCCGAGGCGGGGCGCGCCGCGTGGCCCGAGGCGCCGGCGCGCTCCGAGCGGCTCGTCGCCTACGAGCTCGACGTCTCGCTCGATCCCGAGGCGCGCACGCTCCGCGGCACCGTCGAGGTCGCCTGGCGGAACCCGTCCGACGCGCCCGTCGACGTGCTCTGGCTGCACCTCTACCTGAACGCCTTCGAGAGCCGCGCCACCACCTTCCACGCCGAGGCCGGCGAGGCGCACCGCACGCCGTTCCCGCCGCTCGGGCCCGACGACTGGGGCTTCGCCGACGTCACCGACGTGCGCTTCGAGGGCGCGCCGATCGGCCTGCCGCGCTGCGAGCGCCCCGACGTCGAGCACCCGGCCACCGCGAGAGATCTCGCCGACTGCACCGTGGCGTCGCTCGCGCTGCCGCGGGCGGTGGGACCGGGCGAGACGGCGCGGCTCGCGCTCGCGTTCGAGGCGAGGCTGCCGCGGGTGATCGCCCGCACCGGCTGCTTCGCGGACTTCTGCCTCGCCGCCCACTTCTTCCCGAAGCTCGCCGTCCTCGAGCCCGCGGGGCGGCGGGGCGCGACGGCGCCGCGGTGGAGCGTGCACCAGCACCACGCGGCGACCGAATTCTACGCCGACTTCGGCACCTGGCTCGTCCGCGTCGAGCTGCCCGAGGGCTACGAGGCCGGCGCGACCGGCGTGCTCGTCGACGAGGCGCGCGAGGGCGGCAAGGTGCGGCGCACCTGGGTCGCCCGGGACGTCCACGACTTCGCCTTCGTCGCCGGCCGCGGGCTGGTGGAGACGAAGGATCGCTTCGAGGATCTCGCGCTGCCGCCGGTGGAGCTGCGGCTGCTCTCGCCGCCCGAGCGCGCGCACCTCGCGCCGCGCTACCTCGCCGCGGCGAAGGCGGCGCTCGCCGGCTTCGGCCGGAGGCTCGTCCCGTACCCGTTCCCGGCGCTCACCCTGGTCGACCCGCCGTGGAACGCCGGCGAGGCGGGCGGGATGGAGTACCCGACCTTCGTCACCCTCGGCGCGCCGCGGACCGCGGGGCCGGGGGAGCTGCCGCTCGAGGTGCTCACGGTGCACGAGGTCGGGCACCAGTGGTTCCAGGGGCTCCTCGCCTCGAACGAGCCCGAGGAGGCGTGGCTCGACGAGGGGTTCACCACCCACGTCACCGGCCTGGTCATCGACCGCGACCTCGACCTCGAGGGCCGCTACGTGGTGCGGCTCGCGCGGCTGCCGCTGTTCGAGGTGCCGATCCCGTACCGCTACCCCCACGCGATCCGGGCCGCGCTCCGCGATCCGCCGCTCGATCCGCTGGCGCAGGACGCGTGGCGCTTCCGCGACCTGATCTCGTTCGGGCTCGCGAGCTACCCGCGCACCGACCTCACCCTCCGCACCCTCGAGGGGCTCGTCGGCGCGGAGACGTGGGCGGCGGTGCTCCGGACCTACGCCGGGCGCTTCGCCTTCCGGCACCCGGGCGCCGCGGACTTCCGCGCCGTGGCCGAGGAGGTCTCCGGCCGCGACCTCGGGCCGTTCTTCGAGGCCTTCGTCGAGGGCACCGAGGTGCTCGACTACGCGGTGGCGTCCCTCGAGGTCGAGGAGGAGCGCACGCGAGAGGGGCTCCACCGCGAGGCCGACGGGTCCCGGCGGCTCGTCGACGAGGCGGCGGCCGAGGCGGAGGCGGAGCTCGCGCGGCGGCGCGGCGTCGCCCCGCGGTTCCGGAGCACGATCGAGCTGCGCCGCACCGGCGCCCCGGGCCTCCCGGTGACCTTGCGCCTCGTCCACGACGACGGCCGCGTCGAGGAGGAGACCTGGGACGGCGCCACCCGGTGGAAGCGGCTCGAGCGTGTCGGGACGACCAAGATCGTCCGCGCCGAGGTCGACCCGGAGAAGCGCCTCGCCCTCGACCGCGACCGCGGCAACGACGCGAAGGTGCTCGAGCCGGGGCGGCTCGCGGCGGCGCGCTGGACCGCGCTCTCGGGCGAGCTGCTGGCGCTCGGCCTCGCGGCGCTCGGCGGGGCGTGGTGAGCGCCGCCCTCGACGCCCCGGCCGCGGCGGCGCCGCCGTCGGCGCTG
>CAZDGH010000444.1:0-4339 GCA_964504805.1 uncultured Myxococcales bacterium | reverse complement strand
ACTTGACCGCCGCTTGCGCGGCGATGGGAGCCGCCGAGACCAGCGCGAGCAGCGTGTGCGTGTAGGCGTTCTCGACGTCGCGGAGCGCCTGCGAGAGCTCGGCGGTCTTCTCGCGGACCCGCTTCTCGAGCTTCCGCTGGTAGCGCCGGCGGGCGAGCTCGATGCGGCGCCTCGCGAGCGCCCGCTCGATCGCCCGGATCAGGTCGGTGACCTTCGGCGGCTTGAGCAGGTAGTCCGAGGCGCCGCGGCGCAGGCACTCGACGGCGCTCTCGGTGTCGCCGAAGCCGGTGAGCATGATCACCGAGGTGTCCGGGTGATCGCGCCGCAGCCGGTCGAGCAGCCAGAAGCCGTCGTGACCCGGCATCTTCATGTCGGAGATGACGAGGTGGGTCTCCGCCGCGCGCGCCGCGTCGAGCGCGGCCTCCGCGGACGCGGCCACCACGCAGGCGTAGCCCTCCTCGGAGAGGAGCACCGAGATGACGTCGCGCACCGACGCGTCGTCGTCGACGATGAGGATCCTCGGCGCGTCGGTGGAGGCCGGCTGCGTCATTCCCACTCCGTCGCTCGACGCTCGTCCGCGGGCCCGCGGGCCCCCCGGCGGGATCACGTCACGTCGGTGAGGTTGCGGGAGGATCATAGCCCACATCCCCGCTGACGAGGCAACGCGCGGGGGCTCGCCCGGTGCGCACGGCGTGCATGCGAACGAGCGTGCGCGCCGCGCGGGCGGCGGGTGCGGGTCGAGGGGGAGGGACCGGCCTACGCCGTCTTCTTCTCGCGCTCGAAGGTGAGGACCGGGTCCTCGCCGCGCAGGATCACGCCGTCGGTGATCTTGCACTCCTTCACGCCGTCGCGGAACGGGACGTCGTACATGATGTCGAGCATCGCGTTCTCCATGATGCTGCGGAGACCGCGGGCCCCGGCGTTGCGGCGCATCGCCTCCCGCGCGATCGCGCGGAGCGCCTCCTTGGTGAAGGAGAGCTTCACCTTCTCGAGGTCGAAGAGGCGCTGGTACTGCTTGGTCAGCGCGTTCTTCGGCTCGACCAGGATCTTCACCAGGTCGTCCTCGGAGAGATCGAAGAGCGTCGCCACCACCGGGAGGCGGCCGACGAACTCGGGGATCATCCCGAACTTCACCAGGTCGTCGGTGGTGACGTGGGTGAGCAGCTCGCCGATGGTGTGGTCCTCGGCGCGCTTGCCGACCTCGGCCCCGAACCCGAGCCCCTTCACGCCGATGCGGCGGCGGATGTTCACCTCGAGGCCGGTGAACGCGCCGCCGACGATGAAGAGGATGTTCGAGGTGTCGACCTGGATGTACTCCTGCTGGTTGTACTTCTTGCCCCCGCGCGGGGTGACGTTGGCGCGGGTGCCCTCGATGATCTTGAGCAGCGCCTGCTGCACGCCCTCGCCGCCGACGTCGCGGGTGGGCGACGGGCCGTCGCTCTTCCGGGCGATCTTGTCGATCTCGTCGATGTAGACGATGCCGCGGCCGGCCTTCTCCACGTCGTAGTCGGCGTTGTGGAGGAGGTTCTGGATGATGTTCTCGACGTCCTCGCCGACGTAGCCGGCCTCGGTGAGCGAGGTGGCGTCCGCGATGGTGAACGGGACGTTGAGGAAGCGGGCGAGCGACTGGGCGAGGAGGGTCTTGCCGGAGCCGGTCGGGCCGATGAGGAGGATGTTCGACTTCTGGATCTCGACGTCCTCGACCCGTCCCGTGGCCCGGGCCTTGGCCGGCTTCTTCGAGTAGATCCGCTTGTAGTGGTTGTAGACCGCGACGGCGAGGACCTTCTTCGCCTGGTCCTGGCCGATGACGTAGTCGTCGAGGAAGCCCTTGATCTCCTCGGGGGTCGGGAGGCTGACCTGGGGCCGGCCCTCCTCCCGCTCGCTCTCCTCCGCGATGATGTCGTTGCAGAGCTTGATGCACTCGTCGCAGATGTAGACGGTCGGGCCGGCGATGAGCTTGCGGACCTCGCGCTGGGACTTCCCGCAGAAGGAGCAGGAGAGGTTCCCGTGGCTGTGCTCGCGGTTGCGGCTCACTCTTGCGCCTCCGGAGGACCGCGGTGGATGCCCCAGCCGCTGCCGTCCTCCCCGTCGGGGATCCTACTACAAAGGCTCCCGCGCCCGTATTCGGTCCTGCGCGACGGCAGCGCCGCCCCGGCCACCCGGCGACGGCGGAAGCCGGCAGGGCACGCCCTCCGAATATAGGCCCGAAGACCTCGCCGCGCGGGGATCGTCGGCGGGGTGCCACCGCACCCCACCTCCGCGGGCGACGCGACGCGGCGTCGCCGGATCGCGACGACCCTAGCGGAGCGCCTCGACGTCGTCGGCGAGCGCGGCCGCCCGCTCGGAGACGTCCCGGGGGACCTTGCGGCACGCCGAGAGATCGCGGGCGAGCTTCCGCGCCTGCGCCGCGAGGCGCTTCAGCGTGAGATCCACCGGCTCCTCCTCGGGCTCCGGCGGCGGGAAGCGCTTGTCGAGCTCGCGCCGGATCTCGGCGGGCTCCACCGGACGCTCCCAGAGCTTCTCCCGCACCTCGCGGTACGCGGCGTCGTCGAGGCGGCCCTGCTCCTCCGCGCGGGAGAGCACGTCGATGACCTCGAACGACGGCGCCTTCCGCGCGGCCTCCTCGTCCTTCAGCACCTTCGGCTCGTGCTTCTGCAGGAAGCCGTAGCTCATGACGAGCTTCGCGGCGGTCGCCTTCTTGATGCGGAGCTCGCGGGCGCAGTACGCCTCGAAGGTCGCGTAGCCCCACTCCTCGTGGAGCCCCTCGCCCTTCACCCGGACCAGGTGCTTCGCGAGCTCCACCCACGACGCCTTGAAGCGGCGCGCGCTCTCGAGCACCGAGCCCCGGAAGCTCCCGGGCTCGATCGCGTCCAGCGCCGCCGCGTCCACCGCCACCTCAGCTGCCATGCCTCGATTCCTCCTGCGGTTTTCGGGAGCGCGCTTCCTACCACGGGGGTCCGACAGAGGTTCGGCCGATCGAACCGGCCGCGGCGCGGGAGGGTCTGCGACCATGGGGGCATGCGCCACCTCCCCCTCGCCGTGCTGGCCCTCGGGCTGCTCGCGACCGCCGCCTGCGGCCGCACCAACGTCGCCACCGTCGCGCGGCCCGCGGCCTGCGCCTCCGACGGCGACTGCGACGCGCCGCTCGTCTGCGAGGACGGCGCCTGCGTCGAGGCGACGGCGCCGTGTGCGGTCGATGCGGACTGCCCGCGCGGCCGGCTCTGCGCGGACGGGGTCTGCGAGCGCCCCGGCGGCGGCGGCGGGAGCGGCGGCGAGGGCGGGAGCGGCGGCGAGGGCGGGAGCGGCGAGGACTGCCGGGTCTCCGGCTGCTCCGCCTGCGAGAGCTGCGTCGAGCTCGACGGCGGGGCGTTCGCCTGCGTCGCCACCCCCGACTGCCTGGCCTGCGACGACGACGCGGACTGCGCGCCGATGGGCCCGACCGCGTACTGCGACGGGCAGACGTGCTCGTTCCCGGTCTGCTCCTGCGCGACCGACGCGGACTGCCCGCCAGGCGCCGTCTGCGAGGCGTGCGCGTGCGTCCCCGCCGAGGGCTGCCGGAGCGATCTCGACTGCGCCGCCGGCGAGGCCTGCCTCGACGGCGCCTGCCGGCCGCCCGGCTGCGCCGGCGACGCGGCGTGCCCCGCCGGCTTCCAGTGCGTCGACGCGCGGTGCGTGGAGGAGCCCGCCTGCCGGAGCGACGCCGACTGCCCCGCCGATCGCCACTGCACCTTCGCCGGCACCTGCGAGCCGCGGGTCGCGTGCACCACCGACGCCGAGTGCCCGCAGGGCTACTGCCTCGGCGGCACCTGCCAGTCGTTCCAGGGCTGCCGCCGCGACGCCGACTGCCCCGAGGGCGCCTACTGCGACGCGGCCTCGCGGATCTGCCTCGCGATCCCGGCCTGCGTGACCGACGAGGAGTGCCCCGACGGCGAGCGCTGCGACTACGGCACCTGCCAGCCCGAGCGCTGCCAGGCCGACGCCGACTGCGACGCCGGCTGGACCTGCGAGGGCGGGAGCTGCTTCCCGCCCTTCTACTGCTCCACCGACCAGGACTGCCCGTTCGGCCTCGCCTGCGTCGCGCACCTCTGCGAGCTGCCGGACGGCTGCGTCTCCGACGACGAGTGCCCGGGCGCGCAGGTGTGCGTGCACGGCGCGTGCGCCGACCTGCCGCCTCCACAGTGCGGCCGCGACGAGGACTGCGGGCCGCGGATGGTCTGCGACCTCGGCTGGTGCGCGCCGGCGCCGGGCTGCCAGGGCGACCTCGCCTGCGGCCCCGGCGAGCGGTGCGACCTCGCCACCGGCACCTGCGTCGCGAGCGGCGGCTGCACGAGCGACCTCG
>CAZDGH010000443.1:0-4371 GCA_964504805.1 uncultured Myxococcales bacterium | reverse complement strand
GCCCGCGCCCGCGCCGCCACCATCGCCACCGGCGCCGGCGCCGCCGAGACCTCCGCCGCCCGCACCGCCGCCCGCGCCACCTTCGCCGCTCGCGCCGCCTGCGCCGCCCGGCGCACCCTCCTCGTCACGCGCCGGGAACGGCGCGCACGCGAGCAGGAGCACGAGGCCGAGGGACGGGGCGCGGCGCACGGATCGATCCTCCCGCCGCGGAGAGCCTACTTGGTGAGGCCGATCTCGCGGAGCCGCTGCTCGAGGTAGGCACCGGCGGTGATCGGGCCGAACGCCGCCTTCCCGCCGGTGCGGGCGATGCAGGACGGCAGCGGATCGAGCGGCACCTCGTGACGCGGGTGCACGAAGAACGGCATCGAGAAGCGCCGCTCGCGGCTGTTGTCCGGGTTCACCACCCGGTGGGTGGTGCTCTTGAACAGGCCGTTCGAGAGCCACTGCAGCATGTCGCCGGCGTCGACGATGATCTGGCCGGCGAGCGCGTGGATCGGCCGCCAGGTGCCGTCGCGCTGCAGGAGCTCGAGGCCCGCGGCGGTCGACTCGCAGAGCAGCGTGATGAGGTTGATGTCCTCGTGCGCCGCCGCGCGGATCGACTGCGGGTGCGCGTCCTCCGGCACCGGCGGGTAGTGGAGCACGCGGAGGATGGTGTCGCCGTCCTCCGCCAGGTCGCGCATCCGGCCCTCGGGCTCTCCGACGTAGAGCGCGCAGGCCTCGAGCAGCTTCGCGCCGCAGGCGTCGAGCTGCCGGTAGAGCTCCTGGAAGGTGGGGCGGAACTCCGGGAGCTCCTCGACCCAGACGTTGCGCGGGTACGCCCGCTCGAGCCGGTGGCCCACCGGCAGGTCGCGGCCGACGTGCCAGAACTCCTTCAGGTCGGGGGCCGGGTGGTCCTTGGCGTGCTCGCGGCCGAACGAGGAGTAGCCGCGCTGGCCCTTCACCGCCGGGTCCTCGTAGCGGCGCTTCGTCGCCTCGGGCAGGAGGAAGAACCGCTCGGCGATCTCGTAGGCGCGCTTCACCAGGGCGTGGTCGACGCCGTGGTGGACGAGGGCGAAGAAGCCGGTGTCGACGAGCGCGTCGCCGAGCTCCTTCACGAAGCGGTCGCGCGCGGGGCGATCGCCGGAGGTGAACGCGTCGAGGTCGACGACGGGGATCGTCTGGTCCATGGAGAGGCCTCGGAGGAGGTGTGCGTCGAGCGTAGCCGCGAATCCGCGGGCGACAAAGGTCAGGGCGCCTCGCACACGGACGGGAGCCCCCAGTCGCAGGGCAGGTCGTTCCAGGTGCCGTCGAACCCCCAGCCGTTCATGCAGTCCTCGTTGCCGCCGGCGTCGTTCGGCTCGCCCGGCGCCCAGTCCTCGAAGAGCATCGGCGCGCCGTCGGCCCAGACCCACGCCCCCTCGGCGGCGAGGTCGCTGGCGCCGAGCCAGTAGTCGCCGCCGACCCGCGCCCGGAACTCCTGCCAGACGAAGGCGTTCTCGGCCGCGTCCTCGATCACCGTGAGGGTGGCGCCCTGCGCCTCGCAGCTCGCCTCGGCGTCGACCCAGGTGCGGGCCCGCCAGCAGAAGAGGTAGCGGTGGCCGCCGAAGGTCGCCTCGCTGCAGTCGGGGCAGTCGGGGCCGTCGTCCACGCGGCCGTTGCAGTCCTGGTCCACGCCGTCGCCGCAGGTGTCGGGGGCGCCGCGGTAGGTGAACGGATCGGACTCGTCGCAGTCGAAGTCGCAGCGGTGGCCGTCGCCGTCGCGATCGGAGGCCGGGTCGCGGTTGCAGGCGAGCTGCGCCTCGAGCTCGCCGGGCCGGCCCTCGAGGTACTCGACGGTGCGGTCCTGCACCCACTGCACCGCGGCGAGGTCGTACTCGCGCCGCGGATCGGCGCTCGCGTACGGGTAGAGGTGGGCGGCGAGGCGTCGCAGGTCGGCGACGAGCGCGGGCACGTCCTGCGCCGCGATCACCGCCGCCATCGCGTCCTCGTGGCGCGCGCGGCAGGGCGGCTCCGCGACGCAGCCCTGGAGCAGGAGGCCCTGGCCGTCGTAGAGGCCGAGCCGCGCGTCGAAGGTCTGGTCGGTGCCCCACGGCATCAGCGAGAAGCGGCCGGCCTCGTCCGCGTGCAGGTAGTAGTTGTTGCGGGTGGGCGCGTAGCCGTCCCAGTGGCCGATGAAGAGCTCGGTGGCCATCATCGCGAGCGCTTCGTCCCAGTCGAGGTGCCGTCCGACCCGGACCTCGAAGCTCTCCGGCGAGCCGCCGTCGTTCACCGCGGCGATGAGCCGCTCGAGGTCGGTGCGCACGGCGGGATCGCCCTCGTCGACCTCGAAGTCGCCGGCGGCGCCGGGGAAGAGATCCTGGCCGTACTGCCCCTCGTAGAGGTGGCCGGTCGAGGCGAAGTGGCGGTCGAGCAGCTCGTCCTCCGGCGACTCGAGGTGAACGTACAGGCCGTACGGCGCGCCGTTCACCCGCACCTGGACGTAGCCGAGCCGCGGCGCCGGGACGCCGGCGGCGCGGAAGATCTCGTACGAGAGCCACTCGTGCACGAGCGACGGGTCCTGCACCATGTTGTTGAAGGTGAGCTTGCGCAGCCCGCGGAAGGCCTGGCCGGTCCCCGCGGGATCGACGTCGACCTTGAACGCCGACTTGCCGTCGAGCCAGCGGAAGCTGCCCCAGCGCCCCTTGAGGCGGACGCCGACCGCGAGCGGCTCGGTGACGGTGCCGTCGGGATCGGTCCAGGTCATCGAGCCGGCGACGTAGCCGTAGGGATCGGAGCCGAGCTCCTCGATCGAGCGCTGCGGCAGCGTGAGCTCGACGGTGGCGGGCTCGGCGAACGGGTCGAACAGCGGCGCGGAGAGGTCGACGTACGCCTGGTTCGGCGCCTGCTTGGTCGGGAGGGTCGGGACGAACGCGCCGGTGGCGTCCGGGAGGCGGCCGAGGGTCGCGCCGGCGGGGAGGCCGGCGAGGGTGGCGCGATCGACCTCGGCGCCCGAGGGGTCGAGGAGCACCACCTCGGCGGCGCCGCAGGCGATGCCGAAGGTGAAGCCCTCCTCGCCCGGGATCGCCTCCTCGATCGCCTCGAAGCCGCCGGCCGGGACCGCGGTGCCGGACGGGACCCGGTAGCCGACGGCGGGGACGCCCGGCTCGGTCACCGACAGGGTGAAGCCGCCGAGGTCCGCGGCGACGCCGCCGGTGTTCACCACCTCGACCCACTCGCGGCCGCGGCAGTCGATCTCGTTGAGACGGATCGACGGCGCGTCGGCGGCGCGGTTCGGCGCGTCGCGCGTCGGCGCGGTGACGGCGAGGTCGCCGGTGCGATCGGGCAGCCGGCCCCAGGTCGCGCCCTCGGGGACGTCGGCGATCGTGACCACGTCGGCGGTGCGGCGGCCGGGCGTGCGCAGGAAGAGCGTGTCGGCGCCGCAGGCGATCCCGAAGTCGACGAGGTCGACGGAGGCGAAGCCGCCCTCGGGGACGGCGGTGCCCTCGGGGAGGACGAAGAGGTGGGTCTCGAAGGCGGGATCGTCGGTGAGGACGAAGCCGGAGAGATCGGCGGCCGCGCCGTCCGCGGTGACGAGCTCGACCCAGTCGCCGCCGCGGCACGAGACCTCGTTGATCCGCGCCTCGGCGCCGCTGCCGCCGCCGCCGCTACCGCCAGCGCCACCGCCGTCGCCGCCCGCGCCGCCGCCGCCGTCGCCGCCGCTGCCGCCGCCGCCCGGCCCGCCGTCGCCGCCGCCGCCGGCCGGCGGATCGCCGCCGCACGCCCCGAGCACGAGCACCGCGGCCGAGGCCGCGACGAGCAGGTGGTTCCTCATGGTCCGCTCCCCTCTCGCGGCCACGACGCGGCGGAGACGCCGGTGAGGCCGAGCACCGTGCACCCGGCGTAGCCCGCGCGCTCGCGGGCCGCCAGGACCTCGGATCTTCCCTCGAACGCCCGCTCGAACAAGGCCGCCACCTCGGACGGGTCCTCGGTGCGCGCCTCGAGCGCCCGGACCGCGAGCGCCTCCGCGTCGAGCGAGGCGCGCTCGAGCGCCCGCAGCCGCTCGCCGCGCGCCTCGAACAGGTGCAGCTCCTCGAGGGCGACGTGCGCCTGCGCCACCGCCTCGGCCTCCTCGGCCTCGAGCTGCTTCGCCGCGGCGTCGGCCTCGCGCTCGTGCTCGCGCGCCTCCTCGAACCCGTGGAGCGGGATCCGCAGCGCGACGCGGCCGGCGAGGCTGCGCCCCGGGTCGACCGCGCCCGGCTCGACCCCGACCTCGACGAACGAGAGCCAGGGCAGCGCTGCGTGGAAGGCCTGGTCGGAGAGCGCCTGGTACCGCTCCCAGACCGCGCGGCGCGCCTCGGCCGACGGCGCGCTCCTCGCCATCAACGCGCGGAGCTTCGCCTCGCCGCGGACGAG
>CAZDGH010000442.1:0-4372 GCA_964504805.1 uncultured Myxococcales bacterium | reverse complement strand
CGAACGCCCCGTCGAGCTCGTCGACCTCGCCGGCGCGGCGCCAGTCGCCCATGCCGTCGTACCAGACGAAGGTCCGGGCGGTGATGTCGCCGGCGCCGATGCGCCGCTCGAGCGTCACCCGGTCGAACGGCCCCTCCTGCTGCCCGGCGATCATCGCGAACCACTCCACCTCGGGCGGCGGCGGCTCGACCGGCGGCGGGGGCGCGGCCGGGAGCGGCGGCGGCACGTACGTCTCGCGGGGCGCGGCGGCGGCGGGGGCGGGGGCGGGGCCCGCCGAGGCGAGGCGCTGCACCTCGGCGGCGGACATCATCTTGGTGGGGACGTCGTCGTCGGACTCGGGCTCCGGCGCGGCGGCGACCACCGCCTCCTGCTGCTTGACGACGATGACCTCGCCGCACTTCTTGCAGCGGATCTTCAGCACCTTCCCGCGGACCTTCTCGTCCGCGATGGTGTAACGCGTCTGGCAGGCGTTGCAGGCGAAGCGCATGGAGGCGGCCAGCCTACAACAGGTTCAGCAGGTGGTCGCGGATCTGCGACCGCGTGGCGTCGTCCGGTGCGACGCGGAGCGCCCGCTCCCACACCTCGGCCGACTTCCGGCGGAAGCCCTTGCGACCGTACAGGCCGGCGAGCGTCCGGAGGGCCTCGAACAGGTCGGGCTTGAGCTCGAGCGCCCGCTCGTACGACGCGATGGCGCCGTAGTCGTCCCCGAGCTCCTGCGCGGCCCGCGCCGCGGCCGCGTGGAGCCGCGCCGAGAACGGATCGTCCTTCACGCCGGCGTCGAACGCCTCGCGCGCCTCGGCGTAGCGGCCCTCCTTGAAGAGCTCGATGCCGCGGTCGTAGGCGGCCGCGGCCGCGCCGGCCTGGATCTCCGGCCGCGAGGCGGGCCCCGCGAGCAGCTCCTCGACCTTCCGCAGCACCTCCTCGAGGCGGAACGGCTTCTCGAGGTAGGCGTCGGCGCCGTAGGTCTCCTTCACGTCCTGCGCGAAGCGCCAGCCCCGGTAGATGGCGCTCACCATCAGGATCGGCACGCTCCCGAAGCTCTTCGAGCTCTTCACCTTGCGGCAGATCTCGAACCCGTGGACCTCGGGCAGCATCGCGTCGAGGAGCAGCACGTTCGGGCGGAACGTCTTCACCTTCTCGAGCGCCTCGAGGCCGCGGGTCGCGGTCTCGACCTCGAAGCCGCGGGACGAGAGGGCCTTCTCGAGGAGGCGGCAGATGTCCTCCTCGTCGTCGACGACGAGGGCGCGGCGGCCGCCCGGCGTGGGCGCGGGCTCCTCCTCGATCGGCACCACCTCCTCGACCTCGACCGACATCGAGAAGAGCGGCTCGTCGCCCGCGTCGTCGTCGCCGGTGACGACCTCGAGCACCTCGGCGACCGGCACCACGACCTCGACGTGGCCCGCCGGGTGCGCCGCCGGATCGGCGTGGGTGCCGGGCCAGACGGCGGCGCCGCTGCCGACGAAGCCGTAGGCGCGATCGAGCGCCTCGAGGAGCGGACGGAGCAGCGAGGCGTGCGGGATGACCTCCTTGCCGCTCACGAACCGGAGCTCGTCGACGACCTGGGCGTCGGCGGGGTTCGCCATGGCGAGGTGGATCCGCTCCGCGTCGGAGGCGATCGGGAGCACCAGGTGCTCGAGGGCGACCGGCCGCGGCACGAGCTCGAGGGCGGACAGCGCGATCACCGTCCGCGAGAGGTCCACGCCCGGCACGCCGTGCTGCTCGGCCAGGGCGACGACCAGCGCCGCCTCGGACGCCTTCCCCTCCATCCAGAGGTTCGAGAGGATCCGGCCCGGCTTCCCGACCACGGCCTCGAGCTCGGCGGCGGTGACGACCCCGCGCTCGACCAGCAGCTCCCCGACACGCCTGTGCACCGAGACGGCCTCCCGCGGTTTCGACGGTGGCGCGGATTCTAGGGGTCGCCTCCCGGGTGCGGCAACGAGCCCGACCACCTTGACTTCGCCCAAGGCGTGCTCTATTGCCCGGGCCCCTTCGACGGCAGCCCGCGAGGACACCGCATGAGCCCCGCCAAGGATCTCGGCACCAAGTACAGCTGCTGGAAGTGCGAGACCAAGTTCTACGACCTCCACAAGGCCGTGCCGCTCTGCCCGAAGTGCGGGGCGGACCAGCGCGAGAGCCCGGCGCTCAAGGCCCCCGTGAAGGAGTCCAGGAAGCGGCCGGTCGCGAAGGTGAAGGAGCCGGTGCCGGAGGTCGAGGCGGCCCCCGCCGAGACCGACGAGGAGGCTCCCGAGGCCGACGAGGAGGCCGACGAGGCGGCCCCCGACGAGGACGACGACGACTAGCGCTCGGCGGGGCCGGCGGCGGCGTCGAGCTTCTTGATCACCTCGGCCAGCCGGTCGTACTGCTCCTCGGTGAGCGCCTGCTCGCCCGGCGGGCGGCGGAGCGCCTCGAGCGCCCGGGTGGCCAGGGCCAGCCGCTTGCGGGCGGCGCCTCCGAGCGCCTTGCCGTCGTCGTGGGCGGACGTCATCTCGTGCTCTCCCGGCGGTGTCCGCGGGCAGCCGTAGCAAGGGCGGCGCCAGCGCCCCGCGCGGCTCCAAGTGGCCGTACCGACGTGGGCCCGCGGGCGTCCGTACGCGGACGCGCCGAGGTCGGTTCGTGTTCCCGGTCCCCGCCGCCACGGATCTCCGAGGCGGCGGGAGGTGGGAGACCTACCGCAGCTGCGCCTGGATGCGCTGGGCGTCCGCGGCGAACTCGCCCTTCGGCTCGAGCTCGAGGTACTTCGAGGCGTAGTTCTTCGCGATCTCGCGGAACTCCTTGTCCCGCGCCCGCGTCGCAGCGATCTTGGCGATGCCGGCGTAGGCCGGCGCGTACCCCTCGTAGGCGGAGAGCGCCTTGCCGTACAGCTCGTAGGCGCGCCCCTCGTCGCGGGTCGGACCCTCGTCGGCGACGCGGCCGAGCTCCCCGAGCGCCAGCGCGAAGGCCGGGCCGGACGCGCCGAGGCCGAACAGCTTCGTGGCCCCCTCGAGCTCCGCCTTCGCCTTCGCCCAGTCCTTCTTCTCCCGGTAGATCTGGCCGATCTTCGCCTGCGCCTCGGCGTTCTTCTTGTCCACCGAGAACGCCTTCTCGTACGCCGCCCGGGCGCCGTCGACGTCGCCGGCCGCGCGCTTGGCGTCGCCGAGGAGGACGTGGATGCGGCCCGCCTCCGGGAAGCTCTTCAGCGCCTTCTCGAGCGCCTCGACCGCCTCCTTGGCGCCGCCCGGCTTCGCCATCAGGGCGCGGGAGAGGTCGACGTAGAAGGAGGCGCGCTTCTCGTCGATGGCGATCGCCTCCTTGATCTCCTTCACCGCGCCGTCGGCGTTGCCCTCGCGCAGCAGGCGGCGGCCGCGCATGAGGCGGATGTCGGGGTTGTTCGGATCGAGGGTGAACGCTTCGCTCTCGAGCTTCTCGGCGTCCTTGGCCTTGCCGCGCGCAAAGAGGAGCTGCGCGTTCGCGAACTTGCCGAGCGCGAGCTGCCGGGAGGAGATGGCGCCGTCCGGCAGCCCCATCACCCGGCCGATCTGGTTCTCGGCCTCCTTGAGCAGCGCCTCCTGCTCCTCCTTCGGACGGCTGCCCTCGTTGGCGTCGAGGACGAGGAGCGCCTTGCCGAGGAGCGAGTCGGCGTGCTCGCGGTCGAGGCGGAGCGCCGAGTCGTAGAAGGTGTACGCCTCGGCGTCCATCCCGCGGCGGCGGTGGAGCTGCCCGAGCGCGGAGAGGAGCCGGACGCTGTTGGACTCGAGCGACTGCGCCTGCTTCAACGTCCCCGCCGCCTTGTCGAGCTCGCCCGCGTACATCTGGACGATGCCCTGGGTGGTGAGGAGCAGGCCCGACTTCTGGCCCTTCTCCATCACCGCGGCGACCGTATCCTCGGCGCCCTTCGGGTCGCCGTTGAAGAACTTGATGTACGCCTCGGCGGCGAAGATGCGGCCGTGGGGCTCGCCCTTCGCCTTCGCCTTGGTCAGGTGCTCCTGGGCGCGGCGCTTGAAGTCGTCGCCCTCGCCCTGCTCGCCCCAGCGCAGCGCGTTGATGTACGCGAGGTACGCGTGGGCGACGAAGTTGTCCGAGTCGAGCTCGAGGATCTGGTCCGCGGTCTCGGTCGCCTTCTTGTACGAGGCGTAGGTGTCCTTCTGGATGTAGTTGTTCGTGTCCTCGAGCAGCTTCGAGATCTGCCGGTCGCGGGTCGCCTTCCACTTCGTGAACCCGTACCAGCCGCCGAGGAGCGCGAGGCCGGCGACGGCGGTCGCGATCAGGCTGACGAAGCCCTTCTTGGAGCGGCGGCTCCGGTGCTGGGCCTCCTCCTCCTCGAGCCGCGAGTAGTCGAACTGCGGGTCGAGCTGCGGCCGCGCCGGCGGCGGGCGCCGGGGGGCCGCGCGGGGCG
>CAZDGH010000441.1:0-4440 GCA_964504805.1 uncultured Myxococcales bacterium | reverse complement strand
TCGCGGTAGGCGACCTGCGGCTTGCCGACGTTCGCCTCGACCTTGAACTCGCGCTGGAGCCTGTCGACGATGATCTCGAGGTGGAGCTCGCCCATGCCCGAGATCAGGGTCTGGCCGGTCTCCTCGTCGGTGCGGACGCGGAAGCTCGGGTCCTCGACCTGGAGCCGCTGCAGCGAGACGCCCAGCTTCTCCTGGTCGGCCTTCGTCTTCGGCTCGATGGCGACGGAGATCACCGGGTTCGGGAACTCCATCTTTTCCAGCAGGACCGGCTGCTTGTCGTCGCAGAGGGTGTCGCCGGTGGTGGCGAGCTTGAGGCCGACGATCGCGCCGATGTCGCCGGCGAGGACCTCGGTGATCTCCTCGCGCTTGTTGGCGTGCATCCGGAGCAGCCGGCCCACGCGCTCGCGCTTCCCCTTCGCCGCGTTCCAGACGGCGGTGCCGCTCTCGAGCTTGCCGGCGTAGACCCGGAAGAACGTGAGCTGGCCCACGAAGGGGTCGTTCATGATCTTGAAGGCCAGCGCGGCGAAGGGCTCGTCGTCGGAGGCCTTCCGCACCACGTCGGCGCCGTCCGGCGTCTTGGCGTGGACCGGCGGGATGTCGGCCGGCGACGGCAGGTAGTCCACGACGGAGTCGAGGATCTGCTGGACGCCCTTGTTCTTGAAGGCGGCGCCGCACAGCGTCGGCGTGACCTGCAGGGCGATGGTCGCCTTGCGGAGCGCCTTGCGGAGCTCGGCGGAGGTGACCTCGCCGCCGCCCAGGTACTTCTCGAGCAGGGCGTCGTCGAGCTCGGCGACGGACTCGAGGAGGTGCTTGCGCGCCTCGTCGATCTCGGCCTGCTGCTCGGCGGTCGGCGCGGAGACGATGACGTTCGCGCCCTGGGCGTCGTCGTCGAAGGTCAGCGCCTTCTGCTCGATCACGTCGAGGACGCCGCGGAACGCGTCCTCGGCGCCGATGGGGAGGAAGATCGGGACCGGGTTGGTGTGGAGCCGGTCCTTCATGGTCTCGACGCAGCGCCGGAAGTCGGCGCCGACGCGGTCCATCTTGTTCACGAAGGCGATGCGCGGGACCTTGTACTTGTTGGCCTGCCGCCACACCGTCTCGGACTGCGGCTGCACCCCGGCGACGGCGCAGAAGACCGCGCAGGCGCCGTCGAGGACGCGCAGGGACCGCTCGACCTCGATGGTGAAGTCGACGTGGCCCGGGGTGTCGATGATGTTGATGCGGTGATCGCGCCAGGTGCAGGTCGTCGCGGCAGAGGTGATGGTGATGCCGCGCTCGCGCTCCTGCTCCATCCAGTCCATGGTGGCAGCGCCCTCATGGACCTCGCCGATCTTGTGGATGCGGCCGGTGTAGAAGAGGATCCGCTCGGTCGTCGTGGTCTTCCCGGCGTCGATGTGCGCCATGATCCCGATGTTCCGGGTCCTCTCCAGGGGGAACGAGCGAGCCATCTGTCCGTCCTCCAGGAGGCGCGCGGGAGCGCGCGGTGGGAAGAAAGGGCCCGCACCGTCCGGGCCCACCTGCGACCGAGCTGTCAGAGAGCGTGCTGCGCCTGCTCTACGACCGATCCGTCTCCTCTACTTCGTGCTGCGTGCTGCCCGCTTCTACCAGCGGTAGTGCGCGAAGGCCTTGTTGGCCTCGGCCATCTTGTGCGTGTCCTCGCGCTTCTTCACCGCGTTGCCGCGGTTGTTGGCGGCGTCGAGGATCTCGCCCGCGAGCTTCTCGGCCATCGTCTTCTCGCCGCGGTCGGCGGCGTAGGAGATGAGCCAGCGCATCCCGAGGGCGGTGCGGCGGTCCGGGCGGACCTCGACCGGGACCTGGTAGGTGGCGCCACCGACGCGGCGGCTCTTCACCTCGAGGACCGGCTTGACGTTGTCGAGGGCCTTCTTGAAGAGCTTGAGCGGATCGTCGGAGGTCTTGGCGGCGACGATGTCGAACGCGCCGTAGACGATCTGCTCCGCGGTGCTCTTCTTGCCGGAGCGCATCACGTCGTTCATGAACTTCGCGACGATGCGGTCGTTGAACTTCGGGTCCGGCAGGATCTTGCGCTTCTCGACTTCGCGACGACGAGGCATCTTCTACCTGCGGTGCGGCGTGCGGCCGCCGTAAATGGTGTTCGGAAGGGAACCGGCGACTAGCTGGGCTTCTTCGCGCCGTACTTGGAGCGGCCGCGCTTGCGCCCCTGGACGCCGACCGAGTCGAGCGTGCCGCGGACGATGTGGTAGCGGACGCCCGGGAGGTCCTTCACGCGGCCGCCGCGGATGAGGACGACCGAGTGCTCCTGGAGGTTGTGGCCGACGCCGGGGATGTAGCTCGTGACCTCGATCCCGTTGGTGAGCCGCACGCGGGCGACCTTGCGAAGCGCCGAGTTCGGCTTCTTCGGGGTCGTGGTGTACACGCGGGTGCAGACGCCGCGCTTCTGCGGCGACTGCTGCAGCGCCGGGGCCTTCTCCTTGGCCTTGAGGGCCTGGCGCCCGTGGCGGATCAGCTGGTTGATCGTCGGCATCGAGCTCGAATCCCATCCGGCGCCCTAAGCCCCCGGAATCATTCGGAGGTGCGGCCGTCCGGCAAAAAAGAGCGCGCAAGATAGGCGAGCGCGCAGGCTGTTGTCAAGCGAAAGCGGCAACTTGGCCGGCCCCCCACGTGCGGGGGCCGCCGATCGGAGGCGCCTCGTAGCGCGCCGGCGGGCACCGGGTCAAGCCGAGAACGATCCCGGGCCCGCCGCCATGCCCGCCCCCGACGCTGAACCACGAGCGATCCCGGCCGCGTAGCTACGGACATGCTGCGCGAAGCGAGCCCCTACTTCCCCCGCCTCACCTGCTACTGCGGGCAGCCGGTCGTCGTCGGCAGCCGGTTCTGTCCCGAGTGCGCCCGGCACGAGCCGGGGGCGAGCCGGCACACGGTCGCCCCCCGGCTCATCGACCCTGCGGTCCTGCGGCGCTACCAGGCGGTCCGCGACACGAGCCCCCTCGCCCTGCTGTCGGCCGTGGCGGGCGTCGTCGCCTGGTTCGCCGTCCCGCTCTTCGGCGCCCTGGTCGCCGTGTGGGCGGGCCACCGCGCGCGCGAGGAGATCCGGGCGTCGCGCGGCCGGAGGACCGGCGGCCGGCTCGCCCTGGCGGGGCTCGTCCTGGGCTACGGGCAGCTCGGCCTCGTGCTCGCTGCGGTGCTCGCGGCGCTCGGGCTCGCGATCGCCGGCTAGCGCCGGTTAGAGCTCCACCAGCCCGGCCTTGAGCGCGAGCACCACCGCCTCGACGTGGGTGGCGACGCCCATCTTCCGGTAGATGTGCGAGAGGTGCGTCTTCACCGTGCGCCGCTCGATCGACATCACCTTGCCGACCTCCGCGTTCGACAGGCCCTTGGTGACGAACTGCAGCACCTGCCGCTCGAGCTCGGTGAGGCCCCACGGGTCCGCCGGCGGCTTCTCGGGCCGCGCCTGCACCGACTGGAAGTAGTTCCAGAAGCGCTTGGCGATCGTCGCCTCGATGACCGTGCCGCCCTGGTGGACCTCGAGGATGCCGGCGATCACCCGGTCGATCGGCGAGCGCTTCACGAGGTAGCCGGACGCGCCGGCCTGCATCGCCTCGTAGACGCGCTGCTCGTCCTCGAACGTCGTGAAGATCAGGACGTCGAGCTCCGGGAGCGCGCGCTTCACCTGGCCGCAGACCTCGATGCCGCCCATGCCGGGCAGCTCGAGATCGAGCAGCAGCACCTGCGGCGCGAGGGCGGGCACGTCCTTCACCGCGGCCTCGCCGCTCATCGCGGTGCCGACGACGCGGATGCGCTCGTGGCCCGAGAGGCTCTTGACGAGCCCCTTCAGCACCGCGGGCTGGTCCTCGACGATGAACAGCTCGATCGGCTCGACGGGATCGCTCATGGGCCCTTCTCGTGCACCGTGGTCTCCTCGCCCTCCTCGAGGGCGAGGACGAGCTCGCGGCTCTTCCAGCGCTCCTTCGGGTGCTGCAGCCGGACGATGTGCTCGCCGGCCTCGAGCTCCGCCCGCCGGATCGGCGTCGTGCCGATGGAGCGGCCGTCGACGAAGACGAGGAGCGGGCGATCGGTGGTGAGGGTGAGGTAGGCGCGGCCCGTGCCGGCCGGCGCGCCGACGGCGATCGCCGGCGCGCCGCTCGGGGGCGGGACGGGCTCGACGCCGGAGAGCGCCTCCTTCGCGCCCTCCACCAGCCCGCCGAGGCCGCCGGAGGTGCCGGCGACGACGACGAAGGCGAGCACCGCGAGGCCGAAGGCCCACGGCAGGACCCGGACGAAGGCGCGGAGCGGCGAGCGGACCGGCGGCGGCGGCGGCGGCGGGAGCGGCTTCGGGCGCCACGACTCGTCGCGCGGCGGGCGCGCGGGCGGCTCCTCGGGTGCGGAGACGGGCGTGTAGCGCTCGCCGTCGATCACCGTGTCGCGGCGCTTCGCCGACGGCGGTGCCGGGCGCGGCGCGGC
>CAZDGH010000440.1:0-4460 GCA_964504805.1 uncultured Myxococcales bacterium | reverse complement strand
GAACGCGGCGCATGCTGGTCGTCACCGATCTCGACGGCACCCTCTACTCCTGGGTGGACTTCATCGTCCCGTCGCTCGAGGCGATGATCGAGTCGCTCTGCGGCACCACCGGCGAGCCGCGGATCAAGGTCGTCCAGGCGCTGAAGAAGGTCTACGAGCGCTACGGCTCGAACGAGTACCCGTTCGCGATCCAGGAGTCGGAGCTCTTCCACCCCTACGCCGACGACTTCGACTCCTTCGACCGCCTCGTCATCGACCCCGCCCGCGCCGCCTTCGCCCACAAGCGCAAGCGCTACCTGAAGCTCTTCCCGAAGGTGAAGGAGACGCTCGAGGTGCTCCGGGGCCTGCGCGTCCGCGTGGTGGCGCTCACCGACGCGCCGCGGAACCCGGCCGAGGCGCGCCTCAAGCAGCTCGGCCTCGCGCCGCTGCTCGACGCGCTCTACTGCATGCCGCGCTTCGACTTCCCGACCACCGGCGTCGCCGCGCAGATCAAGAGCCGCGAGGAGGCCGGGCACTACCGCGCGCCGATCCCGGTGATCGAGCTGCCGCGCGACCACGAGAAGCCGGACCCGCGCGGCCTCTCGCGGATCATCGCCGACCAGCGCGCCGACCCCGCGCGGACGATCTTCATCGGCGACAACCTGAAGAAGGACGTGAAGGTCGCGCAGGTCGTGGGCGCCGTCGACGTCTGGGCGGCGTACGGCACCTACGTGCCCGGCGAGTACCGCGACCGCCTCGACGTGATCTCGGCGCGCAGCGTGACCCGCCGCCACGTCTCCGATCCCGCGAGCGACGAGAAGCTGCCGGCGCCGACGCACACGGTCGCCGGCTTCGAGGGGCTGCTCGCGGTGGTGGACGAGGTGAAGCGCGCGAAGGCCGCGAGGGGCGGCGCCCGCCGCCGCGCGGCCGGCTCCTAGTCGAGCGAGCGGGAGACGGCGCGGGCGGTGGCCTCGACGAGCGAGATGACCCGGCCGTAGTTCATCCGCGTCGGCCCGATCACCGCCAGCGCGCCGACCACGCCCTCGGCGCTCTGGTACGGCGAGGCCACCAGCGAGACGCCGGCCGCCGCCGAGAACTCGCTCTCGGTGCCGATGAAGATCTGGATCTCCCGCGACGCGACCGCGCGGGCGAGGAGGTCGACGAGCCGCTCCTTCTGCGCCAGCTCCGCGTAGAGCTTGCGCATCTTGGCGAGGTCGGCGGCGAACTCGGGCGCGTCGAGGAAGCTCTCCTCGCCCTCGATCACCACCTGCGGCTCCGGGTCGCTGCCGGCGAGGGCCTTCTCGCCGAGGTCGAGGCTCTTCCGGCGTAGCTCGTCGAGGGCGGCCTGCTCCTGGTCGCGCTCGCTGCGGATGCGCACCTGCACCGCGTCGAGGGTGAGGCCGTCGCCGAGGAGCGAGGAGAGGTAGTTCGCGGCGTGCTCGAGCTCGCCCTTCTCCACCGGGACGTCGAGCTGGACGAGGCGGTTCTGCACCAGGCCGGCGGCGGTCACGAAGATGGCGAGGACGCGGTCCTCGCGCAGCTTCACGAACTCGATCCGCTGCACCAGCGTGTGGTCGAACCGCGGCGCCACCACCACCGCCGCGTGGCGGCTGATCTCGTGGAGCAGCTTGCCGGCCACCGGCGCGAGCTCCTCCCGCGGCGCGCCCTGCACGGCGCGGTCGATGCGCTCGAGGTCCTTCGGCGCCAGGCTGCGCACCCGGAGCAGCGCGTCGACGTAGAGGCGGTAGGCGCGGTCGGTGGGGACGCGGCCCGCGGAGGTGTGCGGCTTCTCCAGGAACCCGAGGGCCTCGAGGTCGGCCATGGCGTTGCGCACCGTGGCCGGCGAGACCTCGCACCGCGGCGCGATCGCCTGGGAGCCGACCGGATCGCCGGTGACGATGAAGTCCTGGACGATCGCCTTGAGGATCTCCAGGTCGCGGGTGCTGAGATCGTCGGTGCCCGACGCGGGCCTCGGAGCAGCCATCGCCTGCGATCCTAAAGCCAAAGGGGCCGGCGCTCAAGGCGCCGACCCCCGGGAAACCCCCAGGATTGCCGGGGGTTCCGCCTAGAACGTCCAGTCCTGGGTCGCCGGCCGGCGGCACTTGGGCAGCATCGGCTGCTTCTTGGCGCCGATGATCTGCGCGGCCTCGACCTCGATCGCCGGGCGGATGTCCACGTGCGGCGCCGGACGGGCGACGGGCACCGCCGCCGTCTCGCCGCCCTCGGAGGGCAGCCCGGCGAGGCGGCCCTTCGCCGCGGCCTCGAGCGGCGCCCAGCCCCGCGGGAGCTCGAGCAGGCGCTCGAAGTCGGCGCGGGCGCGGGCGTACTGCCCGGCGGCCTCGTGCTGCAGGCCGTCGAAGTGCGCCGCCTGGTCCGGGTAGGTGAAGACGGTGGCGAAGCGGGTCTCGCCGTCCGGGTCGAGGAGCAGGCCGGTCTCCATCCAGAACAGCGCCTCGGCCTGCCGGCCGGTCACGTCGTAGAGGATCGCCAGGCCGAAGTACGGGTGGGCCTCCTCGGGCGAGAGGTCCTGCGACTGCTCGAGGTACTTCTCCGCCACCTCGAACGCGCCGTCGAGGGCGAGGAGCTCGGCGAGGTTCGCGAGCGCGATCGACTTGTCGAGGTCGGTCGCCGAGCCGTAGCCGAGGATCTTCTCGGTCTCGAGCTTGGCGCGGACGAAGTCGCGCTGCATGTAGTAGGTGGTGCCGAGGTTGTTGCGCGCCGGCACGTGCTCCGGCTGGCGCTCCAGGATCTGCTCGTAGATCGAGCGCGCCTCGTCGAACCGGCCGAGCCGCTCGAGCGCGAGGGCCTCGACGAAGGTGCCCTCGGGGTCGCCTTCGGCGGAGAGGGCGCGGGCATGGTCGAGGGCGTCCCCGGGGCGGTCGGCCCGGAGCGCGGCCTCGGCCGCCCAGAGCCGCGCCGAGCCGAAGCGGGTCGCGGCCCGCTCGAACGCGCCCTGCGCCGCGGCGAACTGCTTGCCCTTCCAGAGCGCGACGCCCGACTCCCAGGCCTCGAGCGGCGTGGTGCGCTCCCACTCGATCCCCTCGGGCGCGAGCGCGGACTCGGTGGTGCCGACCGGCGCCGGGTCCTTCGAGGGCTCGTTCTCCGAGCCGCAGGCGATGGCCAGCGAGGCGAGGAGCAGCGTGGCGACGGCAGGGGCGAAGCGGGAGCTCACGGGAACCTCCGGGTGCAGCGGATCGCGTGCGAAGGGACGACAGCACGGCCGGTCGAGCGGTTCCCGATCGTAGGGGCCGGGTGGGCCCCTTTCAACCGTGCGACCGGCGCCTACAGCGAGGCGATCCGGAAGCAGCGGTGGATCTGCCGGTGGCGGAAGTCCTGCGGGATCGACGTCGGCGTCGTCTCCTCGACGCGCAGCCCGCGCAGGGGCCGTTCGTCGAGGACGAACCCCGTGAAGTTCGTGGAGAAGTAGAGGACGAAGGGCGCCCGCAGGAGCCGCAGCGTCGCGCCGAGCAGGGCCGGGTGATCCCGCTGCACGTCGAAGGTGCCCTCCATCTTCTTCGAGGCGGAGAAGCTCGGCGGGTCGAGCACGGCGAGGTCGAACGGCTCGATCGTCCCTTCGGCCTGCTCGACCCAGCGGGTGACGTCGGAGCGCACCAGCTCGTGGGCCGGCGTCAGCAGGCCGTTCTGCGAGAGGTTGTCCGCGGCCCAGGCGAGGTAGGTGTTCGAGAGGTCGACCGAGACCGAGCTCGTCGCGCCGCCCTTCGCCGCGTGCACGGTGAACGCGCCGGTGTAGCAGAAGAGGTTCAGGAAGCGCTTCCCGCGGGCCTCGGCCTGCACCCGGAGCCGCGTGGTGCGGTGATCGAGGAAGAGGCCGGTGTCGAGGTAGCCCTCGAGGTCGACGAGGAGCTCGACGCCGCCCTCGTGCACCGCGAAGCGCCGGCCGGCGGCCTCGCGCTTCTCGTACTGCTCCTCGCCCCAGACCTTCGGCGCGCGGACCTTGAGCGGCACCGACGAGGGCGGGACGCCGAAGGTCCGCGCCACCGCGGCGATCACCGCCTCGCGGCGCTCGGTGGCGGAGGCGCGGCCGACGGAGCCGCGGCGCTCGTACTCGACGACGTGCGGCCGCCCGGCGTAGCTCTCCACCACGTAGCCGAACTCGGGGATGTCGCCGTCGTAGACGCGGAACGCGTCGGTGCCCTCGCGGGCGGCGAAGCGCTGCCGCTCGCGCAGCATCTTCTTCAGTCGGTTCTCGAACGGAGCCGCGTCCACCGGCGGAAACCTAGCGCGGATCGGCTTGACGGGGCCGGACCAGGTGGGCAACGTGCGCCCGCCTGCCTCCGGCACATCCCCGTGCGGACGGCAGCGCACGGAGGATCCATGCGCCACGTTCTCGCCTCGCTCGTCGCCTGTGCCTTCTTCGCCGCTTGCGGCCAGGGTGGCGGCGGGGCCGCCGACCCGAAGCCCGCCGCCCCCGCCCCCGCCGCGAAGCCGGCCGCGCCCGCGCCCGCGGCGCCGGCTGCGGC
>CAZDGH010000439.1:0-4487 GCA_964504805.1 uncultured Myxococcales bacterium | reverse complement strand
GAACAGCCGATCCGCGATGGCGTCGAGCCGGGCCGGGTCGAGCTCCGGCGCGCGGCCCCGCGCCGCCGCCGCCGCGCCGCGCAGCGCCTCGGCCGCGCCGTCCGAGAGCCGCTCCGGCCGGCCCTCGAGCGCCTCGGCGAGCTCCCGCGCCTCCCGCCGCTCGTCGAGCCCGGCGGGGTCGTCCGGCAGCGGGCCGGGCCCCTTCGCTCCGTCATCCGTCACGGCACACCTCCGCCTTCGGGCCCATGGCTCTCCACGTACAGGGCCCGGAACTGCTTACACGCCCGGAACAGCACCACGTCGAACGTCCCCACCTTCACCCCGAGCGCGGCGGCGCACGCCTCCCGGCTCCGGTCCTCGAGCAGCCGGAGCCGGATCGCCTCGGCGTAGCGAGGGTGCATCCGCGCCAGCACCCCGGCGACCCGCTCCCTGGCGACGCCGTGCGCCTCGCGGGCGAGCGCCTCCGCGGCGGGATCCGGCGCCGCCTCCTCCGCGCGGAGCAGCTCCTTCGCCACCGCCTCGCGGAGCCGCGACTCGCTGCCGGCCCGCCGCAGCCGGTCGAGGGCCTTGTTCCGCGCGATGGTCGCCAGGTACGGGAACACCTCGCCGGCGGCGAGCGCCGCCGGACGCTCGAGCACCGAGACGAACGTCTCCTCGAGCGCGTCCTCGCAGGCGGCGCGGTCCCGGAGGATCGGCGCCAGCACCTCGCGGAAGAGCCTCGGCGCGGTGCGCTCCCAGATCCCGCGGAGCGCGGCGCGGTCGCCGCGGGCCACGGCCGCGGCCAGCTCCTCGAGCGTCGGCTCCCCCATCGGCCGCGGCACGGTAGCCGATCCTCCCGCCGCCCGTCGCGGCGCGTATGATCGGGCCGCGGGGGTTCGACATGAAGATCCGGCTCGCGGCGTGCTTGCTCCCGGCGATCACCACGGCGTGCCTCGGCCTGTCCGAGGAGTCGATCGGCTGCAGGAACGACGGCGACTGCGAGACGACCGGCTGCTGCCGCGACGGCGCCTGCGTCGCGTTGGAGGTGTGCGCGCCGCCGCCGGAGGAGCCGCCGTCGGAGTGCCAGCGCGACGGCAAGGGACCGTGCCCCGACGGCGAGGTCTGCACGGTGGACCTCGAGGTGCCCTGCTTCGACGGCTCGCCGTCGTGCCTCCGCCCGACGATCTGCGAGAGGGCTGCCGGCGGGCACGACGGGCCGTTCGCGTGCAACGGGCCGTCGGACTGCCTCTCGCGGATCTGCCTGGACGGCGGCGTGTGCGCCACGCTCTGCGATCCCGGACAGGAGCGCACCGGCTGTCCGAACGGCTTCGACTGCCGGGAGCTCGAGCTCGCGCCCGGCGCCCTCGGCCACGCCGGCGTCGGGAGCGAGGACCCCGGCCTCTCGCTCTGCCGGAGCGACCGCGACTGCCCCGAGGCCGGCGACGCCTGCGTCGTGCTCGGCGGCGAGAGCCTCCGGAGCTTCGGCGCCGTCGCGGTGTGCGCCACGCCCGGTCCGGGCGAGCCGTTCGAAGCCTGCGGGAACGTGGAGGGCGAGCACGCCACCAAGTTCTCGGCGGCGTGCGCGAGGGGCCTCTGCTACCCCGGCTGCGACGACAACGACGCGCCGATCTGCGGCGAGCAGTGGTGCACCAGCATCTGCGAGCACGACGCCGACTGCCCGGCCGGTCTGCGCTGCAAGCGGTTCGCGCGCGAGGCCGACTTCTTCGTGGAGCCCGAGGCTCCACCGTTCCGGGTGTGCCAGTGGGAGTGGGGCGTCACCTGGCAGCACGGCTGCCGCGACGACCTCGACTGCTGCTCGAGCCGGAACGCCGACGGCAAGTGGGTGAACGCAGCGGGCGAGCTCTGCTGCGAGGAGGCGTCGAACCAGCAATGCGGCCCCGACCCGGAGACCTTCGAGGCCCACTGCGGCGTCCCGTCGGCCGCGCCCGTGGACGGCACGCACGTGGTCACCACGTGCGTCCTCGCCTCGGAAGGGCCCGGCCCCGGCGCGGCCTGCGCCTCGGGCGCCGACTGCGCCGGCGGCCTCTGCGTCGACGGCCGCTGTACGACCGCCTGCGATCCCGGGAGCGACCGCTGCGCGCAGCGCGCGACGCCCGAGAACCCCACGTCCGTCTGCTGCCCGCGCGAGCTGTCGATCGACGGCGCGGACGTCTGCGTCGGCGTGTGTGCGACGACGTGCGCGTCCCCCTGCACGCGAGGCTGATTGCGCGACCCGGGCGGGGGTGATCGCGGTACGATGCCCGCTCCACGACGGCCCACCCGACGCCGGTCCCCTCGGAGGAGAGCGAACCTTGCTTCACGACGCCCGCCCGCTCGCGCTGCTCGCCGCAGCCGCGACGCTCCTCGCCGCCACCTCCGCCTCCGCCGCCGACAAGAAGACGAAGATCGCCGTGCTCGACGTCAAGGCCGTCGGCACCGTGAAGCAGGACGAGGTGAAGGGCATCGGCGCCCTGGTGACGACCGCGCTCGCGAAGCAGCCCGAGCTGCAGGTGATCTCCACCGCCGACATCCAGGCGCTCATCGGCTTCGAGAAGCAGAAGGAGCTGCTCGGGTGCGGCGAGGCGTCGTGCCTCGCGGAGATCGGCGGCGCCCTCGGCGTCGACTACATCGCCGGCACCGAGGTCGCCGAGATCGGCGGCACCTACCTGGTCACGCTCTCGATGATCTCGATCGCCAAGGCGAAGAGCATGGGCCGGATCACCAAGCGCCTGCCGTTCCTCGAGCAGGTGCCCGACGCCACGGTGAAGGGCGTCTCCGAGCTCCTGCAGATCGCCCGGGCCCGCGAGACCGAGGATCCGTCGAAGCGCAACGTCAAGGTCGCGGTCATGGACGTGAAGGCCTCGGGCCTCGACCTCGGCACCGTCGAGGGCCTCGCCGCCCTCGTCGCCTCCGAGGTCGCCGCGCGCCCGGAGGTGCAGATCACCACCGGCGCCGACATCCGCGCGGTGATGGGCTTCGAGAAGCAGCGCGCCCTGCTCGGCTGCGACGAGGCGACCTGCATCGCCGAGATCGGCGGCGCCCTCGGCGTCGACTACATCATCACCACCGACGTCTCGAAGGTCGCCGACGAGTGGATCCTCTCGATGAGCATGGTGAACATCAAGAAGGCGAAGGCCGCGAACCGCGTGGTCGCGCGGGTGCGCCGCCTCGAGCTGCTCGTCGACAACGCGACCTCGGCGGTGAAGGAGCTCTTCTTCGAGCTCTCCGAGAAGAAGGCCGGCCCGGTCGGCCACTACGTGAAGCGCGAGGAGCGCTCCAACGCGTTCGGCTGGCTGATGCTCGGCACCGGCGTCGCCATGGCGGGCACCGGCGCATTCTTCGAGGTCAAGGCGTTCAAGACCCAGAGCGCCTTCGACGCCAACGAGGACATCGGCCGGGACGAGGCGGTCGCCGCGTTCCGCGACAACGGCCTCGCCATCGGCCTCTTCGTCGGCGGTGGCGCGCTGGTCCTGTACTCGGGCTGGGAGCTGCTCTTCCGCGGCGAGGACGAGGGCTCGGGGCAGGTCTACGTGGCCCCGACCTCGGGCGGCGCCGCGGCGGCGTTCTCGACGCCGTTCTAGCGGCCCGCCACCTTCGACAGCGCGGCCTCGAGCGTCCCCACCGGCGCGTCGAGCGAGAGCTTCACCGGCAGGCGCGCGGCGTCGTCGCTGATGAAGAGCGTGCCCGCCGAGGTCTCCTCCTTCCCCTGCGGCTCGAGCACGCGGAGCGCGAGCTCCGCGGCGCGGAAGGCGCCCGCCGGGGTCTTCACCGCGCGCGTCGCGACCCGGGTCGCCTCGACGGTGATCGGCCGGCCCTTGCGCAGCGAGCGGAAGCGCACCGTCTCGCCTTCGCCCGGGAGCCGCTCGCGGAGCAGGTACAGCCCGGACAGCGCCTCCTGCACCGTCTCGCCGGCGCCGACCGCCGCCCGGGTCGAGCGCGGCCTGCCCTTCTCCAGGATCCGCTCCTCGACGGCGCCGGTGGACCGATCGAAGGTCAGCTCGCGCAGCCGCTCGCCGCCGCGGCGCTTCGAGCGGAAGCGGCAGCGCGAGGGCGCGAGGTCGTCGCGGGCGACGAGGCAGCTCGCCGACTGCCGCACGCCGAAGAGCGCCTCGGTCGCGCCCACGCTCTGGCCGCGGGCCATGAGCTTGAGGCGCGCGGGATCGCCGTCGGCCTCGACGCGGATCGCCGCCTCGCCCGCCCGGACGCCGAGCAGGCGCACCTCGTACGACAGCTCCTCCCCGGGCGCGAAGGGCCGCGCGGGCGCGGCTGCGGCGGCGAGCGCGAGGACGGCGGCGGCGAGCATGGGATCCCTCCCGGCGCGGCCGGCGTGGCTGCGCGGCGGGAGGAACCGCGGGCGCGCGGGATCTCTGCCCGCGCCGGGCGGAGGGCTACCCGCCCCCGGCGAGGCTGCGGCGGACCTTGGTCGTCTCGCCGGCCTTCACGGTGACGGTGAAGCTCTCGTCGTGCGAGAGGTCCTTGTTCACGAGGCGCACGCGGTAGCTGCCCGG
>CAZDGH010000438.1:0-4490 GCA_964504805.1 uncultured Myxococcales bacterium | reverse complement strand
GCCGAGACCCAGGCGGCGCTCTTCACCTGGCGCGCCGGCACCCGCGACGTCCGCGCCGACGCCTTCGCCGTCGCCGCCGTCCTCGAGGGCGGCGGCGCGCGCCTCGTGCCGCGCTTCTTCGGCGGCGAGCCCGCCGGCCTGCGCCCAGGCGCCACCGCCGACCTCGTCCTCCTCGCCCACCGCCCCACCGCGCCCGCCGACGCCCGCACCGCCGCCGCCCAGCTCCTCGGCCCCGCCGCCACCGCGCCCGCCGCCTGGACCATCGTCGGCGGCCGCGTCGTCGTCCGCGAAGGCGTCCTCCTCACCGGCGACGCCGCGGCGATCGCCGCGCACGCCCGCGAGCGCGCCGCCGCCCTCGCGCGCCGGCTGTGACGGCGAAGCTCGACGCTCGCGACTGCCTGCTGGAGCCTGGAGCCCGGAGCCTGGAGCCTGATCCGAACCGCGTAGCCTGATAAGGTCCCCCCATGCCCATCGAGGAGAAGCGCGTCGAAGGCCAGCGCTTCGGCAAGTACACCCTCATCGATCGGATCGCCGTCGGCGGCATGGCCGAGATCTTCCTCGCGCGCCAGGCCGGCCTCGAGGGCTTCGAGAAGACGATCGTCATCAAGCGGATCCGGCCGCACCTGTCGGGACAGAAGGGCTTCGTGAAGATGTTCCTCAACGAAGCCAAGCTGGCGGCGCAGCTGAACCACCCGAACATCGTGCAGATCTACGACCTCGGGAAGATCTCGGACACGTACTTCATCGCCATGGAGTACATCTTCGGGCGCGACATGCGTCGCATCATCCCGAAGGCCGAGTCGCTCGGGATCCCGTTCCCGATGGTGTACGCGCTGAAGATCGCCTCGAGCATCTGCGAGGGGCTCTACTACGCGCACCAGCGCACCGACATCTACGGCAACCCGCTCCACATCGTGCACCGCGACGTCACGCCCGAGAACATCTTCGTCTCGTTCGACGGCACGGTGAAGATGCTCGACTTCGGCATCGCAAAGGCGGCGAACCAGATCGAGCAGACGCGCGCCGGCGAGATCAAGGGCAAGCTCTCGTACATGAGCCCCGAGCAGGCCATGGGGCAGCCGCTCGACGGTCGCAGCGACATCTTCTCGCTCGGCGTCGTGCTCTACGAGTGGATCACCGGCTTCAAGCTCTTCACCGGCGACAGCGAGGTGGCGATCCTCAAGTCGATCACCGACGGGAAGATCTACGCGCCGAGCTACTTCAAGGCCGACATCCCGGAGGCGGTCGAGCAGATCCTGATGCGGGCGCTCGACAAGGATCGCGACCAGCGGTACCAGACCGCGTGGGACATGCAGTACGACATCGACCAGTTCCTCTCGCAGTACGAGTTCACCCCGTCGAACATCCACCTCTCGAACTTCCTCAAGCAGCTCTTCTCCGACGAGCTCGACGAGGAGCGGAAGCGGCTCGCGCAGCGCGGGGTGGTGGCGCTGCCCGGCTCCTCCGACATCATGGAGGTCGACGACGACCTCATCGAGCCGATCCCGCTGCACGCGGTGAAGGGCTCGGAGTCGCGGCGCGACGGCGCCGAGAAGGTGCTCACCGTGGCGCTCGGCGAGGCGGAGTACGATCGCCTCCGCGACGTGGCCGAGCGCAACGGCGTCTCCCTCGCGGCGATGGTCCGGGAGATCCTCGGCGCGTGGGTGCGCTTCAAGTAGCGCGTGCGCACGCTCAAGCTCACCGTCGAGTACGACGGCGGCGGCTTCTCCGGCTGGCAGGTGCAGCCGCGGGTCCGCACCGTGCAGGAGGTCGTCGAGCGCGGGCTCGCGGCGCTGCTCGGCGAGGAGGTCCGGGTGACCGCGGCCGGCCGCACCGACGCCGGCGTCCACGCGGCCGGGCAGGTGATCTCGCTCCGCACCGGCCGCGACCTGCCGCTGCGCGCGTTCGTGCTCGGGCTCAACGCGCACCTCCCGGAGGACGTCTCGATCGCGGCCGCGGAGGAGGCGCCCGACGGCTTCGACGCGCGGCGGAGCGCCTCCGGCAAGCGCTACCGCTACCGGATCTGGAACGGCCCGACGCGCTCGGCGCTGCGCCGGCGCACGCACTGGGCGGTGTTCCGGCCGCTCGACGTCGAGGCGATGCAGGCCGCCGCCGCGCCGCTCCTGGGCCGCCACGACTTCTCGGCCTTCCGCGCCGCGGACTGCCCGGCGGCGCACGCGGTGCGCGAGCTCACCCGCGTCGAGGTGCGCGGCGCCCGCGGCGGCGAGCTCGAGGTCGTCGTCGAGGGCACGGCGTTCCTCAAGCACATGGTGCGGAACCTGGTCGGCACGCTCTGCGAGGTGGGGCAGGGGAGGCGCGACCCGGGGTCGATCGCCGCGCTGCTCGACGGCCGCGACCGCACCCGCGCCGGCGCCACCGCGCCGCCCGAGGGGCTGACGCTGGAGGCGGTCTTCTACGACGACCCGTCGCGGCTCGTGGCCCGGGGCCCCGCCGCCGCGGGAGAGGAGGAGGACGAGTGACCCGCGGCCGCCGCCTCGCGCTCCGCGCCCTCGCCGCGCTCGCCGCGCTGGCGGCGATCGTCGTCTCCGGCTCGTGCGCCCTCGAGGGCGGCCGTCACCGGGGCCCCGTCACCGATCACTTCGACGGCGAGCGGTTCTTCAACCCGGGCGGCCCGGAGCGCGAGGGCTTCTCCGCGTTCCTGCGGTGGCGGCTCGAGCGCACGCCCGGCGCGTGGCGGCCGTTCGCCGACGCGCCGCCGGGGCCGAAGCCCGAGGCGCGCGTCGGCGGCGGGCGGATGCGCGTCACCTGGGTGAACCACGCCACCGTGCTCGTGCAGGTCGACGGCGTGAACGTGCTCACCGATCCGATCTGGTCCGAGCGGTGCAGCCCCTTCTCGTTCGCGGGGCCGGCGCGGGTGATCCCGCCGGGGATCCGCTTCGAGGACCTGCCGCCGATCGACGCGGTGGTGCTGAGCCACAACCACTACGACCACATGGACCTGCCGACGCTGCGGCGGCTGCACGAGCGCGCGCCGCTCCTCGTCCTCGCCGGCCTCGGCAACCGCGGCTTCCTCCTCGATCAGGGCCTCACCGGCGCCCGCGAGCTCGACTGGTGGCAGCAGGTGGAGCTGCCGAACGGCGTCCGCATCCACTCGGTGCCGGTGCGGCACTTCGCCAACCGGAGCCTCTTCGACCAGGACCGCACCCTCTGGACCGGCTGGGTGATCGAGGGGCCGTCGGGACGCGCCTACGTCGCCGGGGACTCCGGCTTCGGCCCGCACTTCGCCGAGGCGCGGGAGCGGCTCGGCCCGATGCGGCTCGCCGTCCTCCCGATCGGCGCCTACGAGCCGGTGTGGTTCATGAACCGGGTCCACGTGACGCCGGCGCAGGCGGTGGACGCCGCGCTCGCGCTCGGGGCGGGCACCGCCCTCGGGATGCACTTCGGCACCTTCGAGCTCGCCGACGAGGGGCAGGACGAGCCGCCGCGCGCGCTGGCGGCGGCGCTGGCGGCGAAGGGCGTGCCGCCGGAGCGCTTCTGGGTGCTCGCGCCCGGCGAGGGCCGCGACGTGCCGTGACGGGCAGCTATGATGCGGCCCATGGGGAAGCTGCAGCCGGTGCGCGACGTCGCCCGCAGCCTCGTCGGCGCGACCGCCGCCGGCGCCGCGACCTTCGCCCTCGCCGCCTTCGTCGCGCCGCCGCTGGCGATGCGCCTCGTGCCGCTCGCCAGGGCCGTCGCGAACGAGGACCTCCGCTGGGCCCTCGGCGGCCTGCTCTCGACGGTGGGCGTCCTGGTGGCGGCGCCGCTGGTGTCGATGGTGTTCGGCCGGCTCACCGACATGAAGCCGGCGATCGTCGCGCCGGGCTCGGTCGTCGTCGGCGGCGGCGCGGCGCTCCTCGTCGACAGCGTGACGCTCGGCGCCGACGGGCTCCTGCTCGGCGGCTGGTCGTTCCTGATCGCGCGGCTCGGCGGCTACGCCGGGGCAGGCGTCCTCGCGTTCCTCGCCGGCCGCTGGGCGCAGGGCAAGCCCATCGAGTTTATCGACGGGGCCCGGCTGCGGCGGCCGAGGCCGCGGACGAGGCGGACCGCCGGAAGGCCGACGAGGAGCGGCGCGCGATGCTCGCCGCCTCCGAGGCGCTCGCGGCGAAGGTCGAGGCGCGGACGGAGGCGGCGGCGCCCGCGACCGCGGTCGAGGCCGCGAAGCCGGACGTTGCGCCGCCGGCACCCACCGTCGAGGCCGCGAAGCCGGAGACCTCCGAGGCGCCGAAGCCTGCCGCGCCGACGGGCGGCCCGGGCGGCGACGCCTAGGCGGACGCCGGCGCCGCGGCGCCGAGCGGCCGCGCCAGCGCGAGGCCCACCGCGGCGGCGAGGAGGACGCCGCCGAGGTGGAACGTGAAGAGGTGCGCGCCTCCGTGGGCGGGACAGGTGAGGAGCAGGCCCGCCTGCGCCGCGAGCGCGCCGCTCGCGGCCGCCGCCGCGAACGTCGAGGCCGACGGCGGGTGGCGCCTCGCCACCAGCGCCAGCGCGCCGAG
>CAZDGH010000437.1:0-4504 GCA_964504805.1 uncultured Myxococcales bacterium | reverse complement strand
AGGCCCGGGCGGAGGCGCCGGCCGCGGCGCGGCGGCGGTCGCGTCCTTGCGCACGGCGAACGTCGCCATGCACTTCGGGCACTTCATGTTGAGGCCCGCCGGCGGGATCCGGCTGTCCTCGATGTTGTACTCGGCGCTGCAGCCCGGGCAGCTGATCCTCATCGTGCCCTCGCCCGGCTCCGCGGGCGCGCCGCGGCCTCGGGGTACTCGAAGCGGCGCTTCAGGAGCAGGTAGCGCCGGTAGGTGTCGACCAGGTTCTTGCCGTCCTCCTCCTCCCCGAGCTTCGCGGAGAGGAGGCGCTTCACGGCCTTGTGGATCTCGGCCTCGCCCATGCCCGTCATCTCGCCGAGCTCGCGCACGGTGAGCGGGTCGTAGTGGGCCTTCAGGGCGAGGTAGCTCTGGTACTGCTCGATCTCCGCGTGCGGCGCGAGGTGGAGCCGGCCGCCGCGATCGGTGACGAGGAGCGCCTCCTCGAGGTGCGAGAGCACCTCGCGCGACGCCGCCAGCGAGAGGCCGGCGCGGGTCGCGAGGAGGCTGGCGTCGAAGAAGTCGGGGAGCGGGCGCCAGCCGCCGTCGCCGGGGTTGCCGGCGAGGGACTCGAGCACCTCGAGCGCGCGGCCGGCGCCGCTCTCGTGCAGGAACCCGGTGAGCTGCCGCGTCGACTCGCGGAGCCGGGTGGCGAGGCGGCGCAGCAGCCGGAGCGCGATCTCGCCGTTCTCGCGGACGAGGCGGTCGAAGGTGCCCCGGTCGATCTCGAGCACCACCGTGTTGCGCCCGGCGACGATCGCGGCGGCGCTCCGCGGCTGCCCGTCGAGCAGCGCCATCTCGCCGAAGAACTCGCCGGGGCCGAGCGTCGCCAGCGTCACGTCCTGGCCGGCGACGCGCTTCACGATCCGGACCCTGCCGGCGTGCACCACGTACATCCGGTCGCCGGCGGTGCCGTCCTCGAAGATCACGTGGCCCGGCGGGAGCTCGCGGGCGTAGCGCTCGAGGGCCGCGCGCTGGCCTGGCGTGGCGAGGGCGGCGGTCTTTCCGGATCGCTCGGCCATGCGGGATCGGGCGCGCCCGGAAACCCGGGCGTTCACGAGGGAAAAACCTCCGAATGGTCGGAAGGCTACCACGCGACGGTCGGCCCGCAAGGCGGCCCGACGTGTTATGGGCGAAGGCGGTGCCGGGACCGGTGGTCATCCTCGGCGGCGGCCTCGCCGGCCTCGCCTGCGCGCACGAGCTGGGCTCGCTCCCCTACCTCCTGGTCGAGCGGGAGGACGGGCTGGGCGGCCTCTGCCGCACAGACGTCCGCGACGGGTTCCGCTTCGACCGGACCGGCCACTGGCTGCACCTGCGCGATCCCGAGACCCGGGCGCTCGTCGAGCGGCTGCTCCCCGGCGGCCTGGTGACGATCGAGCGCAAGGCGGCGGTGTACGCGCAGGGCACGTTCCTCCCGTTCCCGTACCAGACGAGCTTCGGCGCGCTCCCCGACAAGCAAGTGGTCGCCGAGAACCTGCTCGGGATCGTCGACGCCCTCGTCGGGCCCGGCGGCGCGGCGCTGCGCGCGCGGGAGCCGGCGACCTTCGAGGAGTTCATCCTCCGCCACCTCGGCGCCGGGATCGCGAAGCACTTCATGGTCCCGTACAACGAGAAGCTCTGGACCGTGCACCCGCGGGAGCTCGTCCCGGCCTGGACCCAGCGCTTCGTGCCGCGGCCGTCGCTCGAGCAGGTGGTGCGCGGCGTGGTCGGGCTGCCGACCGAGCCAGCCGGGTACAACGCCACCTTCCTCTACCCGCGGGAGGGCGGGATCGAGGCGCTGCCGCGGGCGCTCGCGGCCACGCTCGAGCCGTCGGCGATCCGGCTGTCGGTGGAGCCACGGGCGATCGACGTCGCGCGGCAGGTGGTCGAGCTCTCGGACGGCAGCGCGGTCGCGTACGCGGGGCTGGTCTCGACGATCCCGCTGCCGGAGCTGGTCCGGCTCTGTGGCGACGCGGCGCCGCCCGAGGTCCGCGAGGCGGCCTCCCGGCTGCGGGCGACCACGGTGACGTACGTGAACGTCGGCGCCAGGGCGTCGGGCCCGGCCTATCACTGGGTGTACTTCGCCGAGCGGGCGTTCCCGTTCTACCGGGCGGGGAGCGCGAGCGCGGCCTGGGCGCCGCTCGCGCCGGACGGGCTGCGGAGCTTCTACGTGGAGTACAGCCACCGCGGCGGGCTCGACCGGCGGCAGGCGGAGCGGGACGCGGTCGCGGGCCTCGTCGGCGCGGGCCTCGTCGCCCGCGCCCAGGACGTGCTCTTCGCGGAGGCGCACGACATCCCGGGCGCGTACGTGATCTACGACGCCGACCACGGCCCGGCGAAGGAGGCGATCCTCGCCTGGGCGGCGCGGGCCGGGATCGAGACCTGCGGGCGGTACGGCCGGTGGGAGTACTCGTCGATGGAGGACGCGATGATCGGCGGCCGGGCGGCGGCCCGGGCGCTGCGGGGGAAGCTCGGGTGAGCGCGCCGCGGAAGCGCAAGGCGGGGCCGTCTCCACGTGCCCGCGCGCCGCAGCGGAAGGCCGCGCCGGTGCTCAGCGTGGTGATCCCCGTCTTCGACGAGCAGGCGATCCTGGCGGACGCGGTGGAGGACCTCGTCCGCTCGCTCCGCCGCCGCCGCCGCTCGTTCGAGGTCATCCTCGCGGAGAACGGCTCCCGCGATCGCACGCCGGAGATCCTCGAGGGCCTCGCCGAGCGGCACCGCGAGGTGCGCTTCCTCCGCGAGGCGGAGCCGAACTACGGCCGCGCGCTCCGGAGCGGCATCCTCGCCGCCCGCGGCACGTTCGTGATCTGCGAGGAGATCGACCTCTGCGACGAGGACTTCCACGGCCGCGCCCTCTCGCTCCTCGAGCGCGGCGAGGCGGACCTGGTGGTGGGCTCGAAGGTCGCCGCCGGCGCCCGCGACCGCCGGCCGGTCCTCCGCCGCGCCGGCACGCTCGTCATCAACGGGCTGCTCAAGCTCGCCCTCGACTTCCGCGGCACCGACACCCACGGCCTCAAGGCGTTCCGCCGCGAGGCGCTCGTCCCGATCGTCGAGCGCTGCGTGGTGGAGAAGGACCTCTTCGCCTCCGAGCTGGTGATCCGCGCCTACCGCGAGGGCGTGCGGGTGGTGGAGCTCCCGGTGGTGGTCGCGGAGAAGCGGCCGCCCTCGGTGAACCTCCTGCGGCGGGTGCCGAACGTGGTGAAGAACCTGGCGAGGCTGGTCTGGGTCATCCGGCTCCGGCCCGACGCCCGCTGACCTTTCTCGGTCGCGGAGCGCGCGTCCGCTGATCTAGAGTCCGCGCCCCGATGCCGAAGCTCGCCTGCATCAGCGTCGACCTCGACGGTCTGCCGCACTACTGCCGCGTCCACGGCCTCGACGAGCGGGACCTCCCGCCCGCCGGCGCCACCGCGGTCTCGCACCGCGCCGTCGAGCGCTTCGCGGAGCTCTTCGACCGCAAGCACGTGGCGGCGACGTTCTTCGCCATCGGCGAGGACCTCGAGGATCGCGATTCCGCCGCCGCGCTCTCCGACGCCTCGAGGATGGGCCACGAGCTCGGCAACCACACCTACCGCCACGACTACGCGCTCTCCCGCCGCTCCGCCAAGGAAGTGGCCGAGGAGATCGCCGACGGCGCCGGCGCCATCGAGGCCGCGACCGGCATCAAGCCCGTGGGCTTCCGGGCGCCGGGCTACGCGCTCTCGCCGGCGATCCTCGAGGCGCTCGAGGTGCAGGGCTACCTCTACGACGCCTCGGTGCTGCCCTCGCCGCCGTACTACGCGGCGAAGGCGGCGGCGCGGGCGGCGATGGGCCTCGCCGGCCGCACCTCGGCGTCGGTGCAGGACCGGATCGGCGTCCTCGGCGCGCCGCGGGTGCCGTACCGCCCCGACGTGCGCAACCCGTACGCCCGCGGCACCTCGAAGCTCGTCGAGCTGCCGGTGGCCACGGTGCCGGTCTCGCGGATCCCGTTCATCGGCACCACCGTGGTGACGCTGCCGAAGGTCGGCGTCGCCTCGCTCTACCGGGCGATGCGCTTCCGGAACTTCCTGAACCTCGAGCTCCACGGGATCGACGTCCTCGACGAGAGCGACGGCGCCTCGCTGCGCCTCGCCCGGCTGCAGCGCGACCTGCGCATCCCCGCCGGCGCCAAGGAGCAGCGGCTCGCCGAGGTGATCGACTGGATCCGGAACGACTTCGAGGTGGTCACCCTCGAGGAAGCGGCGCGGCGGCTCGCGCCGGAGCTGAGGTAGAGTCCGGCCATGTTCGAGGGGATCGGCAGGCGCGTCCGCAAGGGCCTCACCGGGCTCACCCTGAGGCTCGGCGGGCCGGAGACGCGCGAGCGGCTCAAGGAGCTCGAGCCGCGGGCGAACGAATACGGCTTCGACCCGTTCGGCTTCGACCTCGACTACACCCTCGCCGCGGTCGGACCGTTCCTCTGGCTCTACAAGCACTACTTCCGGGTCCAGACCTTCGGCATCGAGAAGGTGCCGACGGGCCGCGT
>CAZDGH010000436.1:0-4517 GCA_964504805.1 uncultured Myxococcales bacterium | reverse complement strand
CCCGTTTCGCCGTCGTCGCAGCCCGCGAGCGCGGCGAGGAGCACGCCGACCGCGAGCAGGTGGTAGGTCTTCATGGAGCCTCTTCCGATATGTGGGATACCCGTGCGACGCGATCCCGCCCGCCGGGCGCGCGCACCGACGACAGATCATCCCACGAATTCAGCGGCAGGCTAACGGCGCCTGGGACCGGCCTTCGCCGGCGCCCGGCGGCCCCGGGCGTGGTCGCGGAAGCGGTCCTTGCGGCCGAGCTTCTCCATCGCCCGGTCGTAGTGCGGGGCCAGCTCCTCGTCGGCCCAGCGCATCAGCGCCTTCTGCTGCCGCTTCTCGTCGAGGTCCCGCGCCACGTGCAGCGGCTTCATCGTGAACGGGTGGTAGCCGCTGTAGAACATGTCCGTCGCCAGCGTCATCGGCGTCGGCATGTAGTCCTGCACCTGCTGCGGCTTCCAGCCGTTCGCCTTCAGGTAGTCGTGCAGCTCCGCGGCGTCCTCGAGGTCGCAGCCGGGGTGCGAGGAGATGAAGTAGGGGACGAGGTACTGCTCCTTGCCCGCCTCGGCGCTGTAGCGCTCGAACTCCTCGCGGAAGCGCTCGAACTCCTCGAGCCCGGGCTTGCGCATCACCTTCACCACGTCCTTCGAGATGTGCTCGGGCGCGATCTTGAGCTGCCCGGAGACGTGGTTCGCGATCAGCGCGCGCAGGTACGCCTGGCCGTGCTCCTCGTCGGCGTGGGCGAGGTCGTAGCGGAGCCCGCTCGCCACGAACGCGTGCTTCACGCCGGGCACCGCCCGGGCCTGCTCGTAGAGCCGGATGAGCGGCGCGTGGTCGACGTGCAGGTTCGGGCAGACCTTCGGGTACACGCAGCTCATCCGCTTGCAGACGGCGTGCACCTCCGGGTCGTCGCACTCCATCTGCCACATGTTGGCGGTGGCGCCGCCGAGGTCGGTGATCGTGCCCTTGAAGTCGGGCATGGCCGCGACCTCGCGGACCTCGTCGAGCACGCTCTCCTCGGAGCGCGAGCAGACGTCGCGGCCCTGGTGCTCGGTGATGCAGCAGAAGGTGCAGCCCGCGGAGCAGCCGCGGAGCATGTGCACCGAGAACTTGATCTGCTCCCAGCAGCCGAGGCGCTTGCCCGCGTAGCGCGGGTGGGGCGCGCGGGCGAAGGGCAGGGCGTAGATCCGGTCGAGCTCCTCGGTGCTCGGGTTCGGCATCGGCGGGAAGATCACCGCCGCCCGATCGCCGTGGGGCTGCACCAGGATCCGCGCGTTGTCGGGGTTGAACTCGAGGTGGTAGAGCCGCGAGAAGTTCGCGTACGCCTCCTTGCTGGCGCGGATCTCCTCGAACGACGGCAGCACCAGGACCTCGCGGCCCCACTTGCCCGGCAGGTCGTCCCAGCTCTTGCGGATCGCGGCCACGCCGCGGACGTCGTCGAGCTCCTTCACCGGCACGCCGCGGGCGAGCCGCGCCGCCACCTCGAGGATCGGCTTCTCGCCCTGGCCGAAGACGACGAGGTCGGCCTTCGAGTCGAACAGGATCGAGCGCCGGACCTCGTCGTCCCACCAGTCGTAGTGGGCGAGCCGCCGCAGGCTGGCCTCGACGCCGCCGAGGATCACCGGCACGTCCTTGAACGCCTCGCGGCAGCGGTGGGCGTAGACGGTGGTGGCGCGGTCGGGCCGGCACTCGGGATCGCCGTCGGGCGAGTAGGCGTCCTCGCTGCGCCGCCGCTTGTGGGCGGTGTAGCGGTTCACCATCGAGTCCATGTTCCCGCTGGTGACCCCGAAGAAGAGCCGCGGCTTGCCGAGGGAGCGGAAGTCGTCGGCGCTCCTCCACGAGGGCTGCGGGAGGATCGCCACCCGGTAGCCCGCCGCCTCGAGCACGCGGCCGATCGCCGCCGCGCCGAAGGACGGGTGGTCGACGTAGGCGTCGCCGGAGACGAGCACCACGTCGACCGCGTCCCAGCCCCGGGCGCGGACCTCCTCGAGCGTCGTCGGCAGGAACGGCCGGGCGGCGAGCGGGGGCTTCTTCCCCTTCACGGTGAGCGGGACGAGCGACATGCGCAGGGCGGCAGCTTGGCACGCCGCCTCACCTCCGGGCCAGGAACCCGGCCGCTTCGCCTCCCATTCAGAAGGCGACGGCGAGCCCGGCGATCGCGCCGCCCGCGGTCGGCGGCGCGAGCACGGGCACCGCGGTGAGCGCCCGGCGCCTGCGGTGGCGTTCGACCGCCTCCTCGCTCGAGACCTCGTAGCCGACGACCCACGCCGCCGCGGAGAGCGGGATCCCGGCGAGGGCCACGACGAGCGCGGCGTCGTCCGAGCCCGCCGCGCCGAGGACGGCGGCGGCGAGCGACGTCACGGCCATCGTGGTGAGGCCGTAGCCGAACGGCGTGCGGAACGACCCCCGGCCGTCGAACGCCGAGCCGATGCCGTACATGGTGCCGGCGCCCGCGGCCTGGACGCCGACGCCGAGCAGGAGCGCCGACACCGTGAACACGACCGGCGAGGCGCCGCCGAAGGCGAGGAAGACGAGGACGTTCCCGCCGACGAAGGCGGCGGCGGCGGCGGCGAAGAGCGAGACCGGCGCGCCGACGAGGATCCGCGGGAGCTGTCCCTCGTCGTGGGCGCGCAGCTCCTCCGCGTCGAGCGTGCCGCGGGTCGGGTGGCCCGGCAGCCCGACCTCGTCGCCGGGGAGCGCCTCCTCGTCCTCCCAGCGCGCCTTCACCGGCGCCCGGGCGAGCTGCACGTCGCCGAGGCGCAGGCCCTCCTCGGTCCATGCGGCGGGGAGCGGCGCGCCGTGGGAAGCTTCCGCCATGGCGGGCGCGGCGACGAGCACGAGGAGCGCGAGGGCGGGGAGGCGCGGCACGAGGGCGCTGTCGGTCATCGCGGGGATCCTAGCGTGCGCGGCGTGGAGCTCGCCTGCCGCGGCCGAGCCGTCCTTCTGCGGCGAGGCGCCGTCGAAGGGGCCGAGCCGCTCCGTCGGCCGCCCCGCGTCGGGACGGCTCGAGGGCGCCGCGCGCCTCGCCGGCGAGCACGTCCGGCTCCTCCCGCGACGTCACGCGGCCCGCTGCCTCGACTTCGGCACCGCGCGGCTCGTCGAGGCGCTCGCCCGCGCCGGCGCCCACGTGGCGCGCACGCACCCGGGCTCGCCGCCGCTCGGCGTCGGCAACCTCTCCCGCGCCCGCGGCGGCTCGATCGCGCCGTACTCGCGCTCCCACCAGAGCGGCCGCGACGCGGACCTCGCCTTTTACCGGCTGGATCGCCGGGGCAGGCCCGTCGCCGCCGAGGACCTCGACGCCTTCGACGACCGCGGCCGAGGCCCCGGGGGCACGACCTTCGACGCGGTCCGCGGCTTCACCCTCGTCGAGGCGCTCGTCACCGATCCCGCCATCGACGTGCGCTGGATCTTCGTCAGCCGCCCGCTGCGGGCGCTGCTCCTCGCCGAGGGCCGGCGCCGCGGCGCGCCCGAGGCCGTGCTCCGGCGCGCCGCGGCGGCGCTGCACCAGCCGTCGGACGCGCCGCCGCACGCGGACCACTTCCACCTGCGGATCCGCTGCGCGGCGGGCGAGCGCGGCTGTCGCTAGACGTGCGCCCGGCGGCGCTCGAGCCGGCGGGCGCGGTAGCCCTCGAGCTCCGGCGCCGTGTAGTTCGTGATCGCCACCACCACCGCGACGGCGAGGGCGCAGAAGAGGAAGAAGTTCCGGGCGCGGACGAGCTCGTCGAAGCCGAAGAGCCACGGCGCGACCGCGAGCAGGATCACCGCGAAGGCCTCGATGTACCCGTGGATCTTGAAGGGGATCACCTTCACCGCGCCCGCGGGGAACGCGGTGAAGAGCGTCATGCCGAGGTGCACGAACGCGAGCGTGCGCGAGAGCGTCGCGGCGATGCCGCCGAAGCCGAAGAGGCTCGGGGCGAAGAAGAGCAGAGCGGCGAACGGGTAGTCGACGAGCCACCCGTGGAGCTTCGGGTTCAGGAGCTTCGCGAGCATGGAAAGGACCTCCGCGCCCGCAGCGGGCGCCACGGAGGGACCATGCGCACGTGGCTGCACGGACGCGGGGCCCGCCGCCCGCGGCCCGGAGGACCTAGCGGCCGCCCGCCGAGGAGCGGATCGAGAGCGAGGCGCCTTCGAGCACGTGCGGCGCGAGCGCGGCGACGACCTCGTCGCGGCCCGAGAACTCGTCGACGCCGGGCAGCGTGGCGACGTCGAGCGCGAAGACCTCGAGCTCGTAGACGTGCTCGCGGCCGCCGGGGCAGGGGCCGAGGTAGCCGTAGGTCGAGAAGTCGTAGCTCAGCGCCTGCTTCGCGCCGGCGGGCACCGCCGGGGCCGCCTCGTTCTCGACGCCCTCGGGGAGCTCGCGCACGTCGGCCGGGACGTCCCAGATCGTCCAGTGCACCAGCGAGTTCGAGCGATCGGTGAAGACGACGGCGTAGCTCGCCGCGGCGGGGCCGCCGGACCAGACGAGCGGCGGGGAGGTCGGCGGGTCGACGTCGCAGGTGTAGAGCGCCGGGAGCTCGTCGCCCTCGGCGACC
>CAZDGH010000435.1:0-4523 GCA_964504805.1 uncultured Myxococcales bacterium | reverse complement strand
CGCCGGGAGCCGCCTCCGCGGCGGGCGCCGCCTCCACCTCCACCGCGACGGGCTGCGGCGCCGCCTGCGGGGCGAGCAGCAGGAAGGTCGCGCCGCCCGCCATCACGACGCCGATCCCCGCGAGCAGCGCGAGCCCGACGACCACGGCGACCACGACGCGGAGAGCCTTGGCGCTGCGGTCCATCGGCGCACGCTAGAGCGGCGCCCGCGCCCGCGCCAGCGTCCGCCGCCAGGCGCGAGACGCCGGGCGCTCGGACCGCTACCCCGCGCAGTCCTCGTACGTCAGCGTGCCGGAGAGCTCGTGGCCGCCGCTCTTGCACGAGAGCGTGGCGCTGCCCTCGACCGCGCGCACGTGGTTGATCTCCGTGTTCGAGCGCCGGTAGGCGAACGGCCCGCAGGGGCCGAGGGCGTGGCCCGTGGCCGCCCCGGGCGGGAAGAGGAGCGCGTCGCCGGTGCCGTCGGGCCTCGTCGCGAGGCGGATCCGGCGCCCGTCGAAGGCGAGCAGCTCGATCCCGAAGAAGCCGAGCGGCTCCCCCGCCTTGCAGGTGCGGACCTGGAACGGCGTGCCGTCGGCGGTGAGCTCGGCGTGGACCTCGGCGGTGCAGCCGGCGGCCGCGAGGAGGAGCAGCAGGAGAGCGAGGCGTGCGCGCATGGGGGCAATCTAGCGTGCGCCGTCCTCGGCGTCGCACCCGCGGCTCGGCCAGGCTGCCGTGTCGGCGCGCCGGCCGGAGAACGCGTCGACAAGCGGCTCGAAGGACCCGATGCTTCCGTCCCCATGACGAAGCCCGGCCTCGAGCCCGCGTCCCCGCTGCAGCAGAAGCTGGCGAAGGCGTCCACCTGGTCCGCCGCGGACCTCGCCGCGCTGCGGAAGGAGCGGAGGGACGACGCCCTCGCGTTCCTGGCGGCGATCGCCGAGACGCGCGACGTCGTCGGCTCGCCGATGGCGTACGAGCTGCTGCACCCCCTGCTGTTCGAGCTGGTCGACCGGCCGAGGATCGACGTCGAGCCGCTGGTGCCGTTGCTCCGGCGGATCGTCGCGTTCCCGGCCTACAACCCCGGCGGCACGTTCCGCTACGAGGCGGTGCGGAACGACGCGCTCCGGCTGCTCGCGCGGCGTCGCGATCCCGAGACCCGCGGGTTCATCAACCGGTGCATCGGTCGCGGCGTGTTCGTGCGCGACCGCACGGACGGACCGGCGCTGGTGCAGGTGCTCGCGGAGGCCGCCACCGAGCTGGGCGCGCCGGAGCTCGCGCCGCTCCTGCGGGAGCAGCTCGCGACGATGCTGCTCGGGTACGCGCCGGCGCAGCGCCGGGCGGCGGTCGCGGAGGCGGAGGCCGCGGTGGCCAGGCTCGCGCGCGCCAAGGCGAAGCCCCTGTCGGTCGTGCAGGAGGCGGCCGAGGCGTCGGCGAAGGCGAAGGCCGCGAAGCCGGCGAGGGCGAAGGGCGCGAAGCCGGAGGATCGGAAGCGCGCGACGGCGCCGGAGCCATCGAAGGACCTCCTGCGCGGCGTCGCGCTCGTCGAGGCCGTGATGGCGCGGCGCAGGGAGCAGGGCGAGAAGCTCGAGGGAGCGAGCCGCGAGGCGATCGAGGCGCTCGGCTTCCCGCCGTCGCCCGCGCTGCGCCGCTGGCTCGAGCACGACGGCGCGCTGTTCACGCTCGGCGCGCCCGAGCCCCTCGTCACCCTGCTCGAGCGCGAGGTCGGCGTCTGGGCCGAGGCCTTCGCGCCGCTCGCCCCGTACCTCACCGGCCCGTGCGTCGTCTTCGAGGGCTGGGGCGCCGACTCCCGTCGCATCCTCTACCTGGGGTCGACCGACGCGCTCGGCGAGCCCACGGTGCTCACGCTCGACACCGACGACACGCCCTACGCCTGCGTCAACGGCCCCGTCGACGTCTGGCTCGCGCAGCAGGTCGGCTACCTGGACGACGAGACCGAGTACGGCGGGGTGCCGAAAGCCTACGAGCCGGTGCGGCGCGAGCACGCGGCCCGCGTCCTCGGCGGCTACCTCGCCCTCGTCGACGGCCGCTTCTCGAAGCGCCTCGGCTGACCCGTCACCGGCGCTTCGGGGCCCGTCGCGCGGCCCGGCCGGCCGGCGCGGACCTCGGCCTCGCCGCGGGCTTCTTGCCGCGCTTCGGCGCGGCGGCGCGCTTCTTCGGCGCCCGCGCCCCGTCGCCGCGGAACGCGGCCTCGAGGGCCGCGATGTCGAACTTCACCATCGTCATCATCGCCCGGGCGCAGCGCGCCGCCGCCTCGCGGTCCTTCGAGGCCATCATCTCCTCGAAGCCGCGCGGGACGATCTGCCAGCAGACGCCGTAGCGGTCGCGCAGCCAGCCGCACTGCTCCTCGACGCCGCCGCCGGCGAGGAGCTTCTTCCAGTACCCGTCGAGCTCCTTCTGCGAGTCGCAGTACACCATCAGGGAGATGGCGTGGTTGAAGGGGTCGAGCGGGCCCGCGCTCATCGCCTGGAACGGCTGGCCGCACAGCGTGAACTCGACGACCTTCACCGAGCCGGGAGGGCCGCTCGGCGACTCCACCGGCAGCGACGAGACGCGGTCGACCGACGACCTCGGGAAGATCGACGCGTAGAGCTTCGCGGCGGCCTCCGCCTCCTTCGCGTACCAGAGGAACGGGACGATCTTGTGGACCTGCGGCATGGTCGGCTCCTTTCGCGGGCGGGAGCCTACCGCGGCCGGCGCTAGCGTCCGCGGTAGATCCAGCCGTGGCCTGGGAGCCGCGCGATCGCCGGCGCGCCCTTCCGCAGGTGGAGGAGGTCGCCGGGGCGCAGCAGCAGCGGACGCACCGGGCCGTCGTCGCCGCCGTAGCGCTTCCGCGCCACGTCCACGAGCCGCTCCGGGAACGGATCCGAGACCGGGTCGTCCATCGACGCAGCCGGCGCCTCGCGGAAGCCTTCGTAGGCCGGGTAGCCGCGGTACGCCGGGCCCATGCCCTCGCGCCAGTACCAGGGCGCGCCGCCGTCGGCGTACGGCACCAGGTGGCGGGCGCCGAGGGCCTCGGCGACGTCGAGGGCGTCGTCGGGATCGCACATGAGCTTTTGCGAGACGCCGGCGAGGTCGAGCGGCACGTTCAGCAGGAACGCGTCGAGCGAGGTGTACGGGTAGAGCACCGGGTGGATGCGGAACGCCCGGATGCCGGAGAACGCCACGTCGACCGCGCCGTACCTGCGCCGCGCCTCGCGGGCGACGGTGACCATCGAGCCGAGCGGGTCGGTGCCGGAGTCGGCGAGGAACGCCGCGGAGAGCTGGGGCGTGCGCACGTGCCAGGTGATCCCCACGTTCCGCAGCCCGGGGTACACGAGCTCCGTCGTCGTCGCCTGCTCGCCGTAGAAGGGCAGGGCGGCGAGCTTCACGTCGCCGATCGTGGTCTCGCTCCACCACGGCGTGCGCCGCACGTCGGAGAAGCCGAGCTGCTCGAGGCGGAGCTTCAGGTCGGTCGAGAGCACGGTCTCGCGCGGTACGTCCGGCACGAGGATCGGCGTCGAGCGCGGCAGGTGGAGCAGCGAGCCCAGGTGGAAGTGATCGCCGTGGGCGTGGGTGAGGAGCACCGCGTCCACCGGCACGAGCTGCGACGCGACCAGCGGCCGGTAGCGCCTCGGATCGCCGTCGTGCACCGGGCGGAGCCACGGGTCGACGAGGACGCGGGTGTGCCGGGTGGCGACGAGGCAGGTGTTGTGGCCAAGGAAGAGGATGCCGCCCTCGAGCGCGCGCGGGTCGGGCACCGGCGGCGGATCGCCGTCGAAGACGAGGCCGGCCTCGGCGAGCGCGCCGAGGATCTCCGCCACCTCGGGCACGGCCTCCGCGTCGCGGATCGCGCCCTCGTCGCCGGCCGCGAGGGCGGCGAAGGCGTCCGCCGCCGCGGGCCACGCGTCGGGCGGGAGATCCGCCTCGAACGCGCGCAGCCCGATCCGCACATGGAGCGTCGCCGGGAGCTGCCGGCGCGCGTCGGGGTAGAGCACCGACTCCTTGAGCAGCCGCCGCCCGGCGCGACGCTTCGAGGTGCAGAGCGCGCGGTACCCGGGCTCGTCGTCGAGCCACCGCACGAGCTCCTCGGCCCGGGCGATCGCCTTCGCCTTCCCCAGCCGCCCGATCCGCGCCTTCAGCCCGGCGAGCGCGCGCCGCACCGGCCGGCTCGCGGGGCCCTGGAGCGCGCACCCGAGCTCCTCGTGCCGCTCCACCTCGCTCGCCGAGGTGGCGAGGACCTGCAGGCCGACCCGCGGGTCGAGGACGAGCGCCACCTACCTCTCCTCGACCACGCGCTCGAAGGGCTGGAAGAGCCGCCGCGGCCGGGTCACGTAGGCGTGGCCGCCCTTCTTCTTCACCGTGCCGGGCTTCACCAGGAGCGAGACCCGCTCGCGCACGTCGTCCTCGGAGAGCGCGGCGGAGAGCGAGGCGAGCTGCTTGTCGGAGAGCGCGATCCGCACCGAGCCCGTCCCGTGGTGCTCGCGCTCGCGGGCGGCGATCGCCTTCTGCTGGATCGGGGTGGGGTGGGTGTAGCCCTCGCGGTCGAGC
>CAZDGH010000434.1:0-4527 GCA_964504805.1 uncultured Myxococcales bacterium | reverse complement strand
GTCGGCGTCGTCGAGCTTCACCAGGACGACGCGCGGGAAGAGATCGGGGAGCGTGTCGCCGTCCTCGTCGAGGAGCGCGCCGTCCGCGCCGCGGCGGTAGCCGACGGTGAAGCGCACCCGCTCGGCGTCCATCGGCGCCAGCGGGTGCGGCGACGGCGCGGCCTTCAGGGTGAACGCGGTGTACGCGCCGGCGTCGGACGGGAGGGTGAGCCCGCCGGGGACCTCGAACGCGGGCCGCTCGAGCGGCGCCTCGGGGGCGCCGCGGAGGTCGAGCTCGACGCCGGAGACCTCGGCGTCCGCCACCTCCACCGGCCCCGCCGACGCCGTGCGCTCGCCGGGGGTCGCGCCGTGGTGCGGGGGCACGAACGGCGTGTAGTCGCGGTCGCGGTCGTGGTGCGCGGCGACGTGGTACGGGCCCGCGGCGAGGCCGCCGATCCGGAACGAGGCCTCGCCGGACGCGAGCGCCTCGGCGGGGAGCAGCGCCACGCCGCGCGGCGAGCCCGTGCCGGCGGGCGGCGGCGGATCCGAGGCGGCGAACGCGAGCACCACCACCGGCGCGGCGTCGGCCGGGTCGAGCCGCACGGTGCCGGCGATCGCGCCGGGCGGCTGGCCGCCGGCGGCCTCGCCGACCACGAACGTCGCGCCCTGCGACGCGATCGCGTCGGCCTCGGCGATCGGCGCGCCCTCGAGGAGGTCCTCGCCGGGCGCGAGCTCGTTCGGCACCCGCCAGAGCTGGCCGGTGTGCGGGATCACCAGGATGGCGTAGCGCCCCGGCCGCAGCGGGATCCGCTCGCGGGTCGCCGAGTGGATGGCCACCGGCGGCACGATCACCGACAGCTCGGTCACCGGGACCTCGCGGCCGTCCTCGAGCGCGCCGAGCGCCGGCAGGTACGGCACCGCGTCGACGAGCGCCGGGATGAGCACGTCCTCGGGATCGTCCACCAGCGGATCGCCGTCGGAGATCCGGCGCAGGAACACCTTCGGGAAGGTGTCGGGCAGGCCGTCGCCGTTGTCGTCGTCGACGACGCCGTCGCCGTTCACGTCGGCGAGCCGGTGCACGAACCGGACGCGCTCCGGATCCTGCGACACGTACCGTCCCTCGATCGGCCTCGTCCGCAGCGTCAGCCGCACCGGCGCCGCGAGGTCGGCGGGGATCTCCGGCGCCTCCACCACCTCGAACGCGGGCCGCTCCCAGGCCATGGCCGCCCGGGGATCCGCCGAGGAGAACACCGCGCCCGCGTGCGCGACCTCGCCCGCCTTCACCTCGATCGGCGCGAACGCCGCCGTCGCCACCTCGAGGTAGCCGCCGCCGACGTCGCCGGCAGTCGGCAGGTTGGTGATCCAGAAGAACGGGTTCCAGTCCCGGTCGGCGTCGAGGAAGCCGCGCAGCGTGTACGTGCCCGGCGGCACCAGCGGCAGCTGGAAGCGGGTCGAGAACGGGCCGTCGCCGGCCGCGTCGCCGAAGAGCTGCTCCTGCGTCACCACCAGGAAGTTCACCGGGCGGCCGGTGCCCACCGGCGGCGGCGGCGCGTCGGCGCGGAAGAGGAGCAGCACCGCGTCGCCGCGGGCCGGGCCGAGGGCGGTGAGGTCGCCCTCGATGACGCCGAAGGTCTCGCCGGTCTGGTCGGCTGCCGGCGCGACGTCCGGGGGGTCGCAGGCGGCGAGGAGCGCGGCGGCGGCGAGGAGGGAGAGGGAGAGGGAGAGGGAGCGGTTCATGGCTAGAAGCTCGCCGAGAGGGAGCCGAGGACCCGCGTGTCGATGTCGTTGCCGAACGGGTGCTCGCGGTACGCGGTGCCGAGGAGGTTCGTGCCGAGCGCCGCCACCTCGATCCGGTCGCGCCAGAAGCGGTAGCCGATCCGCGCGTCGAGGCGCACGTAGCTCTCGAGCGGGTAGCGGTCGAGGCGGATGCCTCCGGGCGCCGCCGGGTCGAAGACGCGCTCCACCCACTCGGTCTCGGAGACGTAGGCCGCGTCGGCGTTGACGGTGACCCCGACCGCGTGGCGGAACGTGCCGCCGACGGCGACCTTGTCCCGCGGCGTCTGCAGCGTCGCGTCCTCGCCGGCCTCGTCGAAGATCTCCTCGTGGGCGTAGGCGAGGCGGAGGTCGAGGCGGTCGACCGGCGTCACCCGCAGGCCGGTCTCGCCGCCGTAGGCGACGTACCGGTCCGGCGCGTTCTCGAACTTCGAGGTGCCGAGGATGAACTGCCCGGTGGCGGGATCGCGCCGGCCGTCGAAGCCCGGCGCGGTGAGGCCCGACTGCACGATCAGGTCCTCGACGGTGAGCCGGTACGCCGCCACGTCGACCTCGACGCGCTCGACGAAGCTGCCGCGCCAGCCGACCTCGGCGCTGGTCACGTACTCGGGCTCGAGCGCGGGGTCGCCGCGGAACTGGGTCGAGACGCCGGCGACGCTCGCCACCGGCGGGTCGACCGCGGTGTACGACTCGATGAACGAGGGCACGCGGAAGGCGGTGCCGTAGGAGAGACGGATGGCGTGCTCCGGCACCGGGAGGACGATCACCGCGCCGCGCGGCGAGACGACCGGCTGCGGGAGCAGCGGGTGCTTGTCGGCGCGGGCCGAGGCGACGAGCCGCAGCTTCTCGAGCGGCGCCCACTCGTCCTGGAGGAACGCCGAGAGGTGGATCTCCCGCTCGCCGCCGCCGGCGAGCCAGTCCATCTCGATGTCCTTGAGCCGCCAGCCCGCGCCGACGGCGAGGTGGTGGTCGCCGCCGGCGTCGAAGGAGAAGTCGCCCTGCAACTCGGCGTCGACGACGTCCTGCAGCACGGTGGTGTCGATGGGCCGCACGCCGGCGGGCCAGTACTGCGGGCCCGAGGCGAGGTCGGTGCGGTTCCAGTAGAGCTTGAGCTTCACCGGCGCCAGCGCGAGCTCGCCGCGGACGTGGGCGACGGTCCCGTCGAGGTAGAAGTTCCGGAGCGCGCCGATCGGGTACAGCTCGGCCTGCCCCTCGAGGTAGCCGGCGCCGACGGTGACCGCGTCGCGGCGCCCGAGCCCCCAGCGGAAGTCGGCGTTGAAGCGCTTCGACTCGGTGGAGAGGTCGTCGGCGGCCGGGTCGCCGTAGTGCGGCACGTAGTCGGGGCGGTCGCGGTCGAAGTCGCGCGAGTACTTGTCGGAGCGCAGGTAGCCGACGTGGGCGCGGTAGCCGAGGTCGCCCTCGGCGCCGCCGAAGGTGTACGTGCCCTCGAGGGTGTTGCCCATGCCGCCCCGGGCGACGACGCGGCTGCCGCGCAGCTCGCCGGGTCGCTTGGTGATGATGTTCACCACGCCCAGCGCCGCGTTGGCGCCGTAGAGCGCCGAGCCCGGGCCGCGCACCACCTCGATCCGCTCGATCTCCTCGAGCGGCACGTTGATGACGCTCCAGAACGTGGCGCCGACGAAGTCCTGGTAGACGGAGCGGCCGTCGACGAGGACGAGCACCTTGTTGGAGATGCGGTTGTTGAAGCCGCGCATCGAGACGTCGGCCTCGGAGACGCCCATCGTCATCACGTCGGCGCCGGGCACGCGGCGGAGCAGGTCCGGGATCGAGGTCGCGCCGGAGGCGCGGATCTCGTCGGCGGTGATCACCGTGGTCGCGGCCGGCGCCTCGATCGAGAGCTGCGCGCGGCGGGATGCGGAGACGACGACCTCCTCGTAGACGCCGACCTCCTCGGTGGCGGAGAGCCCGCCGAGGAGCAGGTCCTCGCGGCTGCCCGCGGGCGGCGCCACCGGCGGCGCGGGGCCGTCGGACTTCCCGAGGGACTCGGCACGGGCGATCGCCTTCTCGAGGCGGTCCGCCGCCGCCGCGAGCCGCGAGAGCGTCTCGGCGCTGGCGGCGTCCGCCGGCGCGGGGGACGGAGGCGCGACCGGCGCCGGGGGCGGCGCCGCCCTGGCCGCGAGCTTCTGCTCGAGCTCCGCGATCGTGCGGGCGACCGCGCCGCCGTCGTCCGGCGCGAGGGACTGGTAGCGCCGCCAGGTGTGCAGCGCCGCGTCGAGCTCGCCCGCGTCCTGCCAGGCCTTGGCGATGTTGAAGAGGACGTTCGGGTGCGGCTTGATCCGGTACGCCGCCTCGAGCTCGCGGATGCCGCTCTCGTACGAGCCCTTGCCGATGAGCCGCATGCCGGCCTTGAAGTGGCGGCGGGCGTCGGCGCGCTCGTCGGCCCGGGCCGGGCCCGCCACGCACGCCACGAGGAGCGCGAGGCCGAGGACCCTCGCCAGGGATCGGGCGCTCATTCGTACGGATCCTCCTTGTAGCCGGCGGGGGCCGCGGGCTTCGGCGCGGGCCGCGCGGGTCGCGGGGCCTCGCGCTTCAGGGCGACGTGGGCGGCGCCCGGCGCCTCGAGGGTGCGGACCAGCGCGCCGTCGGCGTAGCCCTTCGCCTTCACCACCAGCTCGACCTTCGTCCCCGGCGGCCGCGACAGCTGGAACGGCGCCTTGCCGAGGAGCTTGCCTCCCTCCCAGAGCTCCGCGCCGTCGGGCTCCGCGGTGACGGCGAGCGTCACCGGCTGCGGCGCGGCGGGCGCGGGCGCGGGGG
>CAZDGH010000433.1:0-4570 GCA_964504805.1 uncultured Myxococcales bacterium | reverse complement strand
CGCCGCGGCCGCGCTCGCGGTCGTCGCCGGCGAGTCGCCCGACGCGGCGTCCTCGCCGCTCGCGGGCGCGGTGCGCAGCTGGACCGAGGCGAAGAGCGCCGCAGACGACCTCCGTGGCTTCGACGCGCTCCTCGCGGTCGCCCGCGCCGAGGCCGCCGTCGCCCGGGACGTGCCCGCGCTCGAAGAGGCACGCAAGGCGCTCCACGCCCACGTCGCCGCCCACGCCGCGAAGCTCGCCGCCGCCGCCGATCGCGCCGGGCTCTCGTTCCGCTGCGGCGACGCGCAGGCCGCCGCCGCGCAGCTCGCCGCGATCGAGAGCGCCGCCCAGACGCCGCGCGCGCGCGTCCGCGCCGAGGGCTGCGCCGAGGCGCAGGCGCTCGCCGCGGCCGCCGCCGGCGCGGGGCGGTGGGAGGAGGCCTACGAGGCCTGGTACGGCTACATGAGCCGCAACGGCGCGCGGCCCTACCTCGACCCGCCGGTGCTGCGGAAGCGCGCCAAGGCGTTCGCGGCCGAGGCGAAGGCCACCTTCGCCGAGCTGAAGGGGTCGGGCCTGAAGCTCGCGGTGCTCCCGAAGCGCAAGGTGCTCCTCGACACGCCGGTCGTCAGCTCGTGGGAGCCCGAGCTCGGCCGGAAGCTCGTCGAGGCCCGCGGCGGCCTCGGCGCCAAGGCCGAGGGCGCCGCGTCGTGGGCGGTGCTCGCCGAGGTCGCGCCGATCCTCCCCGCGCTCGACGCCCTCCTCGGCGACGTCGCGACGCCCGCCGATCCGGCACAGGTCGGCAAGCTCGTGGCCGAGGCGCGGAAGGGCCGCTACGTCGAGGGCCGCGCCGGCTGGACCGCGCTCGAGTCGGGACCCTCCGAGGCGCTGCGGCGCTTCGCGCTCCGCGGCCGCAGCCTCGCCGCGGTCGACCTCGCCAACGGCGCCGGCAAGCTCGGCAAGGCGAAGAAGTACGTCGAGGCGGCGCAGGCGCTCGCCCTCGCCACCGAGCTCGACCCGCTCGCGCCCGCGGTGCAGCAGCAGCAGGCGGCGCTCGCCGCCGCGATCGCCGACGAGCGCGGCAAGCTCCTCGGCCAGCTCCGCGCCGCGGCGGCGGCCGCGCCGGTGCTCGCCACGGTGAAGAAGCTCGACGCGCTCGACGTGGCGACCAAGGGCCCCGGCGCCAAGGTGCCCGAGGACGCGCGCAGGAAGCTGCAGGCCACGATCGCCGGCTTCGCGACGAACAAGCCCGAGACCGTCTACCGCGAGGTGCGCGCCGTCGAGCCCGCCGGCGTCGACTGGATCGCCGAGGCGAAGACGAAGCTGCAGGGCTGGACGCGCGCCTGGGGCCTCGGCGGCGCCACCCGGGCGAAGAACGGCGGCGACTTCGTCAAGGCGGAGCAGATCGCCCTCGAGGTCGACGCCCTCGCCCCGGGCGACCCGCAGATCGGCGCGCTCCTCGCCGCGGTGCGCGAGCCGGCCCGGCAGCAGCGCAGCGCCCGCGTCGAGCAGCTGTTCAAGGGAGGCTCGGTGGCGCTCGCCTACGTGACGACCCGGCTCGACAAGGACATGACCGAGGCCGACAAGCGCTTCGTCCTCGACGCCCACGCCGCCGAGATCGCCGCGCTCAAGTCGCGGCTCAAGCTGGTGGGCGTGCTCCGCCCCGGCGACGCGTTCTCGCAGCGCCTGGTGCCGACCCTCGCCTCGGTCGGGCCGAGCTGGGAGGCGACCACGACCGAGCCGTACCAGCCGTCGCTCCACCCGATCTCGATCCGCGTCCGCGCGACCCGCGTCGACCTGCCGCAGCCGGCGGTGATCCGCACCGAGAGCGCGTCGTCCCGCTACCTGGCCGGTACCCAGATGGTGCCGAACCCGCGCAAGTCCGAGTGCGATCAGGAGGTGCGGAACGCCAGCGACGCCGCCAGCTCCGCGCAGAGCACCGTCATCCAGCTCCGCTACCAGTACGACCAGTGCAAGGCGCAGGCGGCGCAGAACCAGTCGCAGGGCGGCTGGGCGGCGGTCGCCGGCGCGGTCGGCGGCGCGGCCTGCGACGCGATCATGGGCACCGCCGAGGCCGACGCCAACGCGGCGCAGAACCGCTTCAACACCCTGCAGGCGCAGTGCGCGGCGACGCCGGCGATGATCTCCGAGGAGCGCTGGGAGAACATGCCGTACACGGTGGAGCACTGGGGCGCGGACCCGTCGGTCGAGCTCGAGCTCGCGATCGAGAACGGCAAGCACCCGGGCAAGATCGTGACCACCAAGCGGGTCAGCCACCGCTTCCACGTCGAGGACCGCGTCGTCCGCGGCCAGCCGCAGTTCGCCATCCAGGACGACCCGATGCAGCTCCCGGTCGCCGCCGAGCTCGAGCGCCGCCTCGCCGAGGGCGTGGTGGCGGACGCGAAGCGCGCCATCGCCGAGGCGCTGCCGGAGTTCTGGAGGGAGGTCGACGCCGCGGCGCAGGCGGAGGCCGCCGAGGCCGCGCGCAAGGAGCTCCTGGCGCAGGTCGCGGTGCTCTCCGAGCTGCACCCGGACCGCGCCGACCTCCGGGCGCGCGCGCAGGTCGTCGTCAGCCAGCTCGCGCCGTAGCGGCGCCGGCGGCGGCCGCCTCGGGCAGCTCCTCGATCTTGTCGAAGTTCTCGAACGGGTGCTCGATCCACTTCCGGAGCACCCGCGACATCACCGCGGCGTGGAAGCCGTCGATGATGCGGTGGTCGAAGGTGGCGTTCACCGCCATCATCTTCCGCACCACCACCTGCCCGTCCTCGACCACCGCGCGCTCCGTCGCCTCGCCGGTGGCGAGGAGGATCGGCACCTTCGAGTACGGCACCAGCGGCACGTAGGCCACGTCGAGGCCGAGGGTGCCGACGTTGGTGATCATCATGCTGCCGAACGGATCCGAGGGGACGCCGGCCCAGCGCAGGTCCAGGTTCAGCGTCATCGAGAAGAACGAGAGCAGCTTGAGGAAGCGGTTCAGGAACAGGTACGGGATCGAGTGGAAGGTGCCGCGCGTCTTCTCGAGCGCCGGGTCCTTCCGCTCGCGCACGAGCCGCACCTTCTGCTCGAACTCGTCGCAGATCTGGAGCAGCGACTTCTTCTCCACGTCGTAGAGCGTGGCGCCGGAGAGGTCGACCTTCCCCTCGCCCTGGTCGGTCATCACCACCTGGAAGAAGATCCCGATCCGCTCCCGCAGGTAGATGCGGTTGAACCGCAGCACCGCGTTGGCGTCGGGGCACTCGGCGAGCACCATCGCCGCCGCCTTCGCCATCAGGTGCGAGACGGTGAGGCGCCGGCCGGTGCGGGCGCGGAACTGCTCGATGTAGCGGAGCGCCTCGTCCATCCGCAGGTCGAGGGTGCCGTAGACGGACGGGTCGTAGGCGTCGGCCCAGGTGCCGATCGCGATCTTGCGGAAGCTGGAGAGGTCGGTCTTCTTGCGGAGCGCCAGGTTGGGCATGCGGGCGATACCCCCGGCGCGGAGGATCGCACGGCGGGCGCGTTCTCAGAAGCCCGCTGCGACGATCACCCCGGGCCAGAGGCGCAGCACCGCGCCCGAGGCGTCGTCGACGACCGCGTACTGCGGGCCCGCCGCCAGGCCCGGCTCGTGGCCGCCGGTGGCGAGCGTCGCGTTCAGCGAGGGGCCGGCCGAGAGCTCGGCGGGGCCGAGGTGGAAGGTGGCGACGGCGCGGAGCTGGGCGAGCCAGAGGTCCCGCGGGGCGCGATCCACCTGCGCGAGCGGCCCGGCCGCGAGCTCGACGTCGACGCCGAGGCCCGCGCCGTCGTGCACCGCGGTGCCGAGGCCGAGCGACGGCCACAGCCACGCCTGGTCGCGGCGCGGGGCGTCGCGCGCCGCCCGCGCCCCGGCGGCGCCGGCGAGGATCCCGTAGAGCCGCCGGCCGCCGGACGAGAACGCGAGGCCGGCGAGGCCCGCCTCGGTGCCGAAGGCCTGGAGCCGGAGCCGCCCGTCGCCGACGACGCTGACGAGGCCGAAGGGCACGCCGCGGAGCTCGGAGGCGACGTTGACGAGGCCGAGCTGCAGGCCGTCGACGGAGCCGCCGACGTTGACGAGGCCGAGCTGCAGGCCGTGCACCTCGCCGCCGACGTTCACCAGCGCGGCCTGCACGCCGCGGAGCTCGGCGGCGTCGTTGGCGAAGGCGCCGAGCTGCACGCCGCGGAGCGCGCCGCCGACGTGGTTCAGCCCCACCGCGACCTGCGCGCCCTCGAGGTCGCCGCGGGCGAGCGAGGCGCCGAGGCCGAGCTGGATCGCCCGGGAGCCGCCGTCGAGCTCGGCGACGCCGAGGGCGAGCTGCACCAGGCCCTCGGGGGCGCGGCCCGCGGCGGCGACGCCGAGCGCGAGCTGCACGCCCTTCGCCTCGCCCGAGGCGCGCACCTCGCCGAGCGCGAGCTGCACGCCCTCGGTGCGCTCCGAGGTGTAGGCGCCGCCGGTGCCGAGCTGGAGGCCGTCGACGCGGCGGTCGCTCGCCGAGAGCACGCCGAGCGACATCCGCGGCGGTGAGCCGGCGGAATACTCCACGCCCAGGAGCGCGTGGCGGAGGTCCCCGTCCACGTCCTCGTCCTCGAAAGCCGGCGCGCCCCCGC
>CAZDGH010000432.1:0-4619 GCA_964504805.1 uncultured Myxococcales bacterium | reverse complement strand
AGGCGGCGGCTCCTCGGCCGGCGGCGCGGCGGCGACGACGGGGAGCGGCCGCTCGATCGGCGGCGGGACGGTGGTGTCGACCGCGGCGGTCATCTTGCCGGCGGTCGTGACCGCGAGGCCGAAGCGCTTGCGGTAGTCGGGCTCGTCGGGGCGCTCGCGCAGCTTCACGTCGACGGTGAAGGCGAGCCCGCCGCGCAGGTAGAAGCGCGTGCCGCCCTCCACCGCGACCTTCCCCTCGCGGCCGTAGCTCTCCGAGACGCGGTAGCGGACGCGGATCCGCAGGTGGTGCGGCCCCGCCGGCGCCTCGCCCGAGAAGAGCACCGCGCGCTCCTCGGCGCCCGAGGGCGTCGCGACCGCGAGCGGCCTGCCGTCGAGGGCGAGCTCCACCTCCTCGAGCTCCTGGTTCGGATCGTCGGCCTCGAGCAGCGCCACCTCGAGCCGGGGCTCGGGCAGCTTCACCACCTGCCCGAGCTCGCGCTCGAGCTCCTCGCGGGCGCGGCGCTCCGCGTCGGTCTCCGCCGTGGCGGCGGCCGGGGCGAGCAGCGCGGCGAGCGCGCAGGCGAGCGCGGCGCGTCTCACAGCGTGAGCAGGTACGCGAGCAGGTCGTCCCGCTCGCGCTCCGACAGCCGGGCCATGGCGCCGTGGGCCTCGTGCCCCGGCAGCTCGAGCACGCGCCGGAGCGCGAACGGGTGCTTCGGCACCAGCGCGCCGCCCTCCACCTCGAGGCCGCCGGCGCCGCTCTGGAGGAGCGGGAAGGTGTCCCAGGCGCCGACGAGCGAGGCGGGCGGCCAGCCCGGGTCCATCGGGTCCTGGTGCTCGGGGCGGAGCGGCAGCATCAGCGGCGTGCCGACCTTCAGCAGCTGCCCGCGCGTCTTCTCGTCCTGGTCGAGGGTGAACTGCGGCGGCGGGTGGCACGCGAGGCAGCCGCCCTTCCCCTCGAACAGCGCCAGGCCGGTGACGGCGTCACCCTCGCGGCCGTCGGGGAGCGCGAGCCTCCGCGGCAGGCCGCCGTCGCCCTCGCGGTACGGGTTCGGCAGCGGCGCGAGCGCCTCGTTGTACGAGGCGAGCGCCGCGATCTCCTGCGGCGTCGGCTCGGGATCGTGGAAGCGGTTCCGCCCGAGCACGTCCCGCGACATGTGCCGGAGCGACGGCAGCATCGACGGGGTGAAGTACGGCGCGGTGTCGCGCGAGGCCCTGAGCGACGGCGCGCGGTAGATGCGGATCGGCCGCGTCTTCTCGTAGATGACGCCGCCGACGTGGCCGCCGGGGTGGCAGGCGTCGCAGGTCATCCGGGTGCCGCCGACGTCGGTGTGGAAGACGATCTCGCCGAGCCGCCGGTTCGGCTGGGTGCCGAACCCCGGGAGGTCGGCGCGACCCGTCTCGACCAGCACGCCGCGCGAGGCGCCGGCGGTGTCGAGGCGCCGCACGGTGCCGTCGAGGCGGCAGAGCACCACCAGCGTCGCGCCGTCGAGCGCCACCGCCCACGGCCCGACGTGCACCGAGGTGCCGGCGTACTTGCCGCCGAAGTCGGCGGCGGGCCGGATGAGCGCCGCCTCCGCCCGAGGCTCGAGGGCGAGCGCGCCGAGGACCGCGCCGCGCGAGGCCTCGTCGCTCTCGACGAGCCTCGCCGCGTCGAGCACCACCACCCGGCCGCGCGAGACGTCGGCGGCGAAGAGCAGGCCGCGGGCGTCGTCGAGGGCGAGCCCCTCGGGCAGGCCCTGGCCGAGCGAGACGTGGCGCACGAACCGGCCGGCCTCGTCGATCACCGAGACGCCGCCGTTCATGCTCACCTCCATCTTGTCCGGGTTCGGACCGATGGAGGGGCCGATGCCGCTGGCGAAGAAGGCGCGGAGACGCGCGCTGGCGACGACGTCGCGCGCCGCCTTCCCGCCCATGACGTACGCCGCGTAGCCCTCGGTGTGGCCGCCGACGATCGGCGTGCCCGGCCCGGGCGCCACCCGGGTTCGGCCCGAGGCGCCGTGGAGGACCAGGTCCTCGGTGCCGAACGACGACACCAGCGCCGGCCCGCCGGGGAGCCGCGCCACCGCCCGCGGGTTCACGCCCGACGGCGCCCGGGAGAGCTCGCGGCCCGAGGGCAGCTCGAGCTCGCGGAGCAGGTCGTCGACGTGATCGGTGACGAGGGCGCGGCCGCCCTCGACGGTGACGGCCTCGAGGCCGGGGCCGACCTGCGCGGTGGCGACGGTGGCGAGGCTCACGGCGTCGACCACGCGGAGCTCGCCCGACGCGTGGACGACCGCGACCCGCTCGGCGCCCGCGGCGTCGCGGAACGAGGCCACCGCCCGCGGCTCGTCGCCGACCGGCAGGCGCTCGGCGGCGGCCGCGCCCGGTCGCACCACGAAGAGCTCGTCGGTCGAAGGCGAGACCACGAACGCCGTGCCCGCCGCCACCGCCAGGTCGAGCGGCTGGGGGAAGGCGGCGTCGTTGGCGACCGCGAGCTTCGCGGCGCCCGGGATCGGCGCGCCGTCCGGGCCGACGAGCTTCGCCTCGACGAGACCGATCGTGGCGTCGTCGGGCATCCCGCGGACGGGCGGGAGCACGGCGACGAGGTGGCGCTCGTCGACGGCGCGGGTCGGCAGCTCCACCGACGCCGGCGGCCCGAGCACGAGCCGCGCGCCCGAGGGCAGCGCCTCGCCGGTGATCGTCAGCGCGTAGGTGGCGCGGTTCGAGACCAGCCGCGGCCCGACGGCCGCGAGCGCCGGCGGCGCGTCGGGCGCGCGCGTCCACAGCCAGACGGCGATCCCCGCCGCCACGGCGAGCGCCGCAACCGCGACCGGGGCGCGGCGCGAGGCCATCAGCTACCGCAGGCCGAGACCTCGGCGGTCGAGGTGTCCTGGCAGGCGAGGCACTCGTCGCCGGGCTGCGGCTCGGCGTCGGTGCCGCGGCCGCAGAACGGGACGAAGAGCGTCGGGAAGTTCTCGGCGTCGGTCGTCACCTCGAGGGTGAGGTGGCTGTCGCCGCCGGCCACCGGCGCGAACTTGAAGTTGACGATGGCGGCGTCGCCGCCGGCGACCTCGGCGCCGACCGGCGGGTCGCTGCGGAGCTCCTTCACCGCGCAGGCGGTGTCGCCTCGCACCTGGAGCCCGAGCAGCTTGTAGGGCTGCGTCCCGCGGTTCAGCAGCAGGATGTTGTACGAGGTCTCGGTGCCGATGGCGTGGCTGCACATGTTGAGCGGCGAGATGTCGGGGCAGATCTGCGCCGGGTCGTAGCAGCGGTCGGTGACGCCGCTCGAGGCGTCGGTGCACGCCACCTCGGGGCCGCCGGCCTCCTCGAAGCTCGCGAGGCACGGCGACGCCTCGTCGCAGGCCGCGGCGGCGAGGAGCAGGACGGTGAGGGAGGCCAGGTTGCGCATCATTCCTCCGGGGGGATCTCGCCGGGCTCGAGCCCGTACTTCTTCAGGAGCGTGTAGAGGTACTTGCGGTCGATCCCCGCCTCGCGCGCCGCGCGGGCCATGTTGCCCTCGCAGCGCGCCAGGAGCTGTCGAACGTACTCGCGTTCGAACCTCGACACCAGCGCCTCCTTCGCTTCCTTGAAGGGACGCCCGTAGTCGGTGAGCAGCCGCGGCGACTCGGCGCCGCCGCGCTCGACGGGGAACTGGATCGGATCGAGGAAGTCGAGCTCGCCGGTGTACGAGGCGCGCTCGACCACGTTGCGCAGCTCGCGGATGTTGCCCGGCCAGGTGTGGCCGAGGAGCCGCTCCTGCACCGGCCGCGGCAGCTCGGCGAACGCGCCGGGCTTCTCCAGGAAGTGGTCGACGAGGAGCGGCAGGTCCTCGCGGCGCTCCCGCAAGGACGGCAGCGGCACGACCACCACCGAGAGCCGGAAGTAGAGGTCCTCGCGGAAGCGCCCCTCCGCCACCTCGGTGCGCAGGTCCTTCTTGCTCGCGGCGACGATGCGCAGGTCGAGCTTCACCGGCGTGTGCGAGCCGACGCGGATGATGACGCGGTCCTCGAGGGCGCGGAGCAGCTTCGGCTGGAGCTCGAGCGGCAGGTCGTCGATCTCGTCGATGAAGAGCGTGCCGCCGGCGCACGCCTCCATCGCGCCCTTGCGGAGCTGGGTGGCGCCGGTGAACGCGCCCTTCTCGTGGCCGAACAGCTCGCTCTCGATCAGCGACTTCGAGACCGCGCCGCAGTCGATGACCACGAACGGCCCGCCCTTGCGCCCCGAGGTCTGGTGGATGGCGCGGGCGAGCGCGCTCTTGCCGGTGCCGGTCTCGCCGAGGAGCAGCACGGTGGCGTCGGTCGGCGCGATCTTCTCGAGCAGCGCGAAGATCTCCTTGGTGCGCGGGCTCCGGGTGACCAGGTCGCCGAGCCGCTCGCGCCCGGCGGCGCCGAGGTCGATCGCCTCGGCGACCGGCACGAAGCGCAGGAGCACCTCGCCCGCCTTGATCCGCGCGCCCGGGCGCAGGTACGCCTCGCGGATCCTGGCGTCGTCGAGCCAGGTGCCGTTGGTCGAGCCGAGGTCGCGCAGGGTGTACTGGTCGCCGTCCCGGACGATCGAGAAGTGGCTGCGGGACACGGTGGCGTCGGCGATGACGACGTCGTTGCCCTCGCCCTTGCCGACCTTCGTCTCGCGCGCGGCGAGGTCGTAGGTCTGCCCGG
>CAZDGH010000431.1:2177-4646 GCA_964504805.1 uncultured Myxococcales bacterium | reverse complement strand
CCCTGTCCCGCGAGTTCGGCGTCAGCGACGCCGAGGCGGAGGCCTGGAAGGAGACGGAGGGCGACGTCTCGGAGGCGGCGGCCGATCCCCGCGCCCAGGCGGCGCTCGTCCGCGGCGTGCAGCCCCTCGTCCGCGAGGTGCGCTCGTCGCTGCGCGCGGCGCAGGCGCGATCGCGGCGCACCGTCTCGGCGATCCACGTCTGCGGCGGCACCTCGAAGCTCCGCGGCCTCCCCGAGCTCCTCGCCCGCGACCTCGGCGTGCAGGTGCTGCCGCTCCGGCCGATCGTCGGCCCCGGCCCCGGCCCGTCGGAGGAGGCGCTCCCGCTGCTGCCGCTCGGGCTGGGCCTGGCGATGCGCGCCCAGGCCCGCGGCGGCAAGCTCCTCAACCTCCGCAAGGGCGAGCTCGCCTACAAGGGCGACCTCGACTACCTGAAGGGCAAGGTCTCGCGGCTGGTGGCGTTCGCCGCGGTGCTGGTGCTGCTCGTGGGCACGAACGCCTGGGCCCGGAGCTTCACCCTCAAGAAGCAGGAGAAGGCCCTCGACGACCAGCTCTGCAAGGTGACCACGAAGATCCTCAAGACCTGCGAGAAGGACTTCACCCTCGCCGTCTCGAAGCTCCAGGGCGGCGACACCAAGGCGTCGCAGATCCCCACCGCCTCGGCGATCGAGATCTTCGTCGAGGCCAACCGGCAGATGCCGGCGGACGTGCCGCTCAGGATGCAGGAGATGGACCTCACCCTGCAGCGGCTCCGGCTGAAGGGCGTGGTCGACTCGTTCGACGGCGTGGACCAGGTGGTCGCCGGGCTGAAGAAGTCGTCGTGCTTCGGCGAGGTGAAGCGGGGACGCGTGCAGAAGAACAAGGAAGAGAAGATCGAGTTCACCCTCGAGGCCGAGTACACCTGCGGCCAGAACGCCGACAAGGCGGGCTAGCGAATGGCGAAGCTTCCTTTCCGCGACACGGTCGCCAAGGCGGGTGAGGCGTGGGCGGGCCTCTCCCAGCGCGAGCGCCGGATGATCTCGCTCCTGGTCTCGGCGTTCCTCGGCGCCGGCCTCGTCCTCGGCCTGGTCTCGGTGCGCCGCTCGATGGCCGCCCGCGAGGTCGCCATCGAGGAGAAGCGGACGATGATGACCAAGGTGGCCATCCTCGCCGCCGGCTACGAGGAGGCCGAGGCGGCCCGCGGCCGGATCGAGGCCCGCATCAAGGGCCCGCCGGTCCGGCTCTTCAGCTACCTCGAGGAGCTCGCCAAGAAGCAGTCGGTGCCGATCGGCGACATGCAGGACCGCGGCAACACCGCCGCCGGCGACGGCGTGCAGCGCTCGACCGTGGAGATCAACTTCGCCCGCATCGACATCCTCAAGCTCTCCTCGTTCGTGAACGAGATCGAGAAGAGCCCGCACCTGGTGAAGGTCGAGAAGCTGCGGATCCGTGGCCGCAACGACGATCCGAACCTCCTCGACGCCTCCGTCACCGTCTCCACCTACCAGCTGACCCAGTCATGACGAAGCGCCTCCTCGCGAAGCCCTGGATGAAGTGGCTCGGCTACCCCGCGTTCTTCAACGTGGCGCTGCTCGGGTTCTTCTACCTGTCGTTCCCCTACGAGGCGCTCCGCGACCGGATCGTCCACGAGGCGCGCGACCGCGCCGGGCTCGAGCTCGAGATCGGCTCGGTGCGCCTCGCCGGCGTCACCGGCCTGGTGCTCCGCGACGTGGCGATGCGCGTGGAGGACGACGGCGGCGCCGCGGCCGCGGCCGAGGGCGGCGCGGAGGGCGAGGCGCCGGCGCCGGCAGGACCGCAGAAGATCACCGTGGATCGGGTGCAGGTGAACGCCGAGGTGCTGCCGCTGCTCCGCGGCGACAAGGCGTTCTCGTTCGAGGCCGAGGCCTGGGGCGGCGAGCTCTCCGGCCGCTTCGAGAAGGGCAAGGAGAAGCAGGTGATCGCCGCCCGCGGCGAGCGGTTCCTCCTCGCCAAGAGCCCGCTCCGCGCGCTCGCCGGCCTCGACCTCGAGGGGCTGGTCTCGAGCTTCGAGCTCGAGCTCGCCTCCGACGGCAAGGACTTCTCCAAGGCGAACGGCAAGCTGGTGCTGAAGGGCGAGTCGCTGACGCTGAACGGCGGCGACGTGCAGGGCTTCGAGCTGCCGAAGATCGTCCTCGGCACCCTCGACGCCCGCGTCCCGGTGGAGGCCGGGAAGGCGACCGTGGAGGCCTTCACCATCAGCGGCGCCGACCTCGAGGCGCAGCTCGAGAGCACGGTGATCCGCCTCGCGCCGCGCCTCGCCTCGTCGAGCCTCGTCGGCAAGCTCAAGGTGCGCCCGTCGGACGAGTGGTGGAACCGCAACGAGATGCTGAAGAACATGGCGAACTTCGCCCTGCCCGCCGGCAAGGACGGGTGGCGGACCATCAACCTGACGGGCCAGCTCCAGAAGCCGGGGTTCAGGCCGCAGAAGTAGCGAGGCGCGGCGCGCCGCCCTCG
>CAZDGH010000431.1:0-2167 GCA_964504805.1 uncultured Myxococcales bacterium | reverse complement strand
AAGCCTAATTACCACATCGGGCGGCCGCCCCTACGGGGGGGCGCCCCAACAACCTCCGGGCCCTGCTCACGACGCGGGGGTCCGGGCCGCGCACCGCGCCAGGCGCGCCGCGCCGCCCTCGCCGCGCGCGAGGCCGCAGGCCGCCGCGACCTCGTCGCGGTACGTCTGCCACGCGGAGAGCGCCTCCTCCATCGCACCGAGCACCGTCGGCCGGCGCTCCGCCTCGACGTGATCGAGGATCGAGCGCCACGCCGAGGCGCGGTGGCTGCCCTCGACCGACCGGTGCGCCCTGGTGAGCGCGAGGCGCTCGAGCGGCAGGCCGTAGTGCCTCACCAGCGGGTGCTCCTCGAGCGGCGGCGCGGGACGCTTCGGCGCCGCCGGGTCGAGCTCGCCGCGATCGTGCGGCGTGCCCTCGAGGAAGAGGGTCGTCACGGCCGCCGCCGGCTCCCAGCCGGCGTCCTTCGTGAAGCGGTCGATCGTCGCCCGGTACGCGGCGGCGCCCGGCAGCAGGCGGACGCGCTCGAAGCGCGAGAGCTCCATCCCGAGGCCGCGGGGGTACTCGAGGAAGAGCTCCGGGTGCGGCCGCCCCGCGGCGAGGCCGCCGGTCTCCTCCTCGTAGACGTTCTCGACCAGCTCCCGCCGGACCGCCGCGATCGGGCACTGCACGTAGGCGCGGGCGACGAGCACCGGGAAGTCGCGGACGTAGACCTCGTACTCCTGCTCGAGGTGCACGTGCAGGAGGCGCTTCGGGACCAGGCCGGTCGAGAAGCCTTCCCAGGCCCAGTGCACCTTCCGCTCCATCACCGAGAGCAGCGCCTCCTGGAACCCGGCCCGGTCCATGGCGGCCTCCTAGGGGACGAAGACGCAGACCTGCGCCGCGCCGTCGCAGACGTAGCCCGGGCGGCAGTCGGCGCTGCGGACGCAGTCGTCGAAGCAGAGGAACCCGCCCGACGACTCGAGGCAGGTCGAGCCCTGGGGGCAGCCCACCTGCGAGCAATCTGCGGAGCAGTACCCGCCGGGCCAGCCGCTCGCGCCCTCGGTGAGGCAGCCACCGGTGGAGCACTCCTCCGGGACCGTGCACGGATCGCCCACCGCGCCGCCGGGGTCGAAGGCGCAGACCCGCAAGGTGGGATCGCAGACGTAGCCGCCGCGGCAGTCGCGGTCGCCGGCGCAGTCCTGGAAGCAGAGATCGCCGCCGGTGCTCTGGACGCAGGTGGCGCCGGACGGGCAGCCGCCGTTCCCCCCGGCGCCGAAGACGCACGACGCCGAGCAGTACCCGCCGAGCCAGCCGGTGGCGGCCTGGGTGAGGCAGGCCCCGGCGCCGCAGTCGGCGTCGGCCGCGCAGGCGTCGCCGACCGGGATCGGTCCGGCGAAGACGCAGGCCTGCGAGGCGGGATCGCAGGCATAGCCCGAGCGGCAGCCGCCGCCGCACGGCGGGCTGCAGACGCCGACGCCGCCGTCGAGGCCGTAGTCCACGCAGACGTCCGCGCCGCCGCACGGCACCGAGCCGTCCAGGGCGCAGAAGCCGGCGCAGGCGCCGCCGGGCCAGCCGAGCTGCGCCTCGCTGAAGCAGACGCCGGAGGCGCAGTCGCCGTGGCCGGCGCAGGGCGCGCCGGTGGCGCCGGCGCCGGGCGGGCAGCTCGGATCGCCGGCGCAGCCGAGATCCTCGCAGTCGGCGGCGCCGTCGCCGCTGTCGTCGACGCCGTTGCCGCACTGCTCGGTGCCGGCGCAGGCGGGATCGCCGCCGCAGCCGACGTCGGCGCAGTCGATCGAGCCGTCGCCGTCGTCGTCGGTCCCGTTGCCGCAGTCCTCGCCGCAGGCCGGGTCCGCGGCGCAGTCCTCGTCGAAGCAGTCGCGGACGCCGTCGCCGTCGTCGTCGACCCGGTTGTCGCAGATCTCGTCGGGCGGCGCGCAGCGGGGATCGGCGGCGCACCCCGCGTCGGCGCAGTCGGCGGCGCCGTCGCCGTCGTCGTCGGCGCCGTTGCCGCAGTCCTCGGTGCCCGGGCCGCAGGCGAGGTCGCCGTCGCAGTACGGATCGGCGCAGTCGACGGCGCCGTCGCCGTCGTCGTCGAGGCCGTTGTCGCACACCTCCGAGAGGCAGCCGGCGAAGCCCTCGCAGTCGCGGTCGTCGCAGTCGACGGCGCCGTCGCCGTCCTCGTCGGCGCCG